>PBME01000008.1 GCA_002721975.1 Campylobacterota bacterium | reverse complement strand
ATTTAGTTTCTTCTAAATCTATTTTTAATTGCTTATAATCATTTTCAAGATCTATATTTTTTAACATTTGCTCAATTGCTTCAGCCCCAATTTGTGCACTAAAAGAATCTTCTCCGTATTGATCCTGATATTCAATATATTGATCTTCAGAGATTATTTGTCCTTTTTCAAGATCTGTTAATCCTGGTTCAACAACTATAAACTGCTCAAAATACAAAACTTTCTCAAGATTTTTTATTGTCATATCAAGCAAAGTTGCTATTCTACTTGGCAATGATTTTGTAAACCATATATGTGAAACAGGAGCTGCTAATTCAATATGCCCCATCCTATCTCTTCTTACTTTTGATAATGTAACTTCCACTCCGCATTTTTCACAAATAATTCCCCGAAATTTCATACGCTTATATTTTCCACATAAGCATTCATAATCTTTTACTGGTCCAAATATTCTTGCACAAAACAAACCATCTTTTTCAGGCTTTAATGTTCTATAGTTAATAGTTTCAATTTTTTTCACTTCACCATATGATAAAGATTTAATTTTATCAGATGAAGCAAGCCTTAATCGAACAGCATTAAATTGTGACGGCTGAATATATTCTCTAAATCTTTGTAAAATTTGATTAGCCACCTAATTCCTCCCTGCCAGCTTTAAATAAATCGACTTGCAACCCTAAGCTTTGCAGTTCTTTTACTAATACATTAAATGATTCTGGTATTCCTGGATCTGGAATATCATTACCACGAACAATTGTTTCATACACTTTATGACGTCCAATCACATCATCTGATTTATACGTTAGCAACTCTTGTAATGTATAAGCTGCTCCATATGCCTCAAGTGCCCAAACTTCCATTTCACCAAAACGCTGTCCACCAAATTGTGCTTTACCACCTAATGGTTGTTGTGTAATCAATGAATAAGGACCTACAGAACGAGCGTGTAATTTATCATCAACCATATGATTTAACTTAATCATATAAATTGTACCGATAGTTACTGGCTGCTCAAAATAATCACCTGTACGACCATCGCGAATTCTATATGTTCCATTTTCAGGTAAATTACATTCTTTTAGTAAAGGCTGAATATCTTTTTCAAAATTTGCTCCTTGGAAGATAGGAATTTGAAACAACACACCTTTTTGCGCTGTTTTCTTGGCAAACTCCATAATTCCATGTTCACCATGAGCATTAATGATTTCTTCAACTAATTCTTTACCATAAATCTTTTCAAGATAAGTAACAACAGAGTCATAGCCTTTTTGCTCTATTAACGTCTGTAATTTTTTACCAAGACGTTGACTAGAAAAACCTAAAACAGTTTCTAAAATTTGTCCTACGTTCATACGTGAAGGTACACCTAACGGATTAAGCACAACATCTACAGGAGTTCCATCCTCTAAATAAGGCATATCTTCTCTAGGTAAAATATTAGAAACAACACCCTTGTTACCATGTCTACCAGCGATTTTATCACCAACAGATATTGTTCTTTTAGAAGCTATATAAACTTTAATAACTTTAATAACACCTGAAGGTAAATCATCACTTTTCTTAATAAGAGCAATTTTTTCTTCTGTAGCACTTTTTAAAATTGCTAATTTAGTCTCGTAAGCAATTTTTAATTTTTCAAATATTTCCATCTTTTTAACATCTTTACATTTTAATGTTAAAAGAGACTCAATATCTATATCTACAAATAATTTTTTATCGAACAATTCTTTTGTTAAAAGTTTTTTCGAAGCCTTACCTACTGATTTTTCACCATGAAGCACTTCTGCTAACTTGATACGTAATGTATCTTCAAGCAACGATATTTGTCGTGCCAAACTTGCTTCAAGCTTTGACACTTTTCTGTCTGCGTCTTCTTTATAACGCTTGTCTTTACGAGCACCGCTACGAGAAAACATTTTTACATCTACCACTGTTCCCTCAATACCCGGTGATACTCGTAATGAAGTATCTCTTACTTCTCGAGATTTTTCACCAAATATTGCACGTAGTAGTTTTTCTTCTGGAGAATACTGTACATCACCCTTTAATGTTACTTTCCCTACAAGAATATCCCCAGGAACAACACGTGAACCAACTTTTATAACACCATATTCATCTAAAGAAGCTAAATCTTTTTCAGAGACATTCGGTATATCTTTTGTAATTTCTTCTGGTCCAAGTTTTGTATCTCGAGCCTCTACTGAGTATTCGTCAATTGACACAGAAGTTAAAACATCATCTGCAACTAAACGTTGACTTAAAACAATAGCATCTTCAAAGTTGTAACCACGCCAAGGCATAAAAGCAACAGTTAAGTTTGCACCTAAAGCAAGCTCTCTATCTTCTAAAGAAGAACCATCTGTTAAAAAGTCACCTTTACAAATTTTATCGCCAACTTGAACAATAGGACGTTGATGAATCCATGTACTATAACTTGAACGATTAAACTTTTTTAATTTGTAAACTTGTGTTGCATTATCAATCCAAGCTTCTTCATCTTTAAAGTCACTTTCATTTGTTGCAATAATAATTTCATCAGCAGAAACATATTTTACTGTTCCTGATTTATCAGCAATTATTGCTGCACCAGATGATTTCGCAACTTCTTTTTCCATCCCTGTTCCAACAAAAGGTGTTTGTGGACAAATTAAAGGAACAGCTTGACGTTGCATGTTAGAACCCATAAGTGCACGACTCGGATCATCATGTTCTAAAAATGGAATTAATGAAGCAGCAACAGAAACAAGTTGCTGTGGAGATAAATCAATTGCATCAACTACTTTTGCTTCAACTGCTTCAAAGTTTCCTTCATGACGAGCTAGAACTGTATCATGCTTTAACTTTTTACCCGTATCATCCATAGCATCAGCTTGAGCTATATAACGGGCACCCTCTTCAAAAGCGTTCATGAATACAACTTCATCTTGTATTTTACCATTTTTTACTGGTCGATATGCTGATTCAATAAAACCTAAGTCATTAACCATCGCATATGTCGCAAGAGAAGAAATAAGACCAATTGTTTGACCCTCAGGAGTTTCAATAGGACAAATTCTTCCATAGTGAGATGTATGAACATCACGTACTTCATATGTTGCACGATCTTTCATAACACCACCAGGCCCTAGAGCAGACAAACGTCTTTTGTGAGCTAATTCTGCAAGAGGATTCGTTTGGTCCATAAATTGAGACAATTGACTTGATCCAAAAAATTCTCTTACTACAGCACTTAACGGCTTAACATTTAAAAAATCTTGAGGCATTAATGCGCTATGCACTTCTTGCATTCTAAAACGTTCTTTTGCTATACGTTCAATACGAGATAACGCTGTGTGTATTTGATTACCAAGTAATTCTCCAACCAATCTTACTCGTCTATTACCTAAATGATCAATATCATCAAGCTCACCTAGATTTTTTTCACGTAAATCCATGAGATATTGTATTGTTGCATACATATCTTCAAGAGTAAGTGTTGTAATTTCTTCATCTACATTTAAACCTAGCTTTTGATTCATACGAACTCGACCAACTTTTGCTAAGTCATATAAACGTGAAGAGAAAAATTGTTTTTCTAAGCGCTCTTTCACTTCAGAAATAGAAGGCACATCTCCTGGCCAAACTTTTGCATGAATTTCATGTAAAGCATCCTCATGAGTCATACTTGAATCATGAGACAAACTGATTGCCATTGTTGGTTGAAATGTATACCCAAGAGAATTAATTAAATCAATCTCTAAACCATTATGTTGAGCAAGTACATTAATAGTTGCATCTATCAACGTATCACCCTGACCAACAAGAACTTCACCTGTTGTTTTATCAACAATGTCATTACGTGCAACTTTATTAAGTAGTAACGTTTTTGACATTTGCACAGATGTTACATTTGCTTCTTGTAAAGCTTTTAAAACATCTTGAGTTACTCGACGTCCTAAAAACTTTTTTTCTTGAGAAGCTGGCAACATATCTTTTTCAATACGTAAACCAATTAAATTATCATCAACTTTTTTATAAAAAGTTTCATTTTTAACATGAATGATATCTGCCTGATAAAATTTTGGCAAGATTTCTTCACGTTTCATACCTAATGCTTGTAAGAAAGTTGTTACTAGGACTTTCTTTTTCTTATCAATTCGAACATACAAACAATCACTTGTATCAAATTCAAAGTCAAGCCACGAGCCACGCATTGGAATAATACGTGCAAAGTAGTAAGGGCGCCCTCTTAAATCTTTGGTTTTTTTGCTTTTGGAGAATACGACACCAGAAGACTTGTGAAGCTGACTAACAACAACACGATCAACACCATTTATAATAAATGTTCCTTGACTACCAAGTTTATATTGACCATTTCGTTCATAATAATCAACCATGACAGGAACATCTGCAAAATAAACATCTTGCTCCTTAATATCATGAACAACTTTGGAGTCTTTATCACTATCCCAAGTAATCAATTGAACTTTAACTTTTAATGGAAATGAATATGTTCTTTCGCTATCACGACAATCTTGAACCGAAAAAGGAACACTAAGTCTCACACGTGAATGACACGCAGAACAAACAATATATCTTTTCGTTTTAACATTGTCATCTAAACGAGAAACACCTATTTCTCCTGTAACAGAATCTTTCCATGTATAACGATTTGTCATACCAGTTAAAGCACCACAAGAACAAGCCCAAGAACCTAACTCATAACTAACATATTCTAATGAAAGCTTTGAGCCACACTCTATCGGAAATATGTCTTGAAAAACTTTTTCAAGACCTATACTTTTACGCTCTTCTGGCAAAAAATCCAACTGCGCAAAATCATTAAACGAATCTGATTGAACCTCTATCAAATTTGGTACAGGTATAACAGATTTATTTTTTTTAAATGATTTACGTACAATATAATTATCAATGGTCGAGCAAGATATCATGCTCCTCCTTACCGCAAAAACCACCATATAGTAACAGCACCCCTCATTCTACTACAACTCGCACTAAAAAGTAGTTACGCTAATTCTACTACAGCACCTGCAGCTTCTAGCGTTTCTTTCATTTTTTGAGCATCTTCTTTTGAAGCAGATTCAACGATTGCTACAGGTGCGCTTTCTACTAGTTTTTTAGCTTCTGCTAAACCTAGTGTCTGCACTTTACGCAACGCTTGAATTACTTTAATTTTTTGAGAGCCCATATCTTTTAAAACAACTTTAAATTCAGTTTTTTCTTCAGCTGGCGCACCACCTTGATCTCCAGCAGGAGCTGCTGCAGGAGCTGCCATAGCTGCCGCTGAAACACCAAATTTTTCTTCTAAAGCTTTAACAAGATCAGCAAGCTCTAATACTGACATTTTCTCGATTGTTTCGATTACTTGATCAAAATTTTTAGACATATGAGTCTCCATAAAAACAGTTAAAAAACACAAATACTAAACAAATTAGCTTTTCTTTTCCGCTATTGCTTTCATTACCAACAACATTTTTACGAGTACCTGTTTTAACACAATTACAAATGATGTAATTGGTGCTTTCATTGTTCCGCAAACCTGTGCCAACAATACTTCTCGTGAAGGTAACTTTGCCAAAGCTTCTACAGATTGCTTATCAAGAAACTGAGATGCATAGCACCCTGCAACGATTTCTAACTCTTCATTTTCTTTTGCAAAGTCATAAATAACTTTTGCTGTACCTGTTAAATCAGACTGAGCAAATACAACAGCATTTTGCCCCTTTAAAGACTCATCTAACATTCCACATCCAGGCTTATCTTGAATAGCTATTCTAACAAGTCTATTTTTAGCAACTTGCATTTCACTATTCTTCTCACCTAACGCCATTCTTAATTGTTGCACTTGCGCAACTGTCAACCCCTGACAATTAATAATAAATGACGCTTCATTCGATAAGAATTTTTCGCTAAGCTCCTGAACCATACTTTCTTTTTGCTGACGATTCATTTTTATACCTCTTATCCAAACTACTTTTAAGCTAAATCAGCTACATCAACAGGAATACCAACTCCCATTGTAGAAGACAACGTAACTTTTCGAACAAATTGACCTTTTGAAGTAGCTGGCTTTGAAGCAGTTAAAACTTTAAAAAATTCTTTAAAATTTTCATGCAACTTATCACCATCAAAAGAAACTTTGCCGATAGAAAAGTGTATTAAACCATATTTATCATTCTTGAAAAAAGCTTTTCCTTTTTTCAATTCTGAAACTATTTCCGCAACATCATCTGTTACAGTTCCTAGTTTTTTATTAGGAAGTAAACCCTTAGGACCTAAAATCTTTGCTAAAACACCCAACTTAGGCATAAGATCTGGAGTTGCTACTGCATAATCAAAATCAACCCAACCATCAGATATTTTTTTAACAAGATCATCAAACCCAACGTAGTCTGCTCCAGCAGCTTTTGCTTCGTCAACCTTTGGACCTGTTGCAAAAACCAAAATTTTTACCTGCTTACCAGTTCCATGAGGCAACGCAACACTTCCTCGCACTACTTGATCACCCTTAGAAGGATCTATTCCCAAGTTCACAGCAACATCTACTGACTCATCAAACTTTACAAATGACAAATCTTTAATCTTGCCAAGTGCATCACGTAACAAAAGAGATTCTTTGTCGAATTGCTCTTTTACTTTGCGATATTTCTTTCCGTGCTTATTCATAATAACAACCTTTACTATCAGTCAACAACCTCTACCCCCATACTACGCGCAGTTCCAGCAACGACTTTTTTTGCTTCTGCAACATCGCGCGTATTTAAATCTGGAAGCTTAACTTTTGCAATTTCCTCAACATCATTCCATGTTATTTTTCCAACTTTTTGTTCATGAGGACGAGCAGAACCTTTTGAAGCATTTACTTTCTTTTTAATCAACTCAGATGTTGGAGATGTTTTAATAACAAACGTAAAACTTCTATCTTTAAACACTGTAATAACAACAGGAACAGTTTCGCCTTTGCGATCAGCTGTCTTTGCATTAAATTGTTTACAAAAATCCATGATGTTAACACCGTGTTGACCAAGAGCAGACCCAACAGGCGGAGCAGGAGTTGCACCCCCACCAGGAACTAGAAGCTTAAGAAATGATTTTATATTATTAGATTTTTTAGCCATAATTTTTTATACCACTGCATAGATAATTATTATTTTTTCACCTGGTCAAATCTCAATTCAACAGGAGTCATTCTTCCAAAAATGCTTACCATTACTGTTACTCGCTCGCTTTCAGGATCAATTTTTTCAATTACCCCTACAAAACCAGAGAACGGTCCATCAGCAATAGTTACTTCGCTATCAACAGCCAAGCCACTTTGATCACCAGATAACACAACGCCACCTTGTACTTTTTCTATTACGCGATCAATTTCTCGCTGAGATAATGCAACCGGATTCTTACCCCCTAAAAACCGTAAAACTCGCGGTGTTCCCAACACAAGTTTCATTGTATCAGCAGAAAGCGCCACCTGAACAAGCATGTAACCTGGAAACAATTGCTGATTTTCTTCTTCAGCTTCACTAAAGACCTGTTTCATTTTAGCAGAAGGAAACATAATTTCCCCAAACTTATCCTGCAACTCTGAATGCTGTATACGATATTCTAAATCGGCTTTAATTTTTTCTTCGTAGCCTGCATATATTTGAAGCACATACCACTGTTTCATAAAAAACCTTACCCTAAATCCCTATTAGCGTCCGAACATTAAAACTTGAAATCCTTTAAGCGCTCCTGTCTGAAACGCATAATTAATAACACCAAAGAAAATTGCAAACATAACAAGCGTTATTAAAACAACAACAACTGACCCTACAAATTCTTCTTTGCGCGGCCAAACCACCTTAGAAAGTTCGATTTTTACTTCTCGAAGAAACGAGCCTAGACTTTTCATCTTAATATAACCTTACGTAGACTACATGCATAAACAAATTCTTCATATGGCAGGCCAGGAGGGATTCGAACCCCCAACACGCAGATTTGGAGTCTGCTGCTCTACCGTTGGAGCTACTGACCTACTCTCAAGGCAAAACGCTTTTTACACGCTCAACCTAGCATCCACTTTTTTGGAGCCCGCGACCGGATTTGAACCGGCGACCTCTTCCTTACCAAGGAAGTGCTCTACCGACTGAGCTACGTGGGCAAACCCACACATTGATTCAAATCGGGTGACAGTTATTTTAAGTGTAGAACAAATTTACAAAAAACACAAATTGCCTTAATAAAAATGGAGCTGGCGACTGGACTTGAACCTGCAACCTACTGATTACAAATCAGTTGCTCTACCATTGAGCTACGCCAGCATCCTATAATTTTTCAAAAATGTGCTTTTGGAGCGGGAAACGGGACTCGAACCCGCAACCTACAGCTTGGAAGGCTGTCGCTCTAGCCAATTGAGCTATTCCCGCACTGTATTTCACTCACAGCTAGTAGTTTATCAGCACATTTGTAAAATTCAATATAAATTTTGGTGGCGAGAGAAGGATTCGAACCTTCGAAGGCTGAGCCAACGGATTTACAGTCCGTCCCCTTTGACCGCTCGGGAATCTCGCCATGATTTTGCAAAATGTCAAAACTTCGACTAAATCTTTTTATAGAATATTGTTTTTTTACAAACTAATCAACGAAAACTTTAATTTTTTTCTTTTTTTTCACACATTTAAAACTGAAATGTTATTTTTTTTACTACATCGTTAAAAATATAGTCATTACTAACAACTTACTTTTACCTAACTAGAACAACATTTTTGTTTTTTTTGAGCAAGTAATTGCTGAACTTCTTCGACACATGTTGAACAACCAGTCCCAACTCCTAACTCTTCTGATAAAGCTTCAAAGCTATCTGCACCCTGATCAATCGCTTCTAAAATATCAGACTTCATGACCCCCATACAAGTACACACTAAGTAATCCTGGCTGTTAGAAGTTACTTGATTTTGACAACATTGATTTTTATTACAACAACTCATACGATCTTTCAATATTACTTTATACAATGAGCAACCAATTGACGCTGATCTAAACTATCAAAATCTATTGCTAAATGACACACTGATCTTGTTAATAAAGGCATAACAATCTCTGGCCACTCTATAAAACATATACTATTTTCTTGGTATAAATACTCTGCAAACCCTGCTTGTTCAAAAGCTTCAAGACTGTCTAATCTGTACAAATCAAAATGATATATTACCTTTCCATCTGCAAGCTTATAGACGTTAACATAAGTAAACGTTGGACTAACTATGGGACCAGCAACTCCTAGTTGTTTTAAAATTTGAGCCACTAAGGTTGTTTTGCCAGCGCCTAAAGAACCTGTGAGCGTAACAATAGATGCATCTTTGAAAAATTCTTTTACCTGCTGTGCTGTTTGCTCAACCTGCAAAGCATTATACGTTAACCTTAATTCTTCATTCATATTAAATTTTTTCTATTTTTTTTAATAACTGTTTATCTTGCTTTGATGCTTTTTTGCCATTTCTTACTCGCAATGGCATGCTGTCACCCTGAGTCCTGTGTTCTCGTACAAGATTTCTACTTCCAACTTCCATTAATGTATCCAACTCTTGCGAATAAGTTGTACTTGTTTTATGTATTGTTTGTTCTACCTGCTTTTCGTATACTTGCTCCTGCTGCATAACATACGTAAATATTTTATAAAAATCTTGAGAACTGATCGAAACAACACCCATTCTTCGAGCGACATCACAAATTTCTCGATCGGAAGTTACCAATAGTATATCTTGACCACGATGAGAGGACAACCATTCTTTAATAATATCGTCTGCTGTTTGCGTTTGACCTGAGTATATAACCGTAAGCTTGTCAAAATAGTCTTTAGTTGCATAGTATCCTGGACCTGCATCAAACACAAGTAGCACATCATTACCACGAATATCTGTATACTCTTGAAATTGATCAATCCAATTTTTAACCAAAGATTCAGAGACAAATGAATTTCCTATAATATGTTTTATGTAATTATAAGCATCTATTACTATAACCACAAAAATCCTTTCAATAAAGAGTTTTCAACTCTCTTCCTTTACATTTTTTGCTGTCTATATTATTTCGAAAATAAAAATGTGTGAGTATTTTAATAAAGCAATTCTTAGTAAATTAATCATAATTCAAACTCAATAAAGGTTTTTATGAAAAAACTCACGCTTCTCATAGCAGCACTAGTATGTACCGCTTCTCTACTTGAAACAAGTGCTCCTGCAACATTATACCATCAAACCAACCCTGAACTGCTCAAACGAATCAAAAATGTTGAAAACCCATCTGACACAGAACAAAATTTAATGACTACTTGCTACCTTCTTGACAACTTTGGAACAAAGCAAGCTCCTATCATGGACATTATCTGGCAAGCTATTACAAGTGTCGAAATGGTTAATGAAATCTTACCACGCATCTTTCGACCAACTACTAATTTTGGTTATACAGCACTCGTTCATCAATGTGCAAACATGACAAGCGATATTACATCATTACAAAAAAAACAAGCTCTTATTCGCTACTTTGAAGAAAATCGTGATATATTTGAAAAACTTCAAGCTATTTATAACAATGCTGTACCAGCAGAAGAGCATTTTTTACTGCTTAGCAGAAAACTAAATGAAGAAGAGAAAAAAGCTTTTGAAGAACAAGAAAAGCGCTGTTACTATGAAACCTCGGTACTGCAACCACTTAATGAAAACAATTTACTTATTGCTTTTACTAAAAGATTCAAACAGTTTTGCCTAGCAAGTAATGTCGCTCTCAGCACACTTTCTAATGGTCATTTTTTACGAACAGCTAAACAGCAACAACTTAAATCCAAAGAAATAAAGCTAGTTAGAGAAGAATCAAGTGAAAATAAAAAACAACTTGAAAAAGATATCGAAAACCTTAAGAAATATCTCAAAGAGACCGAAAAAACAACTGATGTCAATTACTTAGCTGACCAAGACTTCAAAGCAAGTTTACATGAAGACGACAAAAAACTTGTAGATGAGTTTGCAAAAAAATCTTGGTCTAATGATTATACACCACAACTATTTAATGATAAAAAGTCTACTTGGACATTATTTGGTAAGTATTGGATGCAGTATATCAAGCATTATACAAAAATTGGCCTTATTAATGCACCAGAAGGTTTCTGTAACTATATTAAATTTCTATTTATAGACATCCCAACAGATGTATACGAGACACAGATGTATTTTGGTGATAAAAATGATGCAAACCTTAAAGCAAAATCTATAGCAACAACAGGTCTTATAACAAGCATTACAGCTTCAGCTGTAGCAACATCTCTCTACTTAAGATATTACCTTTGGACAAGTATTAAAGGAGATCTTGATATCGTTCATCAAAAGCAAAAAGATCTGCTACAAATTGCACAGCTTATTAATGCTATGCAACGAGTAACAAACATCATCAAACGTGACCCTGCTCTAAAAACATTAATCCCTGAGCATAAAAGACTTGCACAATTATTTAATACAACATCACCTAAAACATCGCAAGATTTAAAACGATTAATCAACAAACTACAATCATCAACCTTTAAAGGTAACGATTCATATTATCTTTCTGACCAAGGAACAATTCTTGCTACACACCACTTATTTATGCGAATAAAAGGTGAATTAGTACCATACCTACAAGCATTTGGTGCTGTTGATGCATACTTGTCAACATACAAAGTGTATGAAAAACATAAAAATCATAACAATGCACGTATGTGTTTACCTGACTTTATTGATAGTGAAACACCTACATTAGTAGCTCAAGGATTCTGGCATCCGTTAATTGATGCACACAAAGTAGTAACTAATACATTACACTTTGGTACAAAGTCAGAAAATGCTAACTTTATTATCACTGGTCCAAACGCTGGTGGTAAAACAACGTCTCTTATGGCATTAATCATCAATATCATTATGGCACAATCTTTTGGTATCGCACCATCAAGCAAACTAACATTAACACCATTTGACAGAATTCACAGTTATCTCGACATCACAACCAACCTCCTGGAAGGTGAATCTTTATACAAAGCGGAAGTAAATCGAGCTAAAAAATTAAAAGAATCTATCATATCATGTGCCCCTGGACAAAAAACATTTACAATTATTGATGAAATATTTAGCGGTACAGCACCAGATGTTGCATCAAAAGTAGGATTCACATTTGCTGAACAAATTGGTAAAATCCCTTACAGTATGTCAATCATCACGACACACTTCCCAAGATTAACAGACCTCGAAAATGAAACTAATCGATTCAGCAACTATAAAGTTGCAGATGCTCATATTGCACATGATGGTACAGTAACCTATCCATTTAAACTTGAGCCTGGAAAATCTACACAAAATATTGCTCAACATATGCTTGAACAAGAAGGAATCATTTAAGTAATATTTTGATAGTATATAAAAAAGAGCTTTGTTCTAAAACTTAGCTCTTTTTTATTGCATTTAACGAGTAAAATACATAGACTCTTAGATAAGTAAACGTATAATCAAATAAAGTGAAAAAGCTATGTCACAACTCATTCATTTAAAACAAAGAATCAAAGCGATATCTGCTATAAAAAAAATCACCCAAACTATGCGTTTAATTTCGATGTCTGCTCATTCAAAATTAAAAAAACAATCTGAAACAATGCAGCTTTTAAAAGATGAAATAGAGCCTTTACTATGCGCTCTAACGCAAAAGTATTCTGTTACAGCTAATGAAATAAAACCAAAATATAAAACTTTGTATATTCTTTTTGCTGCTGAAAAAGGCTTATGTGGTACTTTTAACACAACTATGTTCGGTTACTTTAATCAACACCTAACAACAGAAAACTTAGAAAATAGCCATATCATTAGTGTCGGGAAAAAAACAACTGAATATTTACAAAAAAGAAATATTGAAACTTTAGCAACTTTTGAAAAAGTTCTACCCAATAGACTTGAAAAAGTAGCACAAGATATTTATACAAAAGTAGCTGATATTAAAGATAACTACCAAGAAGTTGTATGCTTTTATAGTTATCCTAAAACATTTTTTGTTCAGGAAGCTGAATCTACCACGATTATTCCAACTCAACAAACTGACTGTGGTAGTACAAACAATATTATACTGGACGATTATGAATGGCCACAAGATGCCTCTAGCGTGACAGAATCATTATTTGAAACGCTACTTAAATTAAATATTCTGCTCATATTAACTAATTCTATGTTATCAGAGCAATCAGCACGATTTTTATCAATGGATAATGCAACACGCAGTGCTGACAATCTTCAAAAAAGTATGAAACTTGCATTTAACAAAATGCGTCAAGCAAAAATCACACGCGAGCTCATAGAATTAATTGCTAGTTTTTAGTGCAATATCGATATTATTTTTTCAGCTGACTCTTTTGGCGAGTAGACAGAACTATCAAGAATAATATCATATATATGCTGTGGAGATAAGATAATAACATCTTGCTGATTCAGTCTAAACTGCTTAATAAATGATGTTTTAAATTTATGCAATTTTGGAATATATGGCTCAGGAATATTATTATCAAGTAATTGTACAATAGCCTCATCTAATGATTGCTTAATTGTAGATGTTTGAACGTGATCTACTACTTGGTCACGTAATGATTCTTGTACTTTAAACATAGCAGGAAACTGCTCAAATGATTGAAATGCAGTACGCTGCTCAGCAGAAATACCTGCTTTGTTTCGCTGCTCTACTCTGTCAAGCAAAATATCCATCGGACAATAAATCAAAATTTTTTTTGTTTGTATGTTGTTAAAAAATGTATCAAATTCTGTATATTCTGTTTCATATTCAAGTACTGTGTCAATAATAACATCATGTCCGCTGGTAACAAGATCTAAAGCCTGTTTATAAAAATCAGCTGAGTTGTTAAAAAACTTTTCTCGCACTTGCGTATTAAAATAGTACTCGCCTGTTTTTTTAAATGCATACTCATATAAAAACAACCACGGATCAACACCAGAATCCTCATTCCAACCATAACCTTTAACTGTTTTCTTTAAAGCATCAGGAAACCAATCATCAACTTTTAAAACTTTTAACTTTGGATGTAATGTAACTAGCTCGTTAATTATTGCTGATTTTCCAGAAGAAGAAACACCATTTAATAACACAACTGAACCATTTTGCTTATTAGTCATACATATTCCAAATATAAATGCAGTTATAATAATCAATACACTTGTTTTAAAAATAAGCTTCAACTACAGCTCCCTTCTCTCTACTTTTTTTGCACCAATTGCAGGAGTAACTTTTTTTGCAACAGTTGGCGCACCTTCACACAGTTCTAATAATGCACCAAGATCACGTAATTTTTGATCTAAGGTTTCATAACCACGTTTCCAATGTAAAAGTCCATCTATATGTGTTTGTCCTTCTGCAACTAAACCTGCTAAAGCTAAAGCACATGCTGCTCTAATGTCTGTAGCTAATACGGATGCTCCATACAAATTTTTCACACCATTGACTTGGGCATAGTGTCCTGATGCTGTAATATCTGCACCCATCTTATTTAGTTCTGGTGCATGTAAGAATCTATTTTCAAACACAGTTTCTACAATAGTACTTGTACCGTGTGCAACAACCTGAGCAATCATCATCAATGGCTGCAGATCTGTTGCAAACCCTGGATATGGAGCTGTTTTAAAGGATACAGCACGTTGTCGAGCAGCACCTTTAATCCGTACACCAACACCATTTTTATTACATATTACTTTATTACCCATTTCTTCTAGTTTCATTAAAAACAAATCCATATCGCGCACATGAGCATCAGGTACATATATGTCACCTTGTGTAATAGCGCCAGCAACTAATAAAGATCCTGCTTCCAAGCGATCAAACATAACGGTATGTGTAATTGGATGTAATTTTTCAACTCCATCAATTTTAATCATAGCTGGAGAAACAATTTCAATCGATGCTCCCATTTTTTGTAAAACAGTAATAAGATCTAATACTTCTGGCTCTAAAGCTGCGTTAATAATCCAAGAGCGACCTGGAATTAAAACTAAAGCCATCATTAAATTTTCAGTTGCACCAACACTTGGATAATCTAAAACTATTTTTTGTGCTTTTAATTTTTTTGCGTGAGCATACAAGAAAGAATCTTCATGATGAATTGCTGCACCCATCTTAATAAAATTTTTAATATGATAGTCTAATGGACGAGCACCAATTTCATCTCCACCTGGCAATGCAATTTTTACATCTTTAAATCGAGTTAAAAGTGGTCCTAAAACCAAAAACGATGCTCGAAACTTTTTGACACATTCTTGTGCAATATTATTATGATCTAACGATGTCGTATCTATTTCTAGCACATTATGTTCTTTATCAAACAAGATTGTTACACCTAAAGACTCAAGGATACCAATCATTTGTTTAACATCTGATATAGCTGGAACATTTTTTAACACTGATTTACCTGAAGTCAATAACAGTGATGCCATAATTGCTAGAACAGCATTTTTTGCACCTGACAATGCAACCTCACCTTGTAAATTCATAGATTTTTGAACTAATATATGGCCTGTAGACACAGCAACCTTTCAAATTTGATACAACATGTATACACATGCTTAGGTTCGATTTTTAGATAATTTTTATACAAAGTATAACCACTTATCAAAAATAATCACAGGGAATTTTATAAATTAATCTTGTAAAAAACTACAAAATTTTTATGCTCAATGACACTGAAATGTGGTACTATAAAATTAACCAGGAATATAACTTATGAAAATAAAAAAAATACTTATGTTGTTATGTATGTTACACATAACTGCTTTATCACAACAACTACCACAAACTGGCAACCCTATCCATACTGTGAATCCTTTAAACATTAAGCAACAAGACTTTAAAAAAGGATCTTTAACGGTATTTTGCGGTTCAATGTGTTCAGGGAAATCAGAAGAGCTTATTCGACAAGTAGGACGATTTATCTTAGCCGGATTTGAAGTGCTAGTTTTCAAACCATCGATTGATAATCGCAAAATTTTAGATCTTGAATTAGATCCTTTACATTACATTCCATCACGAACTGGTAGCTGGGTTAACTGTATACCTGTTACCTCTGTACAAGATATATATGAGACTGCTCTGACATCATCTGCACATATTATTGCTATAGATGAAGTGATGTTTTTCAGCTCAGAAAAAGATGCTTTATTGTCTCTGATTACATCACTTGTAAAATCTAACAAAAAAGTTCTAGTTGCTGGATTAGATCTTGACTTTAGAGCTGAACCATTTGGTATTATTCCAGAATTATTAGCATATGCAGACAAAGTAATTAAGTTAACAGCTATTTGCAATGTGTGCGGTGATGATACATTTTGTTTAACACAAAGACTCGTTAATGGACAGCCTGCTCATTACAACGATCCATTAATTATGGTAGGATCTACAGAGTATGAACCTCGTTGTCGTAAATGTCACATTATCAAAAAAGATTAACTTTATATGGCAAAATCACAATCATATTTTGAATGCATCAAATGTACCTATCAAACAGTAAAATGGGTAGGATGTTGTCCTGACTGCAAAGAATGGAATAGTCTTGATGAAATTCATACAACTAAAACAGCAACAAAGGCAAAGCTAACGATTCAACCTGACAAACATCTTCATACCTTAGATACTATTTCATCTGAACAACAACAACGACTTATTTCTGACTGCTCCGAATGGAATCGTGTTGCTGGTGGTGGCATTGTTCCTGGATCATTTATTTTACTATCTGGAGATCCTGGTATCGGTAAATCAACACTCCTCCTGCAAGTATCAACACAAATGAGTCAAAATCATCAAGTGATTTATTTTTCATCTGAAGAATCTTTGGCACAAGTAAAGTTACGATTTGAACGTATTCAACATATAAAAAACAACAACCTTTTATTTTCCGATCAAGCAACACTAGAAATTATATCTGAAATCTGTAAACAAAAAAAACCTACACTTGTCATTATTGATTCGATTCAAAATATTTTAAGTCAAAACAGCAATGCACTCCCTGGAACAATTTCACAACTTAAAGAAACGACTTTTCATTTAATGCGTCTTGCAAAAGAAAATAATATTGCAATTATTGCGACAGGGCATATCACAAAGGAGGGAAACATTGCAGGACCAAAACTATTAGAACATATGGTTGATGCAGTATTTTATTTACAAAAAGAAGATCAATGGCAAACACGTACACTGCGATCTATTAAAAATAGATTTGGCTCTATTAATGAAATAGGTTTTTTTCATATGAAACAAGATGGACTACAAGAAGTACAAAATATTAATCAACATTTGTTAGAACAAACAAAACATGCACCAGGATCAACTCTTGTCAGCTCACTTGAAGGAACAAGACCAATATTTTTAGAGCTACAAGCACTTGTTGTACCACTTAAAGCAGGTATACCACAACGAGTGATTACTGGCATTGATCACAAGCATGTTATGCTCATTGCTGCAATATTAGAAAAATATTTACATATACCTTTGAGCAAACATGATCTATTCTTTAAAATTAGTGGAGGGTTAAAAACAAAAGATCAAACATGTGATCTGGGTATTGCGCTAGCATTACTCTCAAGTTATTTTCAACAATCTCTACCTGCAAAAACAATTGCTCTTGCAGAAATAAGTTTAACAGGTCAAATAAAGCCAATTCACAATATCGATATTCATGCTAAAGAATGTCAAACTTTTGGTTTTTCACATATGATTTTAGCAAAAGACCAAGTGTTACAAAAACAACATACAAATGTTAAAAAATTATCATCTGTCTATGAATTGTTACAATTTTTCCCTGAACAAGAAACAAACTCATAAACAACTGAGACAATAAACATTTTCTAATAGCACATTTTTTGTTATAATTAGCAACATGATAAAAATATATTATTTACTTTTTCTAGGGGAACCTATCAATGAAAAAAATAACAGCGATACTATTTGCATTAACATGCTTTGTTCAAACAAGCATAGAAGCATCTGAAGATACGAAAGCAAATACAACAATAGCTAAAGCGGAAAAAAGCTCTGAACCAATTATATCGAAAAAAGATTCTGAAGAAACTATATCTTGCTTTGCACCATTAAATGCTATGCCTGCTATACTTTTTGCTCTTCAATCTCATAATGGTAATTTGCGACTCAAAAAATTTAGAGAGACTACATGTGTTAACATTATGGATCAAGATGCAAAAACATTATGTGATCTATACGATAGCGTTAATGAAAAACATCAACAAAAAATGGCTCAAGATAAATTAGGACCTTTCTTTGGTGATGGCGTATATGGTTGTGATGCAACACAAGGTATTCTTTATATTAAAGGTGTTATACCAAATAAAGAGCTTCCTGTTAGAGTATTTGAAAAATGCGAACTGTCTGACACACCAAGACTATCAGAAGAAGCTATAGCATTACTCACAGGTGAAGCTGAAGACGGAACAGTTTGGTAAAGCTCTATTAAAACCATGTATACAAAAAAAATAGTAATATTATTGTTCTGTATGTTAACTGCAAATAACAATAATTGTTCTGAAAAACATTTACCAAGTCCACTGCCACAATCACCAACGATCTCTGATTCTGATGATAATACCACGTTACGTAAATTGTATACATTCAATGCAATACAACGAGATCTTGATGACATTTTGATTTCTGGCAAAGGTACAGTGAGTCTCAAACGTTTAGACGCTAGTCAGTCTGTGGTACTCCAAAGTAAAGATAATAACCAACAAGAAACAGATACTGTTTTTTGTATTGTCTCAATTACTTCGCAAGAAGGTATCACAAAAGAAGCTAGAATTTTATCTGCTTCAGAGATAGCATTACTATCATTTCCGTTTCATACAGTTCCTATTAGAAAAATAAAAAAAATACTAACAGGTGCTTATCAAACTGATAGAACATGGAATTCAGAATTACAATATGATATTTCAAGTTCTGATTCTGACGGTGAAAAGGTACCTTCAGTCATCGACTAATTTTTGTATACTTTTTTCATACTGATGTAACAAAAAAGACTTTTGATACTATTCAAAAGTCTTTTTTCATTTGACACAACATATAAAGATTGTTATTTTTGTTAAATCATTTTAATCCCGACAGTAAGGAGTACCATGTCATGGTAATCACACACATTTGTCGACTAGTCGCCTGAATTAGGCATTCACCTGTTCAAAGTTTTTATATAATTAAAACTTCGTTTACTTGTATCTGCAGTATTACGCAGTACTATTTTATATACACATTACATCTTTTGAGATATATCTACTATAGATTTTATCCATCTTTATGTCACAAATATTGTATTCAGATTACACAATAGTATACAGTTGAGCGAAATCAGAAAGGAATTATATGAGTAAAAAAGTATTACTCAAGATTAACAACATTACAAAGTCATACCAAGGTACACCTCCTATTCACGCACTTAAAGGTGTAAATTTAGATATTTATGAAGGCGAAGTATTAAGCTTACTTGGCGTTAACGGAGCTGGTAAAACTACACTGTCATCTATTATTTCAACATTACACCCACCTACTTCTGGTGATATTTTATTTCAAAACAAATCAATTTATGATGATGTTATCAGTTTTCGAAAAATAATTGGCATGTCGCCACAAAAACCAAATATAGATGAAATGCTAACCATCAAAGAAAATTTACTTTTTGCTGGTAGATATTTTAATGTATCTGAAAACATTATTAAACAACGCTGCTTTGATCTTATGAAAAAGTTTGAATTGCTCAAATATGCTGATGCAAAAGGATCAATTCTATCTGGTGGTTATAAACAAAGATTTATTCTAGCACGTACCTTAATGCATAATCCAAAATTAGTTATTCTCGATGAACCAACGGTTGCACTTGATCCACATATTAGAAGAAATTTATGGGATACTATTAAGCAACTTAAGCATGAAGGCATTACTGTTTTACTAACAACACACTATCTAGAAGAAGCTGAGGCTCTATCAGATCGAGTATGTATTCTTGATAAAGGCGTTATTAAATTAACTGATACTCCAGAAAATTTAAAAGCAAGCTATAGCAAATCTAATTTAGAAGATGTTTTCATTAAATTATTACAAGAAGAAAAAGAGGAAACTCCCCATGATGTATAATCGTATGCAAACATTTATCATGTTATTGATACGTGATGCCAGAGTGTTTAAGCGACATATCTTTGGTAGATTTATTGATGCATGTATTTGGTCTGGAATTGTACTGTATGTATCACAATACATTATGCCTCACTTTGGTACAAACCCTAGTTTTGGTAAATTTATGCTTGTTGGTAACATTGCTGCATGGGGTATGCTTGAAGCAGCAACAAATGTTGCAACACTTGTATCAGATGTGATGAGAAAGCATTCTATTATGTATTATCTTTCTTTGCCTATTCCACAAAGTTGGATTTTTATAAGAATTGCTTTAATGGATGGATATAAATCATTTATATCAACCCTACCTATGTTACCTGTTGGTAAATTAATACTAGGTGAGCATTTATCTTTATGTGAAATTGCATACGGAAAATTGTTTTTAATGTATTTACTTTCTCATATTTTCTTTGGATTTTTAGGTTTGTTTTTGGCAAGTATCACTCCAGACTTAAGCTACTTAACCACTATTAAACTACGCATTGTATTCCCTTTATGGTTTGTAGGAGGCTATCAATTTAGCTGGGCTATGTTATACAAAACAAATCCTACATTAGCTTATATCAATTTAGCAAATCCAGTAGTTTATATCATGGAAGGCATGAGAAGTACTGTAGGTACTGATACATATCTCATACCGTATACAACATGCATTATCATGACAATAATGTTTACAGCTATATTTGGGTATATCGGCATTATACTATTTAAAAAAAGATTAGATTGCTTATAAGTACATGTAATCTGATTATATAAGTTACGCTGTATACTCCGATATACTTAGTAATCAACATAGTTATACAGATTTTTAAGGATTTTTATGCTATTTAGCAAAATATCGTATTTACATACGTTAAAAGAACTTATCATCAAAAGTTTTTATATTTATAAACCTCAATTCAAAGACAAAATTATTAACAGTTTAATTTTTACCAGTTTAAATGTTATTGTTTTTGGACACATTATGCCAGCAGCAGGACTGCATGATTATGGATTATTTATTTTAGGTAGTTTAGCAGCTTCATCAAGCTTTTTTGCAACCATCAACAACATTGTTGGATTAGTTGCAGATATTGTTGATGAAGGAAGTAAGCTGAAATATGAACTAACTTTACCAATTCCTCAATGGCTTATTTTTTTTAAATATGCTTTAGAAAATATGTATCAATCATTTATTATTTCGATACTTGTATTTCCGGTAGGTGCCATGTTGATATGGACTCAAATATCATTACAACATTTTTCTTTTATTAAGTTTTACTTTGCTCTTGCAGTATCTTGCTTCTTTTTTGGCAACTTTTCAATTTGCATGGCAAGTATCACACGAGATATTTATAGCGGCATTGAAAATATATGGCTTAGAATAATCATTCCTATGTGGTTTTTAGGTTGCTTTCAATTTTCATGGCAACATTTATATAATATTTCACCAACCTGTGCTTATATTAATTTATTAAATCCTTTAACATATGCACTAGAAGCTAGTCGATCTGCTGTTTTAGATCCTTCTTTATCATTACCTTACTGGTTATGTATAAGTGCTCTTTTTATATTTTCTGCTATTTTTGGACTTCTTGGTATAGCAAAATTAAAAAAACGTCTCGATTGTTTATAATAAAAAGCCTCAATACTATTGAGGCTTTTTTACTAAAGTCCATACTAATACTACATGCATAATAATCATTATATTTATAATAAAACGTTGCATGAGCTACTACATTTTATTTACTATCTTGAAAAAAGGAGATAGCGATGAAACAATCGTATTGGCTAACCAATGCTGCACAAGAACATGTCCATATTGTTCGTGATCAAGGATATACTCAGTTAAATATGGGACCTAAAGAACCTTTAGAAAAAATGAATAAAGGTGATTGGATTTTATATTATTCACCAACAATTTTATTTAATCAACCTGATACAATCTGCCAACAATTTACGGGCATTTCTTATCTAACTGATCATACTATCTATCAACAACCAACAAACCCTGAACGCTGGCGTCGAAATGTACAATTCTTTGAATGTAAACCTCATCATGCTTCTCAATTTCATCAACATGTTGATTTTTTACGACAACATACCAATTGGCTTGATGCATTTATGATTCCTTTTTTTGAAATTTCAAGACAAGACTTTATTACTGTTGCTCATAAAATTATTATTCCAAATAATAATTACAGCTTTCTTTTTTAACATATATCGCAATTTATCTCGTAACAAATCGATGCAAACGACTCACGCAATAACAATAAAAACTAAAATCCTATGCAAAAAGGATTGTTACTACATGCTTATATCAAAAAATATTTGTAATCATAATCAAAGACATTATGTACAACATGATCAATCATATGCTACTTCACTTACAATCAATTCCACTCTTGATAAGCAACCTTTAAACGCTGATACAAAAACACATACAAAACTATCGCATATAGCACTAAATAGTGAGTAATTGATATTGGATCTTGTGTTGCTAGTGAGTACATAACATATGCGTTCGATAATAAAATACCCAAATCGAATACAACGCCTTTTTCTTCTTTTGCTAAATCAACATATTTTAACATAATAGAAAATGATGATATGGCTAATAACACTACTGCCACACTACATATGGTGCTGTATTTAGTCAAAATGATAATTAACCCTAACAAAGTAACCGTAAATAATAAGGCTCGTACAAATAACTGTAAATACGATTTCCAAAGTTGAGAAAAAGATTGACCTGTTTTATATTTGGCAAATAATAAAAAAATAATGAATTGAATACCGGTAATCGCAATAAATTGCAACCCTGACTGTATTATTTCTTTTGCTATATCAATAATAGATATCATGCAAACCTCCTTAGAGCATAGATAACAAATTCATTGCTTTTAACACAAAAAAACCTAATATTCCTACTCCAGCATTAGTAATAACAAGCCATCTGCGAAACACTGTACAAGGTATCGTCACAAAAACATTACATAGTACATCTGAAGCAACAAACATCATACTGACTACAAACCATGTATATACCTGTTGACCGACAAACCACATAGTATAATTTGCTGATAACATTTCAGAGATAACAATACTCAAACCAGCTAAACATGGTGCAACAAGAAAACTTGTCAAAACAACAGTCACCTGTAAACGAAAAATTCCTTTTACTAGATCTATAAAAGGAAGCTTGGTTAAACCCATAACAACAAATATGTGCATAAGGTAACCAAACGTCATAAACCATAACATTTCTAAATAAAGTGTACGCAATGAAAATTGCTGTATAGTTTCTTGAATTATATCGTATAACATATTTCTCTCCTTAAAATTTATATATAGCTAGTACAAAACAACTTAAACCTATAGCCATCGATAGTATAAAATATAACCACCATGCTTTACGATAATGTAATTGATATGAAATCTTTGCAACATAGTGAAGCGACAATATCGTTGCAAAAAATAACCACAATCCAGACATTACCACCTTGATAACACTCCAACATTGTCCCTGTGTTGATTTAAAACAACATGCATTTGGAATTCCAAATAATCCTAAACGCAAAAAGTATGCTTGTTGACGTAGAAAAAACTTAGAATTAGCTGCATATAACAATGCTAAGTCATACAAAGAAACAAACAGAGTTGCTACAACAAATGCAACTATAACTGTTGTACATAACGACTGTATCATTGGTTTGATCATATAATCAATTCTACGTTTATTTGCTATATAAAAAAAGATATAACTGATACTAAACATCAGAAATAGCCAGATAACACTTAGTTTGTAAAAATATAATGTTGTAAGCATGGGTATACAAACACAATGCCACCAAGACTGTAACCAGCTTAAAACCAGTGCAAAAAACATAACTTCCTCGCTTTGCCCTAATAATTGATACATGTTATACTTATCATAATCAATCGTACATACTCAAGATATAATAAAAATAACCTCTTAATATTTCAGATCTATAAAATAATGACTAAATTAAATAAATTCATCTCTGACTCAGGATGCTGTTCACGTCGTAAAGCTGCAGACCTTATCAAAGATGGCCAAGTAACGGTTAATGGCACCATTACCTTAGAACCATATTACGAAGTTCAAGAAAAAGATGCTATTAAAGTTAATAACAAACTCATACAACATGATACACACAAACTATATTTCTTGTTTAACAAACCACAAGATGTTATTACCACTGCATCTGATCCACAAGGCCGTAGAACCGTTATGGATTTTTTCAAACGAATTAAAAGCCGTGTATTTCCTGTAGGTAGACTCGATAGAAACACAACAGGAGTCATGCTCGTGACGAATGATGGCGATCTTACACAAAAATTATCTCACCCAAAATTTGGTGTTTCAAAAACATATCATGTTACGACACACAAACCTGTTACCAAAGAGCATATGGAACTATTGCTCAAAGGTGTCAAACTTGAAGATGGTTTTATGAAAGTAGATAAAGTGCGTAGATTAACACAACGTAAAAACTCTATCTCTGTTACCATTCACAGTGGTAAAAAGCATGTTGTTAAAAGGCTCTTTAAACAATTGCGATATTTTGTTGAACGACTTGATCGTACACGTTTTGCAGGGTTAACCAAGCAAGGATTACCTTTAGGTACATATCGACCTCTCCTCAAAGAAGAAATACAAAAATTAAAAGACTTATAAAAAAAATCCCAGCTGTAATCGCTGGGATTTTTAATTTTTATCGTTACTTTTGTTTTAAATCAAAAACAACTTCATCTCGTAACCAAAACAGTCCGTATAAGTTAATCATCAATAATAATGTTCCAACAATAGACATAACCGCCATTGTCTGCGCAGGTGTTCCATAAAATGAAAAGAAAACAAACGCAGCTGCTGCAAATAATAAATATAATTGCGCTCCATACTTTGGTGATAATAACATAGCGCTACGACGCCCAGATACAAAAAACGCAAGTAATGAAGAATAACCAAGTAAAAAGATAAAGAATGGCCAAATAACATCAACATAAGGAAAATATTTTGCAAATGCGACTGCTACAACAAAGTCTTCAGAGATTCCTTGATGCCACGTATCAGTAAGTAAAATAACAAACATACTCAACGTACAAATAACAAATGTATCTAAAATAATATCCATGATGCCCAATGACGCTTGTTTTTGTGGAACAGCTTCACTTGTTTCTGCATGAATAGTTGCAGCATAACCAACACCAATATCAGCTGTATAACAAGCACGTCTAATACCATGAGACATTGCCATCATCATTGTACTACCTGCAAAAGCACCGACTGCAGCATGAGCAGTAAATGCATGTACAAAAATTGAACTTAACATTGCTGGTATTTTTGCAAAATTCATTGCAAACACCCACAAACTCATTCCTGAAAAGCCAACTAAAAATAGCGGAATAACAAAACTACTCATTTTACCAACTAACTTTACACCACCTTGTCCGATACCAAGAACTAAAAACAGCAACATAGCTATAACAATATATTGATTAATACCCCAACCAACAGACATACTATGCGTCATAATCTTAAACATGTACACTTCAACACCATACAAACACATTAATATAGTCACAATTGGTGCAAGAATAGCTCCTCCTGGAACTTTCTTCAAAAATATCATAGGACCACCGAAATAACTGTCAGCTTTGTCCTTAATACGAAATTTAACACCTAAATAAATTTCACCGTACTTAACAAGCATTCCTAATAATGCAGCAACCCATATCCAAAATACTGCACCAGGACCACCGACTTGTACGGCTGTACAAACACTAATAACATTACCGACACCTATACAGCCTCCAACTGAAGCAAAAAAGGCATACATCGGATTAACACCACGTTGCTTGTCTGACGATTCTTGCGTCATGAAACTTTTAAATATAGAAAAGACTGTTGATAATTGACGAATTTGAAACCATCCAGATTTAAATGATAAATATATGCCCAACCCTAAAAGCATTGGTATACCACCATACGTCCAAAATATATCTTCTAAAGTTTCAAACATAATAAACATCTGATCTAACATAAAACTCCAATAAATCTAAAAATTATATTATCTTCAACAAACTAAATAGTTTTTGCAAAAGCGTCAAAATATCGCTAGAACTAAATATAGAATATACTAAAAATACAAAACTAGAAAACTTTACCCATGAATAAATATTATATTATAAGCATTTTTGTTTCTATTTCATCGTTACTTATAAGTAACAATAACTTAGATGAACTTACTGATCGTGCTGTGTTAAAAAACCCTTACAAAGTACAAACTATTCTAAAAAAACAAGGATTTAAGAAAGTTCATTTTACAACACAGGATAATATCAAGCTATGTGGACTATTTTTAGATAAAAGTAAACAAACAAAAATCAAAGGTACTATTATTTTTCAAGCAGGATTTTATCCGGGAACTAAAGAAGGTATTGCAACTTTTTATGCTTTACTCTCAAACCAACCATATAACTTTTTGTTTTTTGATGCTCGAGGACATAACGAAAGTAGCGGCACGTTTTTAACCTATAAAAATATTAAACAATATGGTCAATGTGAATACTTAGACATTATTGCAGCACTTGATTTTGTAGAACAATATAATTCTAAGCATGCTATTAATCCTTCGATTATTCTTCACGGTATTTGTTCGGGAGCATTTCACAGCGTCAAAGCATATAGCAAGTATGCACACCGTGACAACATAAAAGGTATTATTTTTGACAGTGGATGGAATAAGTTAGTTGAAATTGTAGAACCAACCATGCATGCAAAATTATATGATTCTTTAAAACATGGTTTTTTTCTTTTTTTAGAAAAACCCTTAAAATCATTTTTTTCTTACATATATCGATTATTTTTTAAACAACAGCACACACTTGTACCTGATTTAGATGCTGACATCAAATCAGTCAGTTGTCCTATTTTTTTCATACATAGCATACAAGATAGCTATGCTCCTATACAGCCAGCTCAAAATCTTGCTCAACAAGCAAAACACCCTACTACTTGGTGGATAAATTCGAATAATCATGCAACGTGCCACTTGCAACAACCTGCTGAATATGCTGAGAAAATTAAAAGTTTTTGCTTCAACGCTTTTGGACAGCCCCCGCTAACCCTTCAGACTGTATAACTTTTCAAGCCTTATGAATAGTGTACTTATTACACCAATATAAAAATCAAGTATTATTTTAAAATTAAAAAAAAAATGCTGTTGCAAAATATCCTTGCAACAACATTTAATTTTTTACTTAAAGTAAAATTACTTAACGCTTCGAGCCAACCTCATCGCAAGCTCTGTTTGTAACATTTCAAGCAATTGTAATTGAGCTTCCGGAGATAAATCAGAAATTGCTTTCAGCAATACACCAACTGGCTCTACATGAGCAGCTATAGGTGCAACTGGTTTTTGACCTTCTAACTGACGTTTAACATTATTTTTTACGTGTACTAATACGTCTTGTGCAGTATGATGATCGTGCTTCTTGATTATTTGATCTAAAGATCCTTCTACTACTGGTTTTTTTATTTGTAAATCAAAAGGTAAATCTTGATATTTATTTCCAGCTCCAATATGACCTACACGATCACGCTGATGTGTAGCACGTTGGCTACTTTGAGGTACTGAACTAGCAGGTCCCTCTTCAAACATTTTCCATTTACTCTTAAAATCAGAAGATGGAGCAGAAGCATTAACCATTGAAGCACCTGCTAAAGCCATAAATAAAAAGTATTTTTTAGTTTTCATAAAAACCTCCTTTTTTGTTTTTATTTTACTATATACATAGTATCAAATCACAGCTTGCAAAAGCAATGATTTTTGCCTTTTTAAAAGCGTTTTTATGTAAAAACAGCTGCCTGTCAAAGCACTTACATGTTATTTATTTTTTAAATTAAATTCTACCTCGTCTTTAAGGCAAAATAATCCATATAAATTAATAATAAGCAACAATGTACTAATAATTGACATAACAGCAATGCACTGTCCAAATGTTGCAAAAAAAGCAAACAAACTGTACAGCACTGCTGCAAAAATAAGATATAGCAATGAACCATACTTTGGTAGCAGTAACATAGCGCTACGACGGCCTGATACAAAAAATGCTAACAAGGATGAATATCCCAATAAAAATATAAACAAAGGCCAGACTTTATCCACATATGGAAAGTATCGCGCAAGCGAAACAGCAACAACAAAATCTTCTGATATTCCTTGATGCCAGGTCTCTGTAAGTAAAATTAGAAACAAACTTAATGTTGAAATAATAAATGTTCCTAAAATAACATCTACTATTCCTAATGCAGCTTGTTTTTGAGGAATAGCCTCATGAGTCTCTGCATGAATAGTTGATGCATAACCAACGCCTATATCAGCTACATAGCATGCACGCCTAATGCCATGTACCATAACCATAACAACACCAACCCCAGTAAATGCCCCAACTGCTGCATGAGGTGTAAATGCATGAATAAATATTGATGCCAACATTGCTGGCATTTTGTCATAATTAAGAAGAAATATCCATAAACTCATAAAAGAAAAACAAACTATAAATATTGGAATAATAATACTACTTAATCTTCCTACAAGACGCACCCCACCTTGACCAATACCAAGTATCAAAAGTAATAATAACCCAACAACCAAAGGTAAAGGTATTCCCCAACCAAACGAAATACTGTGCGTTACAATCTTAAACATATATACTTCAGCACCGTAAAAACACATTAAAACCATCACTATTGGAGCTAAAACAAAACCACCTGGTACTTTTTGTAGAAATATTATAGGACCTCCAAAATAACTATCTTCTTTATCTTTAATACGAAATTTAACTCCTAAATAAATTTCACCATATTTAACAAGCATACCTAACAAACCTGCTACCCAGATCCAAAAAACTGCTCCTGGTCCACCTACTTGAACTGCTGTACATACACCAATGACATTTCCTATACCTATACAACCACCAACTGATGCAAAAAATGCGTATATCGGACTTACTCCACGTTGTTCACCATGAGGCTTTTCGAAAAGAAATTCTTTAAAAATAGAAAATACTCGAGATAATTGAAATATTTGAAACCATTTTGATTTACATGATAAATAACCACCCAATCCTAATAAAATAGGAATACCACCATACATCCAAAATATAGATTCTAAGGTTTCAAACATCGTAAAAATCGAATGATACATATTGCTCCAATCATATCTACATATACAAAATAATTATCAAAGTTCGTACTATAACAATAATATATATTGCATATATAGGATATACTAAAGCTATTCTTTGCAAATCAACTAAATAATCGTTTATTCAGAAAACTGCTTTCCAGCTAAAAAATGAAAATGAATATGAAATACGCTTTGTCCTACAGATGCACCATTATTGGATATCAGTCTAAACTCTTGAGGATTTGATAGATCAACTGACAGCTCTTTGGCCATCAATAAGATTGACCCTAACAACTCTTGATCTAGATCGCTAACAGACTGTAAATTCTTGATATGCTTCTTAGGCACTATCAGGTAATGAATCGGTGCTTGGGGAGAAATATCCTTTATGACAATAAGATCTGGAGTTTCTTTGATTTTTTCAGCTAGAATCTGACCTGCAATAATTTTGCAAAATATACAATCTTGATGTTCCATGACATCTCCTACAATTTTTATGGTATTTAATTACAGATCAGTAATTTGAAAATGGCTTGCTATTCACTTTTTTTTGAAAAGCGAATGGTGCCAAGGGTCGGAGTCGAACCGACAAGATGTTGCCATCGCAGGATTTTGAGTCCTGTGCGTCTACCAATTCCGCCACCTTGGCACGTATATATCAATACATCATCAGAATACGAGAAATACGCCTTTCAGTCAACCAACTCTATAACATTTTTGCTAATTCTAATGCTTTTTTCAAATCATTTGTTACGTGAGGTGAAGCAGAACCAGACTGACCACCCTTACCAAGCTGCACACTTTTACCACCAGCTCCTGTAAAACACAATGTTACAAACACTGGCGCATGATCCGAATTAAATCCAGCTTGATGTATTGGTTTTTTAGTCACATCTTGTTGTTTAGTTATTGCAGTTGCAACATTCGGTGACTGATATGGATTTGCACTACCACCAACTGCTGATTGACTTAAATCTAGTTGCAACCCTTGTGAATAAAGCACATGATCAATAGATGCAAAATTACTTGAACTATCATTTGATGTCCAAGAATTATGCTGAAACATCTGAAAGCCTAGTGGTAAAAGACGATTTAAGTCAACTAAAGTATCATTCAATATTTCTTGATATAAAGTATTAAAATCACCTGCAAGCACTACTGGACACTTATGCTGTCCAACTAACGTTTTTAACATTGTTACAATTATGCCCAACTGAACTTGGCCTGTATCTTTATTCGATGGTGAATAGGTAGGACTACCACCCCTTCCATCACCAGCTTGATTACCGCGACTTAAATGAAGGCAAGCAACTAACACTTTTTCACCTTTTTGATTTTGTAATAACCCCCAAGCACAAGCTCCAGACTGACCTACCCCTAACTGCATCGTTCCTCGATCTAACACAGTCCAGTTTTGTCTTTTACAATACAGAACAACTCCACCATTAGATCCTTTTTTTTCAAAAGACACAAATTGATAATTAGTTTTCAAAATTTTCATAAGTTGCCATGTACTTTGATCTGCCTGAGCAACACGATTATTCCAAGTATCATCCCATTCTTGAAAGCACATGATATCAGCATTGTAACTAATCACACGTTGCAACACATGATCTAATCGCCGATAATCACCTGTAAGATATTTAAAACTAGCTACATCCTGAGTGTTTGGTCCCAAGATATTTTGTGTCACTAAAGTAAATGAAGGATGATTATGCATAGACAATCCTAATAAACTAAATAACAAAAGCTTTTTCATAAATTCTCCTTTTTACATTTAAAATAACTTTATCTGAATTCCCCACCCCAGTAAGTTCATAACATCTTCATAGCTATGATTAGTTTGAATCTTAAGAAGTTTTTTACGTCCCGTCAAACCAGACACTACTCCAACAGCTTGTTTGGATACCCCTATTATTTTGGCAACAATTTCAACAACCTCTTTATTTGCCTTACCCTTCTCAGGTGCTGCTTTGACATAACACTTCAATAGCCCAGATTTATCGATTATCAAATGACTTCTACCTGACTGTGATATCACCTTAATCTCAAGTATTAATGCCACAAAAACCTCATAAATTTAGCTACTAAATAACAGATTTATTTAAAAAGTTATCATAAAATATTAAAAAAACTCAAACATTGGCTTGTAAAACGGTCAAAAACAGGTATCCTTTTAAAGTATCATCTCATTGACACTTTATACATTGGAGAGGTGACTGAGTGGCTAAAAGTGCTCGCCTGCTAAGCGAGAGCTCCGCAAGGGGCACGAGGGTTCGAATCCCTTCCTCTCCACCATTTACTTGTTTACCATGTCATGATACTTCAAAATTGAATTTCTTAGGTGCCCGTAGCTCAATTGGATAGAGCGTCAGACTACGGATCTGAAGGTTGAGGGTTCGACTCCTTCCGGGCACACCAAAATACTTTGTTACATTTACTATTTTTTATATTTAAATAATTTAAAATTTTTTATTAATATAGCAGCAAGTTTTGCTTAAGTTCATTATTAAATATCATATGTCCCATTCCAGGTATAATCTCAAGTTTTGCATGTCGTACAGTTCTTGCAGTTGCAATTCCAGCCTGCGCCGGAATAAGGACATCTGCTTCACCATGTATAAAAAATGCTGACACAGAAATGGTTTTTAATTTTTTTGATAAATCACCCAAACCTTCTTGTGCTTTAATATGATTCCATGCAACTCCTGCTAAATGATATGATCGTTTATATAAATCTTGCCTATATGCTTGTGCTTTAAAATATTATAATTAAAAAATCACCCTTATCTTTTTGTGCTATTATCTTTTCATAGCTCACAATAAAATCCAATCTTTATGGATACAGATTGCAACAAATGATAAGATTAACTTCTGTTTTCATATTCTACTTTTGCCCTTTTATCTTCTTCAATTGCTTGTAAGTCATCTTCTGATAACTTACTCTTAGGTTCTAACTTCACCCATCCTTTATCATCTCGAGCAAAAACTAAATACTTTGCAGGATTTTTAGCATTTTCATTCCACTCTTTTATGACCTGATCATAATTCTCTTTAAATAAATATAATTTTGATATATTTTCCCAAGAATCATGATTTTCATCAAATGAATCCCAAATAATTACCTGATCTCCCTGAAAATCTACATCTATCCAATCATGCAATTTATTAAATGACATTTGCAATAAATGCATTTGAGATTTAGGATATGGCATAAATTGAGCAACAGACCAATAACTATTATTATCACGCAATTCGTATACTATTTTTTCCATGTTAAATCTTTTACCTTCGAATATTTTTCATAATATGGAAATGCACTTTCTAAAAACAATCCTTCCTTGCCCACCTCCAATAAGAAAACTTCTATAATAGCTCCATCTGAAGTTTGTCCTATTTTATGTATTTTTTGCTTACTTCCATTAAACCATGTATCAAAATATAAACATTCTTTTTTTTCAACAACTTCTAAAATTTTTTGCATAATTTCTTCTTGGCTTAAAGAAGATGAAAATATCGATTTATATTCAGGAATATTACCAAATTTATGCTTGTAAGCTAATCCTTTTCCTCCACATGGTAAAGTACACTCTTCTATTAATTGAATAACATTATTAGTTTTCAAAGATTCAAAAATACCTCCATAATGGCCTCCTACAACTCTTCCTTCTATCAGACCTGTCGATTTGTTTAACTTAAATTTCAAATTACATGTTAAAATATGCTCTAAATCGCAAGTTAATTTTTTATTGTTATTATTAAATATGATTTGAAAATCTTTATATAAATTTTGAAACTTGTCACACCAATTAACTAATTTTTTTTTACAAAATTGCTCATTAAAATGTATTAAAATTTCTTTTTGAAACTGTGAATTTTCAAAAGGAGCTCCTTCTTGTACAAGTCTTTTTACAACCTGATCAAAAGATATACTAGATTTTGAAGAAACATTAGCCGCTTGTTTTACAACATTAGTTGATTCAGCCTCTGTAAAACTAACCATAAATTCTTCTAACTCACCTATAGTTGTTACAATTTTTTTTTCTGGTTGTGATGCCTGAACTATTTCCTCTACAACTCCTCCAAACTCTTCTACTAAGGCTGCAGAATTTTCCAAAGCACGTAAATCTCTAGCCCTTGAGATAAGACCCCAACACCCGCTACTTATTTTATGTAGCAATATTGGAAGCACAGCAAGATCTGTTACAAATTCTGTACCAGTTTGAACCTTTTCCTGAAATGAACTATTCTGATACCACATCTTACATTGATTCATAGCATCTTGTACATAACGAGCATCATTGCAATGTTCTCGTTCAAAAACTTCTGTATAATATGAAGTACCAAATTCAGTAGGATCAGCCGCAATCATAGCTTCTCCAACAGACATCATTATCTTACCTATAGAAGCAACGGTACGATCTAAATGCAAAACATATGTATCAACAAAATTACACATGCTACCTATAGCCCCCTTACAAAACGAAAGTGACGTTTCTGCTAATGTGTCACATAGATCATTCAATTGCATTGCCAAAGCAAGTTGCTCGCAACCTACTGCTTGAAATGAACTTTGCGCAAACTCAAGAATAGATGGTACAAATATGCTATTTCTAATCTGATGTTCAAACACAATTTTTGCAGTCTTTTTATAACATTGCGCTATTTCTTTAAACAACTGATGCTGAAATAATGTTCCTGATAATTTTTTGAATTGTTCTGGCTTAGCTCCCAAAGCTTGAACATCAGACCCTACATCGTAACTCTTTTCATGTTGTTGATATCCCTCTTGCTGTGTTTGTTGCAATGCTAACTGACGCTCATGAAAGTATGGCGACTGCTCATCTGAAAATTCTATGATATTTGCATGATAAACTTGTTGATAATATTTTTGCTTTTTTTGCTCTTGCTCATGTTTTAATCTTTGTTGATTTTCTTTTTGTTTCTGACGCTTTTTTAAAGCTTGTTTTAAAGCATATTCAATATCATCTTTCCAACCAAAGTCCCATATACGCTTCTTTTTATATGCTTTCCATAAATTCCATATCTTCTCATCATCAAGAGCTGTTTGCATGAGCTTGCGCACAATCATACTCCACTCATTGCTCATAAGCTCCTCAAATTGTTTTACACCAACTCCATAATGCTTTTGGAATGCATAGAGCTTTGCTGCTTGTTGTTGCAGATACATTTTTTCTTCTGTAGGTGTCATTGGACGACAAGAGCTTTCAAAACTTGTTGGTGTAATTTTAGAGCTATAAGTAAATCCTGATTTATTTTGTTGTTCTTCACATTGATGTTGTTGCTCATATGGACCTACACAAGCAACAAAAACGGGTTGATGCCCATCATCATATGAATATATATGGAAAAGAAAAAGAAAAACACCCCTAAAGTAGTCCCGCGATAGAGATATCGCACAGTGCTTCCTTTGGCTTGTTTACATATAATAACCGCGTGAATTAAAGTATACCGCATTTACCAAAAGTCATCTATCCTTAACGATCTAAATGACCCTCAGCTAGAAACTTCTACATAACATCTAAGTTCACTTCTATTTCAGCCTTGCCAGTTCCGAATGCTGTTATTCGGGCACACCAAAATACTTTGTTACATGTACTGTTTTTATATTCAAATAATTTAAAATTCTTTATTAAAATGATAGAAACTTTCTGCTCAAGTTCCAAATACTGTGATCAAAAAAGATCTTTAAAAAAATTTATTTCGATATTCGTAGTCCTACCAATTATTGATTATGAAATGTTTCGACCTACATTATTTTGATCTAAAATAAATTGAGTAAATGTTCCACCACAATATTTAGATACAAGATTCTGTAATTCATGCAAAGCTTGTTGCATTTCATCATAAGATGTATGAGATAAACCTTCTAAAACTAAATAAACGTTTTGAGTATCATCTGTTATTTTAGATTGCTCTGACTCTCTATAATTCCATGCTCGACACAGCACTTTATTTTGATCAGTATAAATCACTTCAGAAGCTGCTATATTCTGCAAATCATTTGTTCCCAGTAACATAAATTGCTCATTTCCAGTTGCTACTGTTAGTGCAATGTCTCCGTGTATCTTATCTAAATCTCCGCCACCAGCCGGAACAAAATACTTTAATGATATATAATTGTAACAATCTACTAATGGGCTAATAGTCGGCATAGGTTTATTTTTTAAAACCCTACGCAACAATGATTCTATAGAACTATGGTATTTTGAAGGTTTACATCCAAATAATTTATAAGCATTACGCCATTCATTAATTTTTGGAATGGAGGTTATATCTTCAACTTTGTATGTCATTTTTAGATTATTAATTATTTCTAACAATAATGTAGTTGTTATATCACTTTCACCATTATTGTTTACATTTTTTCCAACTAATACCCCTATTGTAACATCAGGAAATTGTTGCATAATCTTAGTATCAATCTTAAACTGCATATTAACACCCTTCACTTTGTAAAAAATGCTCAAATCGCTGTAATGCTTCTTGCATATTTGATCGACCAAAACCTATTCTAAAATAACTTTCTTGCACATCATACACCGAGCTAGGAAGCAATAAAACGCCTTGCTGTTCTCTTACTTGTTGACACAAAGATTCAATAGGAAGTTTTCCCTTATATCTGACAAACCCAGTACACCCAGCTTGAGGTCGTACCCATGAAAAACAATCAGAATATTTTGAAAAAAACATATCCAATATTGCAATATTTTTAGATAAAATTTTTCGATTACGATTAAGAAGCAATTTTTGATTATCTAGTGCAATTGCAGCTAAAATTTCAGCAGGACCACTCGAACAAAGACTTGTATAATGCTTTGCTTGTGTTATCTGTTGTAAAATAGTTTTATCTTGACAAGCTATCCACCCTATTCTTAATCCTGGTAATCCATATGCTTTACTCATGACACCTAAAGAAATTGCCTTATCATACAAAACTGCAGCAGGATCTGCCCAGGTTAACGATTGATGACTTAACAAGCGATATACTTCATCTGAAAAAAGCCAAATATCATGTTTCTTAAGAAGCAATACAAGTTCTTGCAACTCTTGTTGTGAAATAATTTGTCCTGTTGGATTATGGGGAAAATTAATCACTACAACTTTCGTATTAGGCTTAATCGCAGCAGCAATACTATCTATATCTATGTTCCAATTTGATTTCTCTTCTAAAGCAACTTCAGTAACAGCACAACCAACAAATTGAGGTATTTCTTTTAATGATTGATAACAAGGCGTTACAACAATAACATGATCTTGAGCAGAACAAAGTGTTAATAAAGAACAAAATATTCCTTCTTCTGCCCCAGCAAAACATAAAACATTATCCGGTAAAAATTGTGGATACAGCTGCTTAACAATTGTCTCACGCAATAAAGGCAGACCTCTAACTTCTGTATACCCAAAGGTTTGATTGTTCCATAATTGTAACTGTTTTTGAGTTGCCATATCTAATAGATTTTGAAGAGACCAAGTTTCAGGGTCAGAACTACTTAACATATATTGAGTTTTAAACTCATGTTGCTCATAATAATCTTCTAATAAAAACTTATTAAGATTCATGTTATTTCCATTCACGTAAATAATTAAACACAGTAGATCGAGATATATTCATTGTTTTTGCAATGTAGTCAGCAGCATTTTTTTCTCGAAATGCATTTTTTTTATAAAGGCTATAAATAATTTCTTTTTTTTCTTTGTTTGCAAGAGAATTAAACTGTAAGTTATGTTCTTTAAGATAGTTGTAAATAAATTGATTAATTTTATCTTGCCAATCATTTTCAAATAAAACAGTTGGCTTTCTTTTAACATTTTCTTGCAAAGCAATATGAGCAATTTGCTGAAAATCCTTAAAATGGGTGACATCGTAATTAAAACACCACAAACCTACTATTTTATTTTTCTCTTTGATTGGAATCGATACTGATTTAATAAGCCGACCATCAAAATTTAATTTTGTATATACAATTTGATCAATATTGTGTGCCTTGTTCGCGATATCTTCATCTATCAAAGATGGATCATTTTTCTTTCGCTTAGATAAAAATCCATCTATAAAAATAATTTTCTTAGTAGCAAGATCATGAACAACTATTTCGATCAATGGCTGAAATAGCTGTACTAATGACTTACTTGTTTGTATATAAAAATCAAAATTCATTTTTTTGCACTTTTTTGTAAAAAAAATTAAAAATTTATACAAAACAGTCTACCCTGATTTATTTAAATAGCAAAGAAAATACATATTGTAATTGCAAAATAATAGATTTCTGGTACAAATCAAAATATCATATCAATCGTCTTTTTTGAGGAAAGAACTACTATTATGAAGGGCTGGATCCTTTATCACACAGATGTTGACAAGTTAGTACAACCGGATGACTATAGCGTACTCCGTTTACTTGAAGCAGCAAAACAAAAAAATATAGATTTAACAATCGTAACACCTGAACGATTTGAACTTGTGGTTACACGTCATGATCGTAAAAGTATTTTATTAGATCATAAACCACACCCATTGCCTGATTTTATTATTCCTCGCATTGGTGCAGAAACTACTTATTTTGGCTTTTCAATTTTGCGTCAACTTGAGTATCTCGGGGTTTACGTATGTAACTCTCCACAAGCAATCGAAACGGTAGGAGATAAACTTCATAGTCAACAAATTCTTTGCCAAAGTAACCTTCCAACACCCAAAACAATGTTAGTCAAGTTTCCAGTTGATATTCATCTTATCAAAAAAGAATTTGGATTCCCTGTAGTTGTAAAACAAATATCAGGATCTAAAGGAAAAGGTGTATATCTATGCAACAATGAAGAAGATGTTATTAATCTTATGTCTGACATACAACATAAAACACCTCACGCAAACATTATATTTCAAGAATATATTTCAGCATCTCATGGCAAAGATATTCGAGTTGTTCTTATCGGGGGCAAAATTGTTGGATGCATGAAACGAGTAGCAAAAGCAGGTGACTTTAAAGCAAACTTTTCTCAAGGCGGTCAAGTAGAAAAATACGATATGACACCAGAATTAGAAATGCTAGCACTAGAAATAAATAGATTATTTAATTTAGATATTATTGGTATTGATTTTTTACTTGATAAAGATGGTTACCAAATTTGCGAAGCAAACTCATCACCTGGATTTAACGGACTTGAAAGAATAGTTGGTATAGGTGTAGCAGAGCAAATGCTTGATTACATAGCAGTCAAACTTGGCAAAAGTACATCATAATAAAAAGCCACTGAAATTCAGTGGCTTTTTATTATGTATAAATTTTATCTCTTATTTATTTGTTAAATCTTTATCTACAACTGCAGCTACCACTAAATCTGACCATACATTCAATGCTGTTTCAACCATATCAAAAAAAGTATATAGTGGTAAAATTGCTCCTAATAAATATAATGGCACATCCATTCCAGCTAAAAAAGCATTAGCTAAAAAGTAACATCCCATAGGAACACCAGCATTTCCAATTGCTGCCGCAGTTACAATGAAAATCCACATAATCATATCAAATAATGAATACGTCATGCCATGACTCATAGAAACAAACAATACTGTAATCAACATAAATGCAGCACAACCATTCATGTTGATAGTAGAACATAATGGCAATGTAAACGAAGCAACACGTTCTGATACTCCCGCACGAGAAGCACATGATAAACTAACAGGTAATGCTGTATTAGAAGATTTAGACAAAAATGCTAACGCTAAAGCCTGTGAAACTTGTTTAAAATAATACATTGGAGAAATACCTTTATACCATAACAATAAAGGTAACACAAAAACACCTTGTACAACGTTAGCTAACAATACACAAATAGCATACCATGCCAAACTTGCTATTTCATGTTGCTGCGTTTGCACATTATAAAATAACTGAGTTACAAAACCAAAAACACCTATAGGCAATAATAATACTACAAAATGAGCTACTTGTAACATCATCCCAAACAAACTTGAAAACAAAGTATGCAAAAAATCTTTGTTTTCTTTAGGCAATTGTAACGTTGCAAAACTCACAAGCAAAGCGAAAAAAACTATTGCTGCTACATTACCATTTTGACCAAATAATTGAACAATATTCGAAGGAATTAAATTACTGACAAAATGAGCATACGATCCTGTTAACAAAGTACTTTGAACATTTTTATCTGAAACTATATCAACAATAGATGCAGGATTAATGATAATATACAATAACAACCCAATTGTTGCAGCAATAATTGTTGTAAAAAGCGTATATTTTAATACTGTTTTGCCAAGAATCTTCATTTCCTTAAATGATTTCATGCCTGAAATAGTAGATACTATTGAAAGAAATATAAGAGGTATACTAATCAACTCAAGAACGTTCACAAATAGTTTAGATACAAAATCAGCAAAAAATATTGCAGGATACCAAAGATAATATCCTGATAAAGCACCACATAACGATGCTATAAATATAAATTTACCATAATTTCTTTGATACAAAGAATCAGCCATAGATAACTTTCTTTATGAATATAAGATGTATTTAATTTTAGTTTAAATTAGCCACTTACGATGTCAAACATAAAGCATATTAAGCATTATAAATCCAAATATATACACTCAAGTAAAAAGCAAAACATATCCAAATAAAATAAGGCACCAACAGTATTGTTATATACGGTTTATTTTTATATGTCTTTGCCAACAAAATAGCAGTTAACAGTATCATCAACCCTATAGTAATCCATGAAAGTAATAAAGCTTGGCAATGAAAAAAAATAATTGTCCAAGACCAATTTAATATCATTTGCAGAACAAAAAATATTTTAAGACAAAAACATGATTTTTTATCTTGCCAAATATGATAACCAACTAAAGCTAAACACACATATAACACAGGCCAAACTATACCAAATACATAACCTGAAGGAGTTAACGATGACTTGTACAATGTTTGATACCAACCTGTAACAGAAGATTGATTCATGCTTCCTAATATATATCCAATTACTTGAAATGATACTATCCAACTTAACCACACAAACATATAAGCCCTTTGTTTAGATTACCTATACAACCAGCTAAATAGTAACTAACTCTAAAAGCAATAAACAATAATTCTAGATAAAATAAAATTTCTTCATAAAAATTATTGATTATGCTTGATTTTAACGTAATTTGACGTAAAATATTATTAAATCTATTGAAATTTTACATTTCGGAGAGGTGGCTGAGTGGTCGAAAGCGGCGGTCTTGAAAACCGTTATCTCGTTAATCCGGGATCGAGGGTTCGAATCCCTCTCTCTCCTCCAGAATACAAAAGGTAGCTATATGCTACCTTTTATTTTTATATACATTTATACTTAAAAATGATTATTAATATGTTGCTTTAATCTTTCGAAATCTTGTTCTATTGTAGGATTTTTTAAAACATCATAACATGTAAAAGTCGGTATCTGCTTCATGCCAAAAAAACGAAAATTAACATGCATAAAAAACCATAGATCATCAATACTCTTTCCTTGAAATAAAAAACTATCTGGATTATTAAATGATGTTTCAGGTGCATTCGTTGTTAATGACAACATATATTTTGTTGTAGATAAAGTACCTGATGATCCATATTCTCCATCAGGATTCTCTTTACTTCGGCCATCTCCTTTACATAATTGTCCTTGCATACCTGCTGAATAAACTTCATCCATATATTTTTTCATTTTCCAAGAAACAGACATCCAGTTAATAGGAGATTGTACAATAATAACATCTGCCCACATATGCTTTTTCAACTCTTCTTCAACGTTCCACTCATTATCTACATGGGTATATTTACATTCATACCCTTTTGCTTTGAGCTGCTCTTGTATTCTACGTGCTAATTCTTTATTTAACTCGCCTTTTGAAAAAGAATAATAATGATGCCCATTAATAATAAAAGCTTTTTTCACAACTTTTCTCCTTAATTAGCTATATAATAAAAGCTACGTCAGTAATTACGTTTATAAGGATATAACAAATCATGAATAAAAAAGAAAATGCTCACAAAGCATTTCCCCTTCTCAAATCACAAGAAATTACTCAACTAAAAAAATCGTTAATCTATCTTAAAATGAAAGAACTTCAAAATATTTGCATACAACTTAATATACCAAAGCAAGGTAAAAAACTGTTATTAATTGACAGCATTATACAGTACCTTGAAACTGGTACAATTAAAAAAAATCCTGTTATTCCAAAAGTTTCGTACGCACAAAAAAACAAAATATACCCGTTAGATCCTAACACCCTCATCGTCAAAGGTGCTTACAAAAATGATCTAAAAACTCGAAATTTTTTTAAACAATTAATTGGTAATCATTTTCACTTTACCGCCTTTGGTATTGACTGGATTAATCAACGTTGGCTAGAAGGCAATCCTCCTACATACCAAGAATTTGCAACCATGTGGCAAGCTACCTATAACAAACAAAAAGAAGCAAAATTTGACCCTAAGCAAGAGTGGGCCTATATTAATTTTGTACAAAATTTTATAATACATAATCCAACAGCAACAAAAAAATCAATCTTAACTTCTTGGAAAAAAGAACAAAAAAAACATGTAACCATAGTTGAAAGCATACTCAACAATATTTAGGAAATATGTATGTTAGCAGTTAATAAAAATGATAAACATAGATGCTTTGGTAACAAACCTAATCAAAAATTTTATGCTGATTATCACGATCATGAATGGGGTATACCAGTGTATGACGATCATACATTATTTGAAATGTTAATCTTAGAAGGTGCACAAGCAGGACTCAGCTGGGAAACAGTACTCAAAAAACGTCAAGGATATCGCAATGCATTTTATCATTTTGACGTTGTCAAAGTTGCTAGCATGAACGACTCTGAGTTAGAAGCTTTACGTACAAATGATGCTATTATTAAAAACCGTTTAAAAATATATGCAGCTCGTACTAATGCACAAGTATTTATACGCATACAAAAAGAATATAATTCTTTTGCAAAATACTTATGGTCTTTTGTTCACAATAAACCTATTAAAAACCATTGGAAAAATTTTCAACAAGTACCTACTACAACACCAATAAGCGATGCTATATCAACAGATCTCAAAAAACGTGGTATGAAATTTGTAGGGTCAACGATTATATATGCATACATGCAAGCAGTAGGATTAGTTGATGATCACTTACAAGACTGTTGGAAGTATAATCAACTAAGATGATTTTTATGAGTAAATCCTGTATAGTAAATATATAAATAAATGCTTCTTTTTATAAAAAACATTATGTCTTCAAAAAAAATTCGCTATCTTTTACTTACCTTTATTTCCATAGCCCCCTTAATACTTCATAAAATGACTATACAAAAAGAAACACAAACTGATTTAGACTTCATACACCAAAACATCCTTGACCATCACCCTGGCCCACACAACAATGATGATCCAGATTTCCTTATAAAAATGCATAAAGCATACCAACAAGCACAAAAAAATATTACGTATGTTTACACAGAGTCAGATCATCTCAATCTATTACAAACCTATGCAAAAACTATACAGCCAGCATATCTAGAAGTATATGGTTTCAACTTTTATTATGATTTAATAGAAACCACGAGCGATTTTTATATAGAACAAAAATCACCAGATCTTATATGGATCAATCTACCAACTTGGATCATTACTGATAGAACTGAAGCAAAAATAAATCATATCATTGCAGAATTGCCAAAGCATCAAACTACAAAATGTATTGTCCTTGATGTACGTAATAATTTAGGTGGAGACTCTCGCTGGGGTACAGCTCTACTCGAAAGCTTATTTACTTCACCATATGTAGACCAAGTACGAGATACACTCTATGCAGATGTCTTCAAAGAGTGGAGAGTAACAAGAGAAAACATCGCATCTGTTGTTGATATAGCAACAAGAAGCAAAATGCAATTTGGACAAAATTCTGAACAGTTTGAACAAGCACAAAAACTTGTACAAGGTATGGAACAAGCATTAGAAAACAAACAACTCTTTTATCGCGCAAACACTACAGCAAGCGAACCTATCACAGGAGCTTCCCCTTCTGAGAATACTGTAACAGCCAAGATCATTGTTCTCATGAATTATAAAACAGGAGGATCTTGTCTTATGTTTATCAACGAACTGAAACAATTATATCACAATGTATTACTCATTGGCCAAAAAACTGATGGCGACGCACCTTACTGGGATAGTCGTCCACTTGTACTTCCAAGTCAAAGATTTATGCTCTCATTACCTACAGCTGTTATTCGCAATTATACATCAAAAGGATTTTTCATGCCTGATATACCATTCCCAGATGACTTAACATCTGATCAAGAACAAAAATGGATAGAAGATACCATTACAAAATTATGGTAATGGTGAACAAGCAAAATTAACCTTCAAAAAACTTATCGAGTTGTATCACAAGCAAATCAGTGACTATCGTACAGGCTTTAAACGTAAAATATTGCTTTTACATCATGAAAAGCAATATTTGTTAACATACCAAGAACAAAAAAGATAGGCTCAACAAACTATTGACACTTGATATCAAAAATATAAATCTACATCTAAAGATATTTTTGAACCCCAAACTTACAGCTTCTAAATATTAAATAAAAAAGGAAGAGTATGATACAAATAATTGAAGCACACTGTTTATCTACTATGCTTGTAATATTTACAGCACTGATTACCCCAATGTACTGGTTTTTAGCACTACCCTACAACAAAGCAATTATCATTAGTTGGTTAACTGCATTGCTTGGATCAAGCATATTTACACTATCAATCTATTATGGTACTACAATTAAAAATCCAGCAATATTTACCTACATTCTAGCAGCAACATGGTTTATACCATTATGCATAATATGGTTTCATCGTCAATGGTTTAGCAACTTAAATCAACGAGTATTAGCAGGCTTTCAAATTTTTCGACTACTAAGTGTTGTATTTTATATCGAAATGTATGCCGGACACATCTCTTCACAATTCGCAATACCTGCAGGCGGCGGTGATACATTAGTTGGGTTATTTGCTCTTTATATCGTGTATCATTACAAAAAACTTCCTACTTGGGCTATAAAAACACTTCTCATCTTTGGTGCTGGTGATATTGTATGGTCATACTTTGCGATGCCAGGTCCACTACAGCTATTTGCATTAGCTCAGTCATACGAGGTAGCAGTATTTCCTTTTGTTTTTGTTGGCATGTTTTTAGTACCATCTTTTTTAACATTTCATCTGCTTTCGTACATCAATTTGGTTCAAAAAAAATAAATAATGATTTGTAACATATACGCCATAAAAAAGAATCAACTCACCCAAGCATATCTTGATTAATGCAAACCATTTGCTTTTTGTCAGGCTCATAGCAATATACATGTAGCCATTCGTTAACAACAAGTTCTTTAATTTGTTCTTCAGACGCTACAACATCTATGACATATTTTACCGGAGCATAGATTACAACTGTTAAACGTACAGGATCATGATACAACTGAGTATCAGAAGAAGCAATTGACTGCAAAGAAAGACCAGTCATTAAATCACTCGTATTGCCTTGCATAATACCAAACTTACCTGTTAAATTATGCGTTACTTTACTTCCAGATCCATAGATAACGTTATTCAATGTTGAAAACAAATATTGCATATTAATCCAATGTGCTACAACCATAGGTGCAGTCATAATTGTACGTAGTAAAGACATATCTGGATCTAACTGCCAATCATACGAGTGTAAAAATGATCTACCTTCTAAATTAATAGATTGACTAAACTGACGTGGTCCGATAATCATAGAAGCATTTTTTGCTAATCCCCATTCTGGACGAACTTGAGACCAGTCACAACTGCGTTTCAACATGCTATGTACTGATTTTTTTTGAAGAGCTTCAGATCGTTCTTGCAATACTTTATGCTGAACAATCTTTAAATCTTTGCGTAATTTTTCAAGAATATCTTTATTTATTTCTAAAAAATTTTGATTATCATATAGCATAACTTCGTCTGTTGTTGTATTGTGTTCTGCTGCTATGACATATGTTTCTTTAGGTATAATAATATTATGTTTTTTTAGATAATCTCGAACTTGTTTATTATTTAAAATCGTTGCAAGTAATTTAGCATTTACTAATCCAGAGTTACTACCACATGCACCACAATTAAGTGCTGTAGCATAACTATTATTATCAGTTTGCGCTATATGAGAAGTAACAACTACTATTGATGCAAAATTATCAACTAAGCCAATCATACGTAATGCCTGCAACGCATAATCACATTGTTGCGACCAAGTTAAACCATAACTTTCATCCCTACTATCTACTTCTGGCCACATAATAGGCTTTAAAACAGTCGTTTTTGTAAATCGTTCTTTAACATTTGCAGCATAACAAGGTACAAATAAGCGTAAAAACATCCAACATACTGTATACAAACCCAATATTTCAACCAACGCAAATGGCGCAACAAACGTGTATTTCAAAGCTTTATAAAGATTTTTAATAACATTTTTAAAAGAAACTTTTTTTTCTACCAGTTTTTGACAATATTCTGTATTACAAATCATTACTTCTTTAATGTTGTGAACAGATTTCAGCAAAACAGGACACGCGTCATATTGCTTTTGCTTTAAATCATTATGAACTTGTATTGGCAATCCAAAAAAACCTGCAAAGCCAAAAGTTTCATAAGATCCTTGTTGCTCAAGATGCCTTCTTAATCGTTCTGACCGTGGATCAATACATACAATAAATTGTGCATCATATTTTACAACTTTTTCCTGCACCAAAGAAAATTTAGATAATAGTTGCGACTGATATTTTTCTTCTGAGAGAACTAAACTTTGCACTAATTCTTGAACTTCATGAGTATCTTTTGTATCAAATAGATCAGACAAAATATTACTAGAATTTGGCCAGAAAATATATAATAACATTAACCGTACAACTGTATAATCTAACTTTGTTACAGGATATGTTTGCGTATCTACCCAGTCAACATAATACACTATATAACTTGCCCAACCAGGCAATGAAGTAATAACTTTTTTAACGAACTCAACAGCTTGATCTTGATTGATCTGTAAAGCATCAAGCAACATACTACATGCTTGCTCTGGGTCATCTGGTAATTGCTGCAAAAAGTTAATAATTTTGGCAGACATTCTTTTTTGCTTACAATCTAAAAGAAACATTTTTTTACAACTACGATATAACCCAAGTTCACGATAAGGCATTGTTAACGTAGCTTGCCCTGTATCAAAAAAAACTTCTAACCATATAATGGTTTCATGGTTTACTTGTAATAATTCTCGCGGTAATGATGCTTGTTGTATATCTTTGTATGACTCTTGTATTGCTTTTTCAAAATGCTTTGATTGCAATTTCATTAAAGGGTTACTAGCAACAAATTGATGTACAGGCCAAGCAGGAGCTATTTGCAACCAAGAATCTTGAATTAATTTAGATATATTCATAAACAACCTCATTTATAACGATAATGATTGCGATGCAATGTTGTTGTAGCAATATCTGCTTTCGTATGTCTTATAAGATACACATAGATATAAGCATATATTTTTTTAAACCAAGGTTTTGGTTTTATATGATTATACAGTAACATACAAATCCACGGAATAAACAATAAGCTAAATCCAATTGCATGAACCGTTGTTAATGGTTGTGCCTGCATAGCATGTAACCCTTCTAGTGGATAATGTATCATCATATCAAACAGACCATACATGATGCCTAAACTAAGAGAAGCTATAAAAACAATTATCAGATCATCATAAACAGCTGACTGTAAAATTGTTAATGCTAATTGCATGCCTGCAATAAAAACAACTAGTAACAATCCTAAAGTTGTAGTAGTAAAAACTTGAGAAAATCCTTGTATTACACTAAAACCTACAGCACTAATGAATCCACTCATTAAACCTATAAAAAAACTGCCATAATGTAACGAAACAGCATTACTATCTCGCTGACGCTCAATCATAGGTGATGTTAAAAACAAATAAGCTTTAAACATGCCATGCCAAAAAACATGTGCTATTGCTGCCGTAAAAAAACCTAGTCCACACTGAACAAAAACAAATCCCATTTGCGCTATAGTTGAACATACTAACATTCTCTTTATGTTAGGCTGTATTAATTTATAAGCAACGCCAAATGTCGCAGTTATAACCCCTATTATAAATAAAACATACAACATAATAACATTGTTTAAATATAATGGAGCACAGCGAACCAACAACAAAACTCCTGCATTAATTAAACCTGCATGCATACAAGCTGATACTGGTGTAGGAGCATTCAGTGAATTAAGCAACCATCGATGCATAGGCATGACAGCAGATTGCAACATTGCTGATCCAGTGATACATCCTAACGCAACATAGACTATCCAATTATAAGAAATAGGAATTGTATATATTTGACTAAAGCTACTTATCCCTGTTTCTATATATAATAAAATAAAACCGATTACTTGAAGTAAACAGCCGCTAACTAAATACTGTAAAGCTATACGTGCACTATGATACGCTGCGGACCAAAATGTATTGTGGTACAACATAATAACAAGTAACAAATTACTTAAAAGCAACAAACCTGAAAAAAGAAATATGTTATCCGCATGAACAAGTAATAAAACTAAAGCTTGTAATAATAGTAATGTACTATAAAACTTTGCTTTATAAGTATCTCCTTGTAAATAATTCCAAGAAAATTTAGCTATAATAATTCCTATTACCATAACTAAAGCACTCATGATTTTTGACAAATTGCTTATACAAAACAACGAACTCATCATCATAAATTTGTATCCTAAAAATAGAATTATTTACTTATTATATCTATCTAATGTACCATGAAACTAATAAAAAACTAATGTGGTACTATAATTAAAAGGAGCTGCTATGAAAAAACTATTTTCAATGTTGTCTGCTGGAATCTGTTTAATGACACCGGGATGCAAAGATACAAGACTAGAACAACATAAAAACCGAACTCCTAAAATAAATTTACAAAAATTTTTTGATGGCACTGTCAAAGGATACGGATCTTTTTTTGATTGGCGTGGTCGCCAAACTCGAAGTTTTACTATTACTATGATTGGCGACTTTGATAAAAATAACAAAGGTCCTTTAAAAGAACATTTTGTTTTTAGTGACGGATCAAAACTGAATAGAGAATGGACCGTACAGTTTGACGAACAAGGAAACTATACAGCAACCGCACCTGACATTGTCGGCACCGGACATGGACAACAAATGGGTAATGCAGCATACACTGATTATGTCATCACTATTCCATATGGTGATAGCTCTGTAAACATAACCATGGATGATTGGTGCTACATGGTTGATGACAATAAAATTATCAATAAAGCAGCAATGAAGAAGTTTGGCTTCAAAGTAGCAGAGTTAGTTATTTTCTTAGAAAAATAATTAATCTATAAATCGTAATGTACTTAAACGATCTTTCATGAGCGAACTTACTCGATCGTCTTCATTAATTACATCTTTAAAAATATCTGCAGTAGATGCTTTTGATATAGTTGCTTTTCTATAAGCTTTTTTGAAAAATTGTGCACCATTATTTTTGTGAGCTTCACATAAACAACTATTATCAACTGCATCTATATATTTTTGATAATCTTTACGTGAAAAATATCCCTTTTTTGCACTTTTATTGCCAAGATCAGATAATAAAGTAGCAACCTGATTTACTTTCAGGCATACAGGACACTTAATAGTGCTTGCAGCAAAATCATCTGCTTCATATTCATCTTGCATAAGTTCTGCTTGTGATCGATTTTTCTTATAACACCGCCAAGCAGTTGATCGCTCATGTTGCTTTGCATGCTCTAGTTCATGCAACAACGAAAAAAGCTTTTCTGAAGTAGAATATTGAGTAAAAAATGTAGGAAATATCTGAACACTTCGATCATATGAAGAATAAAAACATGGACCTTCATTTTGACTATTATGTTTACACAACTTCAAACCTACATTAAATGACAATTTTCTTTTTTTCTTAAGATATTCAAACACATCGGCAAGATCTTGCAATCTCTTAGCATTACTTGGATTAGTACGAGAGCATATATCATCTAGAGTATAACACTGATAACATTTATCTACAGGCAACAATCGACTTGTATCCCAGCCTCGTTTTTTAAACTCACGATTAATTTCATCATGTTCTTCTTGTTGAGAAGGCAACGCAAACAACAATGATGTTATACATACTAAGCTCAATGTAACATGAAATAATTTTTGAATCATATAATATCCAATTAACTCACAAGCTTATCTTTGATCGTACTTTGTGCAAATACAAGACATACGCTAATCGCTAAAAAATATAACGGCATTGGCAACAGAGTATGATTATGAAGCATCGCCATACCAAATGTAAATAATGATGTTAAACAATAATAATAAAAACCAAACAAACTAGAAGCAGTTCCCGTACACCAACGATAATTACGCAAAGCTAACGACAATGCATTTGCATTAATTAATGCTTTACAAAAGGTATTAACCATTTGAGCTATAACAAAAATAATTAATAACGTTATTTTAGCAAAATTATATCCAAGGTAATTTGTAATGATACATACACTGAACAAACTATTAGTAACAACCGTAATTAAAATACCGATTTGTAACACTTGTGCAGTAGAATAATAATTAAGAAGCTTACGAGAAGTTAAGCCGCCTAACATAGCAGCACCCGCTACGCCTAAAAAAGTTAAACCAAATTGACTTGCAGAAAAACCTAATACATTAATTAAACAAAAAGAACCTTCTGCAAAATAACAAAAGTTTATACCATTTGTAGCAGCAACAATAAAGCCTAAGCCGATAATTTTTGCATCATATATAAATTTATACAAAATTGACATAATTGCAGGTGCTTTTTTATCAACTTTTTTATACGTTTCAGGTAAATTATACCAAACAATACATAACAACAATAAAGCAGATACTATTAAAAATATAAATATTGACCTCCAACCTAAGTTGTCAGTCATAAATCCACCAATTGCAGGACCCATCGCAGGAAAAAATGCAACACTCATACCTAATAATGCAAAAGATTTACTTAAAGCACGTCCTTTAAAAACATCACGCATAATTGCTTGCACCAAAACACTTCCAACACTTCCTCCAAATGCTTGCACTAGACGACTTGCCATAAGCATTGTTACTGTTGTTGCATGGTAACACCCAATACAACCTACTGCATATATACATAACCCAGCAATGACACCAGGTCTTCTTCCGATATAATCTGAAATACGCCCCCAAAACAAAGTTCCTAAAGCAAATCCAAGTAAGTAAATAGTCAGAGTATATTCAGCCATAGCATGAGATGTTTGTAATGCATTTGCAATTTCTGGCAATGAAGGTGCATACACCGTTTCTGATAAATGAGGCAATCCTGCCATTAATACAATCAACCAAAGTGATGGAATAATCATATCGATCATATTATCCTTTCATGTTACAAGAAAAATCCTCAGATCTTACTGAGGATTTTTATAATTATTTACTTTGCAGATCTTCTTTTGCTGTATGATCGAGAGCCACTACTATTTGATCGACCCTTACCACGTCTTTTATCGCCACTACGACTTGATCCGAATCGCTTACCAGATGAACGACCTTCTCCTCTGCCAGGACCGTAGTTTCTACGACGACCTCCACGACGTGTTCTGCCACCTGATTTTTGTTGCTCTGGCTGATCACCCGTTTTCATAAATCTTTCAATTGCACTCCACAATCTTTTTTCTTGCCCTGTAATAAAATTGATTGCATGCCCTTTAGCACCTGCACGAGCTGTTCTTCCAATACGATGGATATAATCTTCTGGACACTGTGGCAAGTCATGATTGATAACATGTTGAATATGCGGAACATCTAAACCACGAGCAGCAACATCAGTTGCAACTAATATACGAAATTTATTATTTCTAAACAAACGTAAAACAGAATCACGACGACTTTGACGCAAGTTTCCGTGAATCGCTTCAGCTTTGCAACCATCACGATATAGTCGTTGCGCTATACGTTTAGCACCAAACTTTGTTTTTACGAAAACAATGATTGAACCTTCTCGCTCATCTATTTCTTGTATTAAACGATCGTATTTTTCTTCTTCATCTAAGTATGTGTTTCTTTGCTCTACAGCTTCAACTGGTTTTAAACTAGAACCAATCTCAATACGCTCAGGCTCTAATAGATACTTTGCAGACATTTGCATAATGTTTTTAGGCATTGTTGCAGAAAACATTAATGTTTGTACTTTACCTGGAAAGTGTGCAAGGATTGCATCAATTTGCTTACCAAAACCCATGTCTAACATACGATCAGTTTCATCTAATACTAAAAAACCTACATTTTTAAATGAAACAGTACCACGCTCTAAGTGATCATTAATACGACCAGGAGTTCCTACAACAATTTGAGGACGTTTTTTCAACTGGCGTAATTGCTTAGGCATTGGTTCTCCACCAATCAATAACGCTGTATTGATACCACTAGTTCTACCTAAAATTGCATGCATTTGCGACAATACCTGTACTGCAAGTTCACGAGTAGGTGTTAAAACTAATGCTGATTGAATTTCTTTATTTAAAACTTTTGCCACTAAAGGAATTGCAAAAGCACCTGTTTTTCCTGTACCAGTTTGCGCTGATCCTAAAATATCACGTCCTGCAAGGGCTAATGGTATAGATTGCGCTTGAATAGGTGTTGGTTGCTTAAATTCCATTCTTTTTAATGAATGTAAAATTTGTTCTGACAAACCTGTCATTTGAGTAAAACAATTCATATGTTTTCTTCCTATCATTTAAGTGATTATTACGTTATTTCAGCAATATCCCACTTAAATCTAGAATTTGATTTACATAATCCAAGTTACAATAAAGACATGCTCCATGAGCAGTTATTGATGGCATTTTGGCCTATTTGGCCGCCCCTAAATGGAATATTTTGCTTTCTATCTTTATAATACATTAATTATTAAAAATGAGCAACTAGAGACAAATGTATTTTCAATACAATAGTACCCCTATTTTGATTCTGCTTGTCTTTGTTCATAATAGACCACTGCGGCAACAGCAGCTTTCATATTCTCAATCATTTGTGCTTTTTTTATCTTGTCTAGCCGAAGCTTTTGACAACCCGATTTTCGATACAATTTTCTTTGTTGAGATTCTTTATCTTGATACGGAGCATGCATCGATGACTGACCCAACAATCCCACTACTAATATGATTTGTAACATACTCACGATATTATTCATAAACTAACGACTCCTCATAAAAATAAACTCTTACACCTTTTTATAACACAAAAACCTATCTTTAGCATCTCAAATTGTGCTATAAGTTACACATATAAAAAAGGACATACTCATGATATATGTTTTATTTTTACTACTATCAACACAAGTAATAAGTTGCTTGCACATCAAACAAACTCCATCACCAAACTTCAACAATAGAAAAGACTTAAAAACACATACAATTATTACTAAGCCAACTCATATTATTTTACATTACACAGCTGATTGCTTTTATTCTCAATCTATGAAAACATTATCCAATTTTTTCAGGCCTGTTAGTGCTCATTACCTTATTGCTGCCGATGGTACAATATCACAACTTGTAGATGAATCAAAACGAGCGTGGCATGCAGGAAAAAGTTCTTGGCAAGGCAATAAACAAATGAACAACTATTCAATTGGTATAGAGATTGTAAATCCAGGATTCACAAAGTCTAAAAAAGATCCTTGTACTCATAATCAAAATATTTGGAATAAACATACAGGAGTACAAGTACAAGGATCATCTTATTATTGGTATCAATTTACAGATGCACAAATTACAAGCGTGATTGCTCTATGTACAGATATTATGAAACGGTATGATATAAAACCATATTTTATATTAGGACATAGTGATATTGCACCTAGTCGCAAGGTTGATCCAGGACCATTATTTCCTTGGGAATTACTTGCAAAGTATGATATCGGTGCATGGTCAAATAAAATTTTTTCACAAAATATGAATAATCATGAATTACGTATAAACCAAACTACTATTAAAAAAGTACAATGCTTACTCCAAGCTTGGGGTTATCATGTTACAACATCAGGAAAAATGAATAAAAAAACCAAACACGCTTTACAGGCTTTTCAAATGCACTTTCGTCCAAGCAAAATTGATGGTACTATAGATAGCGAAACAATTTTTATATTAAACAACTTAATAAAAAAGTATTTAACATATGAAAACAATACATCTTATAATTGCTAGTGTACTCTTCACTACATACTGCATACAAAGCTGCGAACCTCCAGTAATTAACATAATTTCACAAGTCCTAAAACGAGATCAAACTGTAAAACAACTTGATCAGACACGTCATTATTTTGAAGCAACAATACCAGCAACAACTACCAAAGATGAACTCGTAGACATAGTAAATAAAACACCTTTATTTCAAGGCGGTGTAATAACCAATACAAAAATATATTCTAAACTGCTAAGTCAACCTGATTTATCACGCGATAAGAATGGTGACATTATTATTTTAGCAGATGTATCTCATGATGAAATTAAAGAAATCTTGTATGATGAATTTGAAAAATTCAAACAACAACGTACAAAATAATATTTATATTATTGATAAGCCAATTCATTGGACATCAATGGATATCATACGCAAAATGCGAGGTATTTTAAAAATTAAAAAAATAGGCCATGCTGGAACTCTTGATCCACTCGCAACAGGAGTACTCATTGTCTGTACAGGAGCCATGACAAAGCAAATTAATACTTTTATGGATATGCCAAAAGAGTATACTGCTGAAATCAACTTAACAGCTTTTTCTATTACCGATGATGCAGAAGGAGAATTACAAGTTGTTAAACCTAATAGAATACCAACTCAAGAAGAAATTATTGCAACTTTACAAAAGTTTGTTGGCTCTATCATACAAGTTCCTCCTATATATAGCGCTATCAAAATTAATGGACAACGCGCGTACAAAAAAGCTCGACGTCATGAAAAATTTAAAATGCCTGAACGCAACGTTACGATTCACAATATAAAACTTGTTACGTATACATGGCCGACACTTACCATTAACGTCTCATGCTCTAAAGGTACTTATATTAGATCTTTAGCAAGAGATATTGGCACAGCTTTGCATACTGGTGGTTACTTAACGCAACTCACTCGAACTGCTATAGGACCATACACCTTACATAAAGCTATTAGTATTACAAAACTTCAAGCTTTACAAGAAGAACAAGTTGTATAATCTTTACGCGACATGCAATATTTGACAAAGAATTAAAATCTATTTAGATTTGCTTTTATTATAAACCGTATAACTCTAAAAAGGAGATTGTATATGATGCATGCACAGGCGTATATGCCGATATTAGCAGCAGCTGCAGCCGAAATCGCTGTAGGAATGTTATGGTATTCTGACCACTTATTTGGACCAATGTGGAAAAAATCTGGTGGAAAACCTGCTAACTCAAAAGATTTTAATACAAAATTAGCAATGCATGCAGTTGTATCTGTTCTTATGGCAACTGCACTTTACATTGCGATTTCAATTTTTCAAAAAACACAAACTGCTGTATATGCTCAAGAAGGATTTGGCCGAGTATTTTCTTTCTTCTTAGAAGATGGCATCAAAACTAACAATTCTTTAATTTGCTCAATGAAAACAGCTGGTTTTTTATGGCTAGGTTTTGTTGTTCCTCCAAAAGCAATGTGCACAATTTGGGGATCACATAATTGGACTAAGTTTATGATAGGAGCTAGTGGAAAACTAGTAGGCATGCTCGCTATGGCAGCAGCAATTGCTTCTCTTTCATAAAGGACTCCTAACAACAAAAAAGCCGGAATTTTTCCGGCTTTTTTTATATACAAATATATAAATTTAAAATTAATCTCTACGTTGGCCAAACAAACGAAGTAAATGTAAAAATAAATTAATCATATTTAAATACAAGTTCAATGCACCCATAATTGCAATTTTATTTGCATCACTTGGCGTCATAACCATTTGCTGACTTAATCGTTTTAAATTTTGCACATCATATGCAACAAGCATAGCAAATACACCAACAGCAATAGACGAAATAAGCAAACTAAATACATCACTTTGCAAAAACCAGTTAACAAACATACTCAGGATTAAACCCCATAGTGCCATCGTCATCAAATTGCCCATTGATGAAAGATCAGATTTTGTAATCCAACCATATAGTGCCATGCCAACAAACATCAATGATGCAGTTACAAAAACATTTATTACAGAAGCACCTGTATAAACTAACAATATAGGAGCTAAAAACACTCCTTCTAACACTGCAAATAATGTATACAATAAAGCTACTGCTGGGTAACTAAGTTTTTGAAATTGAGCTCCTATAAAAAACACAATTCCTAACATACCAAAAATTAACCCTAGCTGAATCCCAAAGCTTGATACAACAAGTTGCATCAAAGCAATATGAGTAAACATATAATATGCAACACTTGCAGAAACAGCGAGCCCTACACACATCCAGCTATACACTTTAACCATAAATCCTTGAGCCATTGAAGCCTGATTCATGTGATCTTGATTATGAAAATTCATAATATATCCTTTCGTTCTATACAAATAAATTGTATGTTACTACGTTTCTACCAATTTACTATATTTTTAGCATGAGATAAAGCACAACTATAGACTCTTTTATTTCGTTATAGTAAAACAATAACAAGGTATTATATAATATAAAAAAGGAGCAAAATGAAGTATAATCGCAGTCAGTCATTCATAGTGTTACTAGGATTTATACACTTTGTATGTTGGAACGGATCATTAGTTGATTCAGACACAAAAGACAAACGTCCTGATGTAAATTTTTATGGAACCATTGAAGATCATAATAAAACATTTAAAGTTGAAGATATTTTAATCGGCGGCAGATATCAAGATATTGCAGTATATCCAACAATTTCAAAAAGCAAAAAAATTAATACTGACCAAAAAGAGCAAGTAGATCCTAAACAAAACAAAGCTTTAATCGATCTTCATGAAATTAAAAGCATTGAATTAAAGCATCCAGATCACCCAACAGCTTCAACAATTGAAATTAACAAACGTGATTACATTGAAATCATTATTACTTCAATTAACGATACTAGAAAAGACTACTTAATAGAAACATCACGCAAAGTAACTTGTAAAGAAATAGATAAAGGACCAAAAGATACAAAAGAAGAAGTACTTGTAGAACGCGAACTTAATATGATTCACATTAAAAAAATGACAATTAAAGGTTACAAATCAATTAAAGAAAAAGATCAGCACAAAGAATACGGTGTAACAACGTCTCACAACAAACATCAAAAACATGAAATTTCAAAAGATACTTCTAACATTCTTGATCAAATCGAAAAAAATGTTAAAGATTTATCACATGATAATCCTTCTACACTTGAACAAATGAAAAGCTCTATTTTAACACTACTCAAAACATTACGTGAACAACTGCAAAAAATATTAAATATGTTACAATAAAAAAAATTAGTAAATAGCTAAATTCAAGGAGCTCGTTATGCCTGTTACTATAAACAAAGATAACTTTGATGCAGAAATCAAACAATCTGACAAGCCAATCGTCATCGATGTCTATGCAACATGGTGTGGCCCATGTCAGCAAATGAAACCTATATTTACAGAACTTGCAAAAGAATTTGAAGGCAAATGTAAATTTGCAGCGCTTAATGTTGATGAAGCTCGCGATCTTTCAATCATGTTTGGTGTTACTTCTGTTCCAACTTTTGTGTTTTATAACAATGGTGAAATGCATTCTAAAGACACAGGTTATATGAGCAAAGAAGCTTTAAAAGCTCGAGTTGAAGATTTTCTAGCTTCAGTTTAAGATTCAATACATTAGAAATAAAAAGAGCAACAACAAAGTTGCTCTTTTTATTTCTAACACAATACAAAATTTGTATATTTTTAAACTTTTTAATTAAAATGCTGACGTCGCACAGCACTAAAAAAATCTTGGTTGTCACTTGGCTCAGGACTGCCCTGCTTTGGTTTTTCATCAAGATCGTTATCTGTATCATCTCGCTGTTCACGTGTTCTTCTTCTATCATCAAAATGATTGTTTGGTCGAGAATAAGACTTACTACTTAAAGCACAAATCGCTGACAAGTTTGGCAACGCTGGCGGAGAAGACATACCATAATGCTTAATAAATGGTATACAAGTAGCAAATACTCCACGTAGATCACCACGCTCAAAACGTAGACGCATATTGTCAGTTTGTACAAATGTAGCTTCAGGTTTAATATCAACTCGAACATCACTAATGCAAGCATATTTTTTCAAAAACTTATACCAATCCAGTTTATATAACAAAGCTTCTTGAGTAGAAAAAGGTAATTTTGGATCTAATACAACAACATGATTTTTACTTATTGCCCTAGGAACACTCATGACACTTACATCAACTTCAGTGTCTCTACTTTGATCATAACTTGAACAAAACGCTTTCACAATATTACAATCCACTGCAAAATTATTCGATGTTCTTGGTATGCTCACTTCAGGATTTCTATACCGATCTGCCTGCAAAGAAACATTAATATTAGGATTTGTTAAATCTATACAAATGCTGTAAGGATAATTTTCGTAATTTTCTTCTAAATACTTTTTCCAATTACTTACTTCTTGAGAATCTTCTTCAGCAGCAAAAAGAACATGTTTTCCGACCTTACACTCTATTGGATCAACTTCTATTACATCATGAGTTCCAAATACTATGAGATGAACTATAGATAAAACAACGACTAGCTTTTGTTTTTTTGTATTCATACATAACTCCAATACGTTAAAGTTAATTTTTTTACCATAAAAATTTTTATTTTATAATTATTTTTACAATAGTAAAAATAAAAAATGATAAGATATAAAATAATATAATTATAAGTAATTTATATAGTCATAGTTACTGACTACGACTTCTTCTAGCACCACTCATCTTTAAACTGCGGCTTGTTGTACTTTGTTGAGTTTGACTACTGTTTAAACTACTTGATTTTTTTGAAGTACTTTGCGAATATAACGGATAAAATTTTCCATATACCCAAACGCCACGTCGATATTTTCCATTAACTAAACAATAATGTGCAAAACCAACATGCTGACTCACACTACGGCTTATTGCATTTTGAGAAAATGTATCATCATTCTGATTTTCTATTTTTTTAGGATCTTGAGGTATAGGAGATTCAGAATGTGCAACATTATCAATTACTACCTCTTTTGAAACAGTTATCGGTTCTTCTGAATCAAGTTTTTGAGCCTGCCCTAAAATAACAGGAGTTTTAGACTCGTTAAAAACCTGCTCTACATATTGTGCACTATCTCTTTGACTTGCTTGAATAAAAGACTCGCACAGTAACAACAACACAAATAATCTAATCTTTTGCATAAACAATCCCCCTAAATATGGATTTTTAAGACTGAATTTTTTAGAAAAACTATTTTATTATAACAACCAAACTTGTTTTATTAAAGCATCATTTTTATGTAACAAGTACTATAATTTTTTATCTTGTAACACAACGCCCATTGCTTGAAGCTGATCACGCAATTTATCTGCTAATGTCCAATCTTTATTTGCTCGAGCTTGTTCTCGTTGATTTATCAAATTTTGTATTTCTGGAGTAATAATCACTTTTTTTTCAGGCAATACTTGTAACGTTAAACCAAACACATGTACCAATAAATATTTTATATATGATTTTGCTTCATGATCATCTTGCAATAACGATAACTTTTCAAACAGTACTCCTAATGCACCAGATGTATTCATATCGTCTTGCAAATATTCCAACATGGCAGCAACAACACTATGGTTTCTTACTTGTTCTATATCGTCAATAGATTCTATAGATACATCTTTAAAAGCATTCACTAATCGTTTATATGTTGTTTCAGCTGCCTTAAGATCATCGACTGCAAATTCTAAGGGATTACGATAATGATGCTTTAAAAAATAAAATCGAATCACCATAGGGTCAAATTCTTTAAACATATCTTGCAATGTAAAATAATTACCTAACGATTTAGACATTTTTTCTTTGTTAATTTGTACAAATGCATTATGAAGCCAATAATTAACAAAAGAGCGATTATATAAACTTTCTGATTGTGCTATTTCATTTTCATGATGAGGAAATAGCAAATCTATTCCGCCCCCATGTATATCTACTGTATCTTGAAAAACATCTTGGGCCATTGCCGAACACTCAATATGCCAACCAGGTCTACCTTGCCCCCAAGGACTTTGAAAACCAACTTTTTCATCTTTTTTCCATAATGCAAAATCAAGAGGATCTTCTTTTGTATCATCTACTTGAATACGTGCACCTGACTGCAATTGTTTAATGTTTTGCTTTGATAATTTTCCATATTCTTGATACGAAGAAACCCTAAAATAAACACTCCCCTGAGATTCATAAGCAGCTTTTTTATCAATCAAACCCTGTATAAAAGAAATAATTTGAGGAATCATTTCTGTAACACGAGGTTGTATCGTAGGGTTCAAGCACTGTAATTGTTTCATATCAGATAAAAATGAATCAATATATTTTTGTGTAATTTCGGCATAACGATACATATCTCCAAGTTCTTGTTCTGAACGTTTTAAAATTTTATCATCTATATCTGTAAAATTTCTACAATACGTCACCTCATATCCAAGAAACTTTAATAATCGGTACACTAAATCAAAAGTTACATAACAACGTCCGTGACCAATATGAGCAAAATCATACGGAGTTATACCGCAAACATACAAAGAAACAGGCTTATCTTTTGCTGTTAAAAATTTTTCTTTTTTACGAGTTAATGTATTTGTAAAAAGTAACATAATAAATTTCTTTTCTATAAATCTTTAAAAATTTCAAAAACATCTTCTATTTTTTAGCCAATTTCAAAAAAAAATAGTATCATAAAACCGTCTAAATTCATAAAAATTAGATTAGCAAAAAAAATTGCTTACATCATTTCAGGAGAAGATTGAATGGTACATGAAAATAAAAAACGACGTATACATTACATACTTTTAGCATTTGGTTTGTATTTTCTACCCCAAGTAATGTGTGGTAATGATTCTCAAAACCTCGATATTGTAAACGAAGCTGTTTATAACAAAAAAGTTAATAAAGAACCTAATAAAAAACAAGGTCAACCGAAAAAAAAGAGCACAAAAAAAACTATTGCTGCTTCAGAAAAAAAGAATTTTCCAAATAAAATTGATTATCAACAGCGAGCAAAACTACAAGAAGAAAAGCGTAAAATTAAAACAATTCATGTCAAAGGTAATAAAGTAATTACTAAAGACTCCATTGTTCACAGGCTACCTTTAAAGGTTGGTGATTTATTTAATGTTAATTACACAGCTACTATGATCAAAAACTTGTATAAAACAGGTTATTTCCATCAAGTAAAAATTTATGCTGAGCCACTTGAAAATGACAATGTTGATTTACATATTATCGTTCAAGAAAAACCTCGTATCCAAGATATTACATTTACAGGAAATAAAGCTATTACTTCTAAAGAATTAAAAGAAGAATTAAAGTTAAACACTGTGCACACACTTGTTAAAGAAGAAGTACAAGCTATTGTTTCTAAAATCAAAAAACTTTATCAAAAGAAAAATTATCATAACACAGAAGTTACTGGTGCAATTACACCTACTGATGACGGACATGTTAATGCTAAATTTGATATAAAAGAAGGCAAAAAATCATATCTTACACAAGTCATGTTCAAAGGTAACAAACACGTATCTAATAAAAAATTAAAGCGTATAATTTTATCTAAAGAAGACTGGCTTCTTGGCATGATTGATAGATCTGGTGTTTATAACCCTGAAATGCTTGAAGGTGATAAATACATGATCGAAGATGCTTACAAAAGTAACGGTTTTGTACACGCAAAAGTAATCAATACTGATGTACAAAAAAACAATAAAACCGGTAACTATGATATTACTTATAACATTTATGAAGGTGATCGTTATATCATCAAAGAAATTAACGCTCCTGGTAATGATAAATTATCTGAACAACAACTAAAAGCTGTTATTCCTATCGTCCCTGGACAATTTTACTCTCAAGAAAAAATAAGAAACGCTCTTGAAAACTTAAAAATGATTTGGGGTGAGTATGGATATCTATTTGCAGATATTGATCCAATAGTAGATATCAACGAAAAAGACAAAACTGTTTCTCTCACATTTAATTCTGATTTAAAAGACCAAGTATATCTTAATAGATTAACTATTAAAGGTAATCAAAAAACAAAAGACAGCGTTCTTCGTCGTTCTATTCTGCTTGATGAAGGCGAGCTTATTACTAATCGCAAAATGGAAATTTCAAAGTCTCGAGTCAATATTTTAAATTATTTTGATCCTAAAAACGGAGTTAACTGGAAAACCACTCGAATTGATGATACGCATGCTGACCTTGAATTATTACTTAAAGAAGTAAAGACTGGTCACTTTAACTTTAATCTTGGATATGGAGGATCACCAAGCAATCGCCAAACCCCTCAAACCGGTCTTAATTTAAATATTAGCGCAGGTGATCGCAACTTAGGTGGTTCTGGTATTGCAACATCAAGTTCTATTGAACTTTCAAAACGTTATAGAGCATTTAATATAAACCTTGTTAATCCATGGCTTTTTGACAAACCTATTCGAGGATCATTAAATGCTTATGTTAAAAAATCAGAATATGATAACGTCGATATCGCACAAAATCATCCATTTGAAAGAGCAATTGGAGGAAGTGCAAGTCTTGGTTATGTAACACCAAAGCTCAATGGTATGCTTATTGAAGGTGTACTCGCATACGAAAAAATTAGTTATGATGAAAATATAAAAGCTGCTAACAGATTAGGTAGAGATTCTTCTCTCGCGCAGCTTATTTTAAATCAAAACTTCCAAGAAGGTTCTCAAGTATCACTGATCTGTAATGTGTCACAAGACAAACGTGATGGCATTGTATTCTCAACACAAGGACACCAATGGAGCTGGGTAAATCAATTTACTTTACCAGGATCTACTATGTTACCTTGTTTCCAAGAATCAAACTGTATGAAAGCAAATACACCTCAAAACTCTCGTTTCCAATATTTTAGAACAGAAATAGACGTCTCTTGGTATACGCCACTTATTGGTGAACATGATCTTGTTTTATGTGTTCATGGTAATGCAGGTTTAATTCATAAGTTTGACAATAAACAAGTACCATGGAAAAGCTTGTATCATGTTGGCGGACCAACAACCGTACGTGGTTATACATACGGACAAGTAGGACCATGCTGGAAAGATACTTCTCTTGGAGCAACACGTGCATTTAATGTGAATGTAGAATTTATTATGCCAATTAGCTCTAATATGAATACACGAGGCGTCATATTCTATGATGGCGGTGCTGGATGGAATACACCTTACAGAGATGAAATTGCTGCTGCAAATCCTAAATTCTGTCGCGAATTACAAAACAATAACTTCTTTTACCGACATAGCGTAGGTATAGGATTCCGTGTTAAATCACCTTCACCGTTGCAAGTTGATTTTGGTATCAAATTGAATCCAAGTAAAAAATTCAAAAAAGAAATGACACAATTACACTTAAACGTTGAACACGCATTTTAAACTGTTTGCATTTCTTTTACATTTCTGCATAAACTGCAAGTATTATGCCGTTTATTATTTGGATGTAGTTATGAAAAGTTTTTGGTTATTAGCTCTTGTTGCATGTATCAATATATTATTTGCAATATTATTAATCCATAAACAAAATCATCTTATTAAGTTACTTTACAGCATACAGCATCTACAAGAACAACAAGCAGAACTGTTCGAAAAGAAAAAACATATTTTGTATCAAATCAATAAAGAACAACAACTATCTCAAGTACAATCTTTTGCGCATAAGCAATTACATATGAAACCTTTAAAAATTAAAGATATAAAAACTGTTACTTTGCAAAAGGAATAGCATGGAAGTTTTTAACAATTATACGAGATCAATTATCGTCCTATTACTTTTTTGTATGCTTTATGGTGTTATTGTTGTTAATTTATATTTTATTCAAATAAAACAATCAGATTTTTTTAAGAATCTTGGCAATAAGCAATACAACGTTACTATTCAAAGCTATCCACAGCGAGGAGAAATCTTTGACCGTAATAATAAGCCAATTGCTATTAACAACGATAGTATTTCTGCATTTATTTTACCAAAAACTATTTCTAACAAAGAAGAATTAACTACATTTTTAGAAAAGCAATTTCCACAAGCTGTAGCACGACTTGATGCTTATGAGCATAAAAATTTTATGTTTATCAAACGAAATTTATCAGAAGAAGAAATAACAGCAATTACTACTAACAACCATCCTGACATTCATCTTTTAAAAGAGTCTAGTCGTTTTTATCCTTATGAGTCACTAGGTCCAATACTTGGCATCACTGATATTGATAACAATGGACTCTTTGGTATAGAAAAACAATACAATACACAGTTACAAGGCATACCAACAACATATAATTTAAAAAAAGATGCTAAACTTAAGCACTTTTACTTTTCTAAAGAAACAACTCAACAAGGAATAGAAGCTGAACCTATTACATTAACTATTGATGCTGACTTACAATTTAAATTTCAAGATATTTTAGATCAAACACTGGCTAATTGCGATGCTAAAGAAGCCGCAGCTGTTGCTCTTGATCCTGATACGGGAGAAATTTTAGCTATGGTATCGGCTCCAAACTTTGATCCAAATAATACCAAAGATCTACAAATTGAAACAACCAAAAATCGTCCTATTAGTGAATGCTTTGAAACAGGATCAGTTATTAAAGTATTTGCAGCTTTAGCAGCTCTCGAAGAAAATATTACGACTATCGACGAAATTATCGACTGTGAAAATACAAAAGAAACTAAAATTGATAATATTCGAATTCGCACAGTAGTTCCACATGGAAAAATTTCATTTAAAGATATTATTAAATATTCAAACAATATAGGTATTGTCAAAATAACAAAACGACTTGGCACTAATTTGTATGATTATTATAAAGCATTAGGACTTGGAGAGCTCACCGGTGTCAATTTGCAAGGAGAGCAAAAAGGTTTTGTAAATCACCCTACTAACTGGTCAGCATACTCAATACAATCTTTAACCTATGGATATGAACTAACAACTAATTTATTACAACTAGCACGAGCATTCGCTGTTATTGTTAATGATGGATATGTAATCACCCCACAAATTATACAACAAAAAAATATCAAAAAAGTGGGACCAATTGTTTCAAGTCAAACAATACAAAACATGCAAGACATTCTAGAAGAAACAATTCAAAGTGGTACTGGTAGACGTGCAAAAATAGCAGGATACAAAATCATAGGAAAAACAGGTACTTCTAACTTATTAGATAATGGACTATACAACGATGATAAACATCTTTATACCTTTGTTGGCGCAATAGAACATAACAATTATAAACGAGTTATTGTAGCTTATGTAAAAGAATCAAAAAAAGTTACCTATGCTTCTTTAGTAGCTGCACCACTATTTAAAAAACTTGCTGAAACAATATTACTTCACGACCAAATATTTATCACTTAACATACTATAAAAAATTATTAGCACAGATAAGTTTAAAAAGTAATTTTACAATAACAAACATACATAGAACATCTATTTTAGCATCAAGACTTGATCAACAAATAAAAAAGAATATACAAAATATATTTGTTATATTTACGTTTGAAAAATTACAACTTAAAAAAAGCTTTTCTACCTATATAATATATATTCAGGAACATAACACACTTAAGGGGTATATTCATGCAATTCAAATATATATTATTTTCTCTCTATATTATCAGTGAACAAAGTATCATAACATCTGACAAAACAATCATATTTGACAACTATGGCCGTACAGAGTTGCATAATAAAGCACGTAAATGCTTTTCTTTTCAAGATTTTTGTAATACGTTACAAACACATCCGCATCTCATTAATATTCAAACTGGTCATGATAAAAAACAAAAAAGTACTTTTGCTAGTACTCCTGCACATGCATGTGCTCATGCAGAGCAGTGGAATAAATTAGAAGAGTTAATAGCTCAAGGAGCTGATCCATATATTAAAAACAGTTACAAAGAAACAGTTGTTCAATCTTGCAGTGAGGAAAAAAAGCAACTACTTTGTCAACAAGCAATAGAACGAGGTTTTATACGTAGAAACAAAGAGCTTTTAGCTACAACCCAAGAACTACAATCACAATTCCAACACCAACGTAACCAACTAATCCAATTACTTGCTACAAAGAATCAACACAAATTGCTAAAAAAATTTTTTGTAATGTGGCAAAATCAAAAACAACGATATTATAAATTAGCGCCTTATGACAATCTAATAGAAAAATTGCGACATACACCAAAAACAATTATTGATCCAAAACTACAACAACAAATCTCTAAGCCTCCTTCTTACGATCCTTTTTTTACAAATTCTTTACTGCAACCCAATCAAGACACAATATCTACTACAGAATCCAGCACAAAAAATCATGAAACTTCAAAAGCATCATCTTTACCGATATATCAAGAATGTGAGAAAAATGATAAATTGACTGTGTTAAAAAAAAGTACATAACTCCCAAAATATACTTTTTATTCTTTACAAATATGTTGTTGCAAACAGTGCGTAAGCAATTTTTGTTCTAACGATTTTCTTTGATTAAAATATTCAGAAGACATTAGTTTTGACAAAGATAACCTTGACCCAAATCGAGACTCTTGCAATAACAACGCTTTAAAGATATTAAAAATATCTTGCTGTTTACCCGAAAGCGGTATTACATCATGTAATTGTTTATGTTGATTAAAAATAATCCAATAACCTTGTCTATTATGTTCAGCATATACATAACAAGAAGCACCCAGTTGAGCAAAGCTAGGCAACCATGTACCAGCTGGTAATACTACAACATTATCCAACATAGTAATAGTATCAGAAGAAATCTGAGGTATGGTAACTTGACAGCTTAATTTATCAAACAAGTAAATGCTTTCATCTTTCATATCATCAATTGCTAAAAATACTTCTCGTATAAGCGTTTCAAAATTTGATGCTGAAGCCTGTAACATAAACGCACGATGAACCTGTCTTCCTGGTAACATCGAAATAAACATAGGCAATGTATGAGACAACATTATTGTTCCATTATGATGCTTAACATACCACAACAAAGCTGATTTTTTAGAGTTTACTGTGACATCTTGAGGGCTATCTTGTAATAATGACTGCACTACTGATGTATCTAACGGAACAAAGTAAGAAGAATGTTTTTTACGTAGTAATGGAATATTTTCTATTCTAGTAACATTACAAACTTCTGAAAAACATTGTACATACGGATTAAGTGCACGAGCTAACTCAATAGCAGATTGTTTTAATCGAGTTATATCACAAAATTTTTTAAAATTCTGCAAAAAATAAAACTGTAATTGTTTGTTATCAATATCACTATTTTGCAACGTCATATTTTGATTATATGGCGGCAACTTAAACCCTGAAGGTAAGCCAAAAACATACGTAGGAGAATCAGCAAGAGACATCATGATAACAGGATAATCTAAATGAAGATTCTGTTGATTACCTTGTATTATTTGTTGATAAGGTATAATCGAATGCTCACCTGCTGCATAACAAGAGCTATATGTTAATAAACTGGTATGAAATGTTTTATTATTTAAAGCATGCAACAATTTTGAAAAAGCATGCAATGTCATTCCTGCTACCATCGGCTCTGGATGATCAGCATCTTTATGATATCCATGACCTGTTAAATAAAAACACCAACTACAATTTTTACTTTTCTTTAGATACTTTGTTAATACTTGATGCAAAGCAAAACTATGTTTTTTAAAAGTAGGTTTTTTTACTTGTGAATATGTCATTTTTTTAGCTTGGTGTAGATTAAAATTGTCTGATTGATTATTAGGAATACATAGTACATATCCTTCCAAAAGATGATACACTACATAGTTTTTTATATAATCAAAAGCATAATAACAAAAAAAATCAAAATGTAATTGCTTGATAACATCTGCATCAACTTTTGCTAATCGTGGATAATGTTGTTGATACCATGCATTATCTAATAACGTGGTCACTTTATGACAATCTCCATTTTCATGTAAAATCGTTTGATTTGTTTTTTTATATAAATCAACTATATCTTGTTGTAACGATTGGGTATCTTGTAATGCTTTTGTAAATCTTTCAGAACGTAAAACAACATGTTGCCAAACATTTTCTGACATTAAGATTGGTGCAGCTTGCTGAACAAGAGCTGTTAACATTTGATGTGCTACATGCAAACCTTCATCATCTGTAAATACTGATGGATGCGTATGCACAAACATTAATAATTGCTCTTTTTGACTATAACATGTACAAAAACATAAAAAATTAATTATCAAAAAAAGATGCTTCATTTTTCCCCCTAATATCAATAATACTGTTACTGTAATACAAAAATAAACGAAAAAACAATTTATTGATCAAAAATAAAACTCCCAAGTTTACACTTAGGAGTTTTTTTACGAGTAAAATATGTAAAACATTAATTTGCTAATGAATACTCAATATTTGGCTCTGCTAATTCACATAATTTATACACATCAGCACCGTAAACAGTACCATGCTCAAGCAGCATTGAAACTAAAGTTTCTAACTTATCTTTATGCTCTGTAAGAATAGTTACTGCTTCTTGACGACATTCATGTATAATTTTTGCAACTTCTGATTGAAGCTTAGTCGATAACTCATCTGGTAAATGCACCTGATTATTAATATATTCTTCAAATGTAATATCTTTAAACTCTTCTGTTAATCCATATAGCATAACTATTTGCGTTGCTAATCGACGTGCTTGTTTTAAGTCAGAACAAGCACCTACTCCACGACCTTGATATATTAATTCTTCTGCAACACTACCGCCTAAAGCAAATACTATTTGTGCTCGTAAATTTTCAACATAGGTACTATAGCGCTCTTTAGGCATGCTAAACGTAATTCCTAGTGCACCATTACGTGGAACAATTGTTACCTTGTGTAAAGGCTCTGCATATTGCTGATAAACAAGAGCAATTGCATGTCCTGCTTCGTGTACTGCAGTTTTCCAAGACTCTTCATACGATATATTCATGCCTTTCACTTCTCGACCAAGATTGATATTATCACGAGCTTGATCAATATGAAACATAGTCACTTCTTTTTTACCTTCTCGTAAAGCTAAAATAGCTGCTTCATTTACTAATTGTGCAAGCTCAGCTCCAGAATAACCAGGTGTTCCACGTGCAATTTTATATACATCTAATGCATCAGCTTGCTTTACGTTTTGCAAGTGAAGATTTAAAATTTTACAACGATCATTAATAAACGGTGAAGTAACTTCTACTTTTCTATCAAATCTACCAGGTCGAAGAATGGCATGATCTAAAACATCTGCACGATTTGTTGCTCCGATAACAACAATAGGATTCACCTGAGGTTCAAATCCATCCATTTCTGATAATAACTGATTTAATGTTTGAGTTAATTCTGTATCACCACCAGATATACTTGCTCCACGTTTACGAGCTACAGCGTCTATTTCATCTATAAAAATAATACATGGGGCTAAATCTTTTGCTATTGCAAACATATTACGTATTCGAGCAGCACCTACACCAACAATTGCTTCAATAAACTCTGAAGCACTCACATATAAAAACGGACATTGCACTTCCCCTGCTAATGCTCGAGCTAATAAAGTTTTACCATTACCTGGAGATCCTGACAACAAAACTCCTTTCGGAATTTTTGCCCCAATATCTTTAAACTGTTGAGAGTCTTTTAAAAACATAAGAATATCCATTAACTCTTCTTTTGCTGTTTCTAAGCCTGCTACATCTTTAAACTTTGTTTTAATTTCTCCAGGACGATAAATACGCACAGAACTTTTTGAAAAGCTGTATATATTATCATTGTCAGATGTACTTGTTGTTTCATCAACTTCTTCATCGTCATCTTCTACACCTAAACATGTATGACAAGCTTCAAAAATCTTATTTTTAGACAAATAAAGTCCTGCTATGATTGACCATAACCCAAATAAAACTTCATTTTTATGTCCTTCTTGAATGCATTTACCTTGTGTATCAAATTTACCATATATAAATTCATCTAGTTTTAATGAATGTACATAATGAAAAATGTCATTTTTATATAATTGATATCCAAGACCAAGCGAAGCTAATATAGTAAACGTAGCAGGATAAGCTTCTACACTTTTTACAATATCACGAAGTTGAGCCTGTGTATTACCAACAATATCTGCAAAAAAATTACTTGGAATCTTATATGTTTTATCACCGGCATGATAATCAAATGCTATTTTATCTTTTACTTTTTTTTGATGAGAATCTTGATTTTTTGGATGAATTTCTGCATAAAACAAACAGACATAAACAACTAGAACTAGTGAAGCGTATAACTTATTCGACATAAGTTCCTCTAGTATAAAAATAGGTTAGAAAACTGCTTGTATAAAAAAGTAATATAAAATCATTAATATGTAAAAGAAAAATAAAAAAGATGACCGAATCACTTCGGTCATCTTTAAAAGTTTTAATTGTAATGTTGTATTAATTTAGAGAAGCTGTATCGTCTTCGTCTACAAAGCATCTTTTATTAATGTTATCTTTTACTAAGTAAGCACCTAACAATAATGCCCATACTGTAACAACTACTTTATCTTTATGGCCTTTTTGATTGTCTGTACCATACAAAAACTCTTCTACATATGATTTGATTTCTTTTTTGTATAGTGTGCCTGTTGTCAAACCACCTACAGCAAGTACAAATAATTCTGGATGCTTTTGAAAATTTTTAAGCGCATCGTATGTGTAAGTTTTTACGTTGCCAAAAAAGTTTTTAACAAATTTACGCTCAAGATCACCATATGATGTTTTGTATTTAAATTCTTGCTGATTTGGAGCACTTGCTTCTTTAGCAACAACAGGAGCCGCTGTTACAAAAAACGAACATAGTAAAAAAGCAAAGCGTGATTTATTTGATGTAATCATTTTATTTCCTATTTTAAGTAATGATTAATATGTAGCTTATATATAAAAAATACTACAATTTCATTAGTTTAACAACTCATATCAAGCGCATTGATCTCAAGAATATTTTGTAAAAACTTTTTATTTTAGAATTATCAAAAAAAATGTTATATGGTATGGTACTGCATATACAAAACAACCTTGTTAAAAGGAACAAGTAATGAAATATAAAAACAGTCTTATATTGCTATGTTTAATGTATAGTCACTATGCACGAACAAACTCTTCTCCAGATGGAAGTATTATTACCGAACATACCAATAAAACCTTCATGTTAACACGAAACATCTTTAACTCTATTGGTATGCAACAAGCCTCTTGGTATGATTTTGGATATAAGCCTCACCAACTTGGCTCAGCGCTACAAATATCTATGACATATGGTCAGTCATTTGAAAATAAAACAAGCCCAGAATACTTTTTATTCGACCATAAAAAAGAATTATCAATAAAAGGTGGAACCAATCCTAGCGAGTTTACCTTAACAGCAAGAGGATGGTCTCCAAAAAATCCTATGCAAGATGAAATTACAACAAAAAGCTTTAACAGAGATATATTGGGTCAATGGTTTGATGCACCGGAAGTAATTGAAAGTACTTTTACCGTAAAGCCTTTTCAAAGACAAGCATCTGGGGTCATAGAGTTTAATCAAGATTTAAAAGAAATTGTAGGCAGTCCAGCAGCAGATCTTTGGTACTTAGGAATCAAATTACCAATCACCTATGTTTCTAATGAACTTGGATTACAAGGCGACCAAAGAGCTATTGATGCTTTAACAAATAATAATTTTTCTTATGCTAATTTTTCTCAATGTGAAATGAACTTGATTCGACTTTCTAATATTCAACTCACTATGGGGACTAAATATCTTAATGATCGAGATACTCATATTATTACAGGATTTGGTGTATCTATTCCTTTTGTTGAACAAAACAGCAACATTTACCTCTTTGAACCGCTTAATGGCTACAATGCTCACTTTGGTTTAACATCGTTAGCTTTATTTCAATTTCCTGTTTTACGAAAACATGCAAACTCTCATTCTCGAGTTTGTTTTTTTCTAGAATTTGAAAATAATTTTTTAGCACGCAATCATCAATATCGTACATATGACCTTGTTGATAAACCATACTCACGATACATGAAACTACTTGATAGAAAAACAAACTCCGTTCTTCCAGCAACCAATGTATTAACTATTAGATCTCGTGTCGAACCATTTAACATATTTGATATGGCAACAGGATTTAGATTTAAATATGGTGCATCTACAGGAGAAATTGGATATGAATTATGGGCGCATAGCTCAGAAGTAGTGACACCTGAACCAGAATTACCTTGGGATGATAATCGTTATGGTATTGCATTTATAGATCAAGACGGTGATTTAGCAAAAGTCATAGAAAATCCAATGATGGCAAATCAATATATCATCGAAAAAATTGATACCAACACCGAAACTGGTCGAACAGCAAGTAATAGCACAATTAACTTTGTAGCACCACCAGATGGTGAAGTAACCTGTTGTGGTACAACTTTTACATTTGCCCCAAGAAACAAATACATTAGCTTACATGATCTTGATATAATTTCTGCAGGAGCAGGAAGCGCTATTACCCATCGAGCATATGCAACAATTGGTGTAGGTCAAAAAGGAAAAACTCGCGACTTTTTTGCTAATATTGGTTTGTATATCGAAGCTTCACAAAATAATGCCGCCCTATCTTTCTGGGGAGGCTGGGCAAAAATGGGTATTAACTTCTAAAATATTGCTTTCATAGAACAAATGTAACTATATTTATTATATAATAAACTTTATATGGAGTGTTGTATGAATAAATATACAATATTGTTAGCTATAGTATTTCTTTGTGATATAACATGTCATCAATCAATTCACACAAGCTATTTTGGAAAACCTGGAGAAATAGAAGAAATTCTTAAAAGAATCCCTAAAGCTTCTGCTCACATTCCAGAAATAGGTGCTCCTCAGGCTCAAGTTATACCCGAAAGTATAAAAATACAGCAATTTTTCAAACAAGATGATCTTGCTGGTTTTATATCATATTTAAAGATACAAGCTCCTAAAAATAGTAATTCCAACTAATATATCAATACACTTCGAACAGATCTTGACGCTGAAAACAAACCTACTTTAACTATTGCAATGGCAGCAGTTAGATACGGTGCCATACAATGTGTTGATTATATACTTAAAAACTATCCTGTTATATTTGATATACGCAATAGCGCTAAGCAAACTATTCTTAACATAGCCTATGATTATACCGTAACAGCTGCTAACATTTGGAAACTCCTTGATAAACATCAAAAAACGAACACCGCTCAATCATTTGTCTCTAATTTTTCTCAAAAAGATTTTACAAGAATTAGTGATGATCCTAAAGAAGCATTAGTAGAAGGATTAAAATTAATACAAATTTTTTCTCAAGACGATCTATATGCATTTAATGATTATTTAGAAAAAAACGGTCCTGATCATCTCGATAGTGCATACTTCAACATGTTACGTTCTGACTTAGATACATCCCCTAAAGACAAAGTTACTTTAACCCTGGCTATGGCAGCAACTAAATATGGCGCTTTAAGATGTCTTACTTATAGCATTAAACATCATCGAGTAGATACATCTCTACTTAATAATAACAATCAAACTATTTTAGATATTGCTTTACATAATTGGCGTCAACTCTATGACATTTGGGAAATGCTTCATACTTATGAACAAACAAAAATTTAACAAGTAACATTGTCTACAACTAACCTTGTTTAGCATTTTAGAACATGTAATTGTATCATTACTATACGTAGTAAATAGCAGTAATACCTTATTCACAACTACTCTTTTATAAATATTAGAATCTCTAAAAATGTCGGAATAACATGGTAATTCGTACATACTATGCAACCAAGAACTAGTCATTTTGGCATGCAACCCATCAAAAACATGCAAGGTCATATGTCTTTTTTATCTGTTTTTACGTCAAATATCATATTCTTTTATACCTTACGCATTCTTTTTTTAGCTATACGCTTCCAAACTTTTAAAGAGTATTTCATTTTTGATGGCACCGATTGTCCGTAAACAACAATTCGTTCATTATCTATTTTATCCAACCAATACCTTTTGACAAAAGCATAATAAACTGCCGCCGGATTCCCACCAGCAGCATTTAATAACTTTACTATGTGAGAATTTGGTTCACGAGAATCGTAATATAAATCAGTCTTTTTTGTTTCGCGATTATAAAATTATTTCCTTTCGATGTCTCATTTTCCGTATCAGACTGAAAATCATTTTCTTTTGATACCTCATTACTACTACAAACTATATGTACACTTGTAAAAAGCAGTTGAATATATAAAAACATTTTTTTCATAAAAAATAACCTTATACACTTTAATAAAAAAAGCCTAGGATTACCTAGGCTTTTTTTATCACATAACTCTTCAAATTCAAAATGATGTTTACATCATTCCTGGCATACCGCCCATACCACCCATCGGAGGCATTGGAGGTGCTGAATCTTTCTTATCTTCTTCTAAATCAGATATCATAGCTTCAGTTGTTAATAACAAGCCTGAAATTGATGCAGCATGTTGTAATGCACAACGTGTTACCTTAGCAGGATCGATGATACCAGCTTGAACCATATCAACGTAATCACCCTGTCTTGCATCAAAACCGATTGCTCCAGATTCTTTTAACACTCTATCTACAATCACTGATGCTTCATAACCAGCATTTGAAGCAATAATTCTTAAAGGTTCTTCAATTGCACGATGTACTATTTGCAAACCAAGCTTTTCGTCGCCTGTTAATTGTAACGATGCCAATGAAGTTTGTGCTCGCAATAATGCACAGCCACCACCTGCAACAATACCTTCTTGAACCGCTGCACGTGTTGCACTTAATGCATCATCGATACGGTCTTTAATTTCTTTCATTTCAACTTCTGTTGCAGCACCAACTTTAATAACTGCAATACCACCTGCTAGCTTAGCAAGACGTTCTTGAAGTTTTTCTTTATCGTAATCTGATGTTGTATTTTCAATTTGCATCTTGATTTGCGCTACACGAGCTTTAATTGCTTCGTCTGCACCTAAGCCTTGTACAATTGTACAATCATCTTTTGTGACAATAACTTTTTTAGCAGAACCAAGCTCTGCTTCAGTAATAGTTTCAAGGTTCATACCTTTATCTTCTGAAATAACTATACCGCCAGTTACTGTTGCAATATCTTCAAGCATGTCTTTACGACGATCACCAAAACCAGGAGCTTTAACAGCTGCTACTTTTAATGTGCCACGAATCTTATTAACTACTAATGTTGCTAATGCTTCGCCTTCGATATCTTCTGCTATTAACAAAATTGATCGACCTGTTTTTGCAGCGCCTTCCAAGGTAGAAACTAATGATTTCATGCTAGAAATCTTTTTATCACATAGCAAAATCAATGGATCATTAAGCACTGATTCCATTTTTTCTGAATCTGTTACAAAGTATGGTGACAAGTAACCACGATCAAATTGCATACCTTCTACAACAGACAATTCGCTTTGTGTACCTTTAGCTTCTTCAACTGTAATAACACCATCTTGACCAACTTTTTCCATTGCATCAGCAATTTGTTGACCAATTGTTGTGTCATGATTTGCAGAAATTGTCGCAACTTGCTCAATTTCTTTTTTGCTTGTTACTTGTTTTGCTTGAGCTTGTAACGTTTCTACAATTTTTGCTACAGCTTTATCAATCCCACGTTTTAACTCCATAGGATTTGCGCCAGCTGTTACGTACTTGTTACCTTCTTGAAAGATAGCTTGTGCTAGAACTGTTGCTGTTGTTGTACCATCACCTGCTATATCTGCAGTTTTACTAGCAACTTCTTTAACCATCTGTACGCCCATATTTTCCAACTTATCTTTAAGCTCGATTTCTTTTGCGACAGTTACACCGTCTTTAGTAATAGTAGGAGCACCAAATGATTTTTCAATCGATACATTACGACCTTTGGGTCCTAATGTCACTTTAACAGCATTGGCTAATGTATTAACACCATTTAAAATTTTTGTGCGAGCATTATGCCCAAATAATATTTTTTTTGCCATTTGATTATAACCTTTACACTTATTCTTCGATAACGCCTAGAACATCTTCTTCTTTAAGTACAATATACTCTTCTCCGGCTTTTGTTCCTGAGTACTTACCAAAAAATACTTTTTCGCCTGCTTTAATTTGAGTTCCTTGACCAACAGCTTGTACTAGACCTATTTGAGCATCTTGCTTTGCAGAATCAGGGATATATAATCCACCAGCAGTTTTTGTATCTTCTTGAACAAGTTTTACCCAAATATTATTGTTAATTGGACGAAGTTTTTGAAACATCTTTCACCCTTTAACTAAGTAAGTTATAAAATTCAACATTTTTGCTTCAAAAACACTCTTTTTCTATTACAAATAATACCTAAAAAAAAAGAATCTTTCAACAAAATCTGATAACAACTGACTCAGATTTTTACAGTATAGATACTATGGATAATTACTTGGTAAAAGTGCGCTCTGTTTACCAGAAGATTTACAAGTTTTAATTATTGTACCAGATGGATAACGCCACCCTTTTCCATGATATTGCTCAGTTCTATTGCCATCCGACCAAACAATAATTTTACAAGTACCTCCAAACTCATTTTTATCTCTATAAATGACTGGAGTTTTTGAGGATACAATGTCTAAGTCACAATCTTTAATATCAGGTAAATCTTGTATTATTTTTTCAATAGATGCAGCTTTTCTTTGCTGAGCCAATTGTGTTAATTGAGCTTCTACTTTTTGCAAAGATACTTTCTCATCTTCACGGTCTCTTCTAACACCATTAATAAATGAACAAGACAAAGATAACCCATACGACATCATTAAGAAACACAAAATTGATGTTTTCATACAACCCTATTTTGTTTCTTTTTTTGCTGCTTCTTGTTGAGCTTTATCTAATTTTTCTTTTTGCTCTTTTAAGAATGCTTCATATTTATCAGGAGTTGCTTGATATAAATCAACGACATTTCCTCCTGGATCTTTAAATGCAGCCATAATACCATGAGGAGCCACTACTGGTTCATTTAAAAAGGTTACACCTTCTGACTTAAGTTTATCGCACAACGCGTGTAAATCTTCAAAAACCTCTAATACTAAACCTGTTCTAACATTATCTTGTGGCTGATCTGTAGGACATAAACAAATTTTAACACAGCCTAAATCAAACTCTGCCCATTTGCTTTGTAAATGAAATTTTTCTTTCATTTCTAAAGTATCTTTATAAAAATCTACAGCTTTTTGTAAATCTGGTTGCATGAGAATAACCATGCCTAATTTAATTTTGCCATGTTCCATGAAAAAACCCTTAATATCTAAATTAACATCTATTCTTTACATATATTAGGGTATCAAATTTTCTGCATGATTGATAATTTTGAATGATTTTTGCAGTAACAATCAAGCTTATTGTTCTGCATCACTCTTAAATCTAACTCTATTGACAGCTACTTTATCTGCTGGTTTGGAAGCTTCTTGTTTAATTCTATCAGACAATGCTTGCTGAGCATCAGTCATATTATCATATAAACGTACGACATTTGCACTATATAAAAATCTATAATCTGTATACGCTTTATCAACAGATCGAGCAATAGCAGGTGCTCCATGTTTAAAATTAATTCTATCAGGATGCTGCTTTAAAACTTGATACTCAACTGTATCATCATAATCTTGCAGTTCAGGAACTTGACTCATAAAAGACAAAGGTGTAACAAATTTTGTAATTTCAACAGCCATATACTTTTCTTTTTGCCATTGCAAATTCTCCATATTTAATACAGACAATCCAACAACACCCTGACATGCATCTCGTTTGGCTGTATACAAGGTAGCAACTACATTATTAGCATGATTCCAATGGCAACGTTCTTTAAAACTAGACTCAGAAAAGGCACACATAAATGCTAAACCTAAAGAAAGAATTACTTTTATATACATAACAAGTACCTTTTTTATATAGTTAATAATATTTAAACACTATAATAAGCACAAACAAAGATACCTTAATATTATAAAATAAGGAAGTAGTATGAATTGCGAAAACCCACAATGTAATTGTGAAAATTGTGAATGCAACAACTGCAATTGTACAGGAAAAAAATGTAGTTGTACTAGTTGCACATGCGTACAAAACGACTGTCAATGCGATTGTATAAAAAATAAAAAATCATGCAATACTGATGATAAAGAAAGTTGTTAGTTTATAAAAGGAGCTGTATTTATGACGTATCTTTCACTACCAATTATTAAAGCAGGAATATTTGCAGGCATAGTCATGGGTATCTTTGCCATGGCAGTCAATATGATCAAACTCACAACCTTAAATTTAACTGAATATATGGGTTGCATGGCAACAGGCAAAAAAGCTGGAAATGAATCTTTTATCGCAGGATTTAGTATTCATATCATCGCTTCAGCTCTATTTCCGCCAATATATTTACACATTATGCAGTATTTTACATTACCACTTACGCTACATACTGGAATTATACTAGGACTTGGACATACGGTTATTGCAGGAATCTTGTTAGGATACATGGATAATTATAATATATGCGTCAAAAAGAAAAAAATACAAGCTATGCATATGTTTGCACAAGGGCATGGTAACGCTGGAGTCGCAACATATCTTATAGCACATGTCATATATGCGATGGCAGTTATGTACTTTCTTGGTGCACCACTAGCATACTAAAATATATTAATTTTGATGAAAAGACCTACTCGAAGTAAGTCTTTTCATCAAAATGTTTGTTATTTTTTACCTTTTGAAATAGCTGCAAGTTCTCTGTGTAGTTCTTTTATTTTAGGATAAAATTCATATATCAATTCATTTTGAGCATTAATATATTCCTCAGAGTTCTTATTGTCAGCAAATTTTTCAGCTAATAGCTGTGCTCTATGTTGATACTCTGGAGAACTCATAGCTTTATTCAATTCAATAACTATATTCTGATTTTTGCTAAACAGATCTTTAAAGTATGAAGAAAATGCTTTTCTTATATCGCTTTGCTCTTGCTCTGATACATCTTTATAAGTAACAAATGAAGATATTTTTTCATCAATTTCTTGTAACTCAGGCATATACTTTTCAGTCAATTTCTTTGAGTTTTCATAAAACTTTGAACTATCAGAGCTGCATTCTTTTTCTAACAATGCAAGCTCTTTTCTATATTCATCATTTTTTAGAAGTTCTTGTAACAAACTCGCATTTTGTTCAAATAAAGATTCCAA
>PBME01000007.1 GCA_002721975.1 Campylobacterota bacterium | reverse complement strand
TTAATTCCATTTTTTATAATAATTCTTTCTCTGTACTTATTCATAATATTTTTATTTATTTTTCCATTAAACTCTTTTGTAATTTTACTTACAACTTCTCTTGCTTCATTTAACAAATCTTTTCGATGATAAGGAATAACTCCGCCTAATTTCTTCACCTCATCAATAATTACATTTAATGGCCTTGCTGCGATATTACCTGCTTTTGCAATAGTACTATCAGCCTCCATGAATTCTGCAGCAACTTTTTGTGTAAAGCCCTGTTCTGCTGCTATTTCTATCTCGCGTATTTTTTCAGCTGTTTCTGCTGTAATCAAACTTTCATCAAGTAAACTTGAAACACCTTCCAATATTCTCATACCTCGAGCTCGTGAAGATATGCCTCCAATCAAATATCCTATGGCATGAGTCAGCTTTGCTGGTAAATAAAAATCTGTACCAAATTTTGTAATAGCTTTAACTCGTGCAGGACCATCTTTATTGAAAAAATCTTGTTGCATAGCAAATAAAGCAGCAGCAATTTGACCATGTCGCTCTTGTAATGCAGTCATATTAGACTCTGGAAAACGTAATGCAGCATCAGTCATTGCACCAGTCTCTAAAACAAAATATAACATCTGCCCTACACTGTAGATTGCCTTGTCAAAACGCAACATCATATGACCAAAGTCATATGCAGACTCAACGACACCTCCTTGAATTGCTCGCGCATAATCCAATGGTCTGCCATAAACCTCTTTGCAACAATCTACACACAACATTCCGATGCTTGTTAAAACCCCTGTGACACTCGTCCAATCTTTTTGATTTGTCTGCTGTGCTGCTTGAGCAAAGTTCGTTGCATGTTCAAGAATAGGACTTTGACAGTATTGCTGCAAAAGATTTTCAATCTTTACATGTTGATGTGCAGCTTGTGTCAAGATATCGCAAATTTCTTGATGATACTGTTGTTGCAAAGCAGTTCCATAACAATGCAAATAATCAAGATATGCAATATGTTGATGCGATAAGTATCCACAGGTTATAGCATCAAGCGTATATGACTGATCATATTGTATATAATTTTTTGCTTCTGTTTGCTGTAGTGCTTCTTCACGTGCTTGCTCAATTTCATCTGATACATAATCATTGACCCAATACAAATCTTGCACTGTTTGATGCTGTTGTTCTATAGATTGTTTATGCCTTGTAAGTAATTTCAAACGCAATTCTTGTTCAACTTGCATCTTTTGTTCAGCTATTTTTTGCTCTAATTCTTTTGCAACCTCCGATACTTTAGATTGATTACGAGCTTTTATAGCTTCTGTAACCTGTTGCTCTAAATCTTTATATTTTTGCTTATTTGTATTGCATCCATGTAAATAATCATTGAGTAGTTCTAGCACTGCTCCATCAGATAACGTTGTGTTGCTCAACAATTGTTTTTTAAATGTATTGCAACGCAATGCCATCATTGCACATTTTGCGCAAGCATCCATCTGATACTGTTTTTTGCAATAAGCATCATATAAAAGATAGTCTCTAAGCTGCTTATCACTCATTGATTCAAATATACCTGCTTGATGTGGCACAGATTGTACACTCGTATAAAAACCTGCTTGTCTTTGCGTAGTAGGTACTTGTGATTCTGGTATGTTATAACGAATCTGCTCTTTATATTTTGGCACATTAACCTGCAGCGATACATGCTGCGTAGTATCTTGTATACCTTTTTGAGTTACATCATATTCTTGCTTACAAATATATTCTTCTCTTTGCTCATGCACCAATATTCCATCTATAATGGGCGTAATAATTCGATATGCTTCAATGCATAGTTTGTTTGGATTACCATACTGATCATATTGTAATTGATACGTACATTGTTCCTGAATATCTACTTGAGAATGCAGCAATGAAGATAGAAAAAAAAGTGTCCCCAGCAAAGCCCCGCGAATTAAACATCGCATAGCGCTTCCTTTGGCTTGTAAAATCTATAAAAATTACTTGAACTGAAGTATAAAGAGTTAATCTTGTAATGACAATAGACTAAAATTATTGCTTACTTTTACAAATTGATAATGTGAAAATATTCATTGAAAGAACTGCCCTGCCCAAGATAGCTACAGTGGTGCCAGCTCTTAAACAGACCCCGGAATAAAAAACAAGATATAAGATTCAGTTTAGAAAGCATAGAAACTATATTTTATTCTATTTTGCTAACTTTAGATATTGCATTTTTATATACACAAAAATTTGCAACCTCGTCTTTCATTTGAATACAATTTACACATACTCCCCCTACACAAAGCATACAGCCAGAAACACAATTCATCAGTGCACAATCTTGGTGAACCTTCTTAGGAGGATGAACAAATTCCAAACGATCTAGCTCTGCCATACGAGCTTCAAAAGAAGCTTTCATCACTAGGAACAAGGAGATACTCCCTACTGCAATTGCAACAGCAGTACAACATTTTGGAGCTGCTACCCTACAGTCTTGACATACTTCCGGATAAGTTTGTATTATCGAATCAAAATATTCCCGTTTTTCTTGAATCGCTTTCGCTTGAGCAATTTTTTCATCTCTTCTGTCCATTACTCTAGGCACATACGACCTCGACGACGTTCGACCTGTATGTTCTCTCATGGCTACTGCCATCTCATATTCGGCTTCTTTGCGAATATTTTTAATTGGATCGTCGCCGATGGATAAAAAAATGTGCCATTAGAGTCTAATTTGCTATCGCTGCTCAATACTTCTGTTGCCAAACATAATATTCCTATAAATAGGATACTGATTATTGATAATTTTTTCACAACATCCTCATGTTTATATTTTTAATTAATAAAACTCAAATAAATTTATATTACATTTTTTATGTTAATAGTTTTTTAAGCAAACTCTGTTTTTACAAAACATTAAATAACATTTTAATATTAAATATGATAATCAGAGTGGTGCCACCTTTTAAACACATTCAAAGAATTTAAAATAGAATATAACTTTAATTTGCAGCGCATACAAACAGTTTTTAATAGTTTTGGTTTACAGATAGATGCAAAAGAATAGCTACATCCTTACAGCTTTACCCTTTACAACCTGCTTTCTTATCACATCTAATGAGTCTGCTTGTGCTGGCATCACTAATCTACGTGCATCAATTAGTAATCGTTGTAGCGATCGTTTATTGTGGTGTGCAAACATCTGTTGTAGCTCTTGTATAGTCATTGTTTCGTGCAATCGTTTAAGACCAAAGAGTTGAATGATTCTATTTGCTGATAGATGTGGATTATGTACAATCATTTGCGTGAGCAAACTTTTATCAGTCATGCTTGTAGATAGTTCAAAAAGAGGTGCATGGCGTGATTGCAGTTCATCAAAATAGTACAGTAATATTTTGCGTGATATTGCAGGCTTGAATAATTTTTGAAATGTTAATGGTACTTTTATATTGAGTTTTGTAAATAGTTGTTTAATCTTTGCTCGTTTATTCAAACGCACTTCCATACGAAAGAGTTCAAACTTTTGTTTTGTTCGTTTCTTATCAAGCTGCTCAAATAACTGTAGCTGAATGTTATTATCTTTTTCTATACTACGTTTGCTACTTTTTTTAGCTTGTGCAAGATCATGCATTTTGTCATAAAAAACAACTTCGTATGCATTGCAATGCCACTTGAAAGCATGTCCACCATTACGAAAATCAGTTTGATTAGTATCAAGGCTTTGTGGCATACACATCTTTTGCAGTTTATTAATCAAATAGTGTGGTGTTGTACCATCAGTTAACACAATGTTTTTAGCATAATGAACTGTAGCGACAGGAGCTTTTTTTAATGCTTCTATTGTTGTTTGCACACCCATTTGCAACACGATTTGATGCAACTTATTAGCAACTGCATCAAAATCTTTATATCACACTTCTTCAAAATTGTTTCCATACAAAATTTTAGAAATCAAAAACTCTATTTTTAAAACCGTATCTAAAATACCATCTACATTATTACGATTACTTAACGTTAATCGTGGTTTATACGTTTTATCATACTTTGATGAAAACTGCATTGATTTAAAATAATGTGTTACATGCATCGTATGCTTCAAAATCCAATAAGCTGATGGTTAAAAACTTTCAGGCTTGGTAATGGTAAAATCTTTTTTGCTTAACAATAAAATAATCGTATCAATCATAATATCCCCAGAAAGTTATTTTTGTATGATCTATAATACGTTAAAATTTGATAAAAAAATAAGAGCTGCTGTTACGCAGCTCTCGTACGATCAAGTTTCTGATACTGTCACCTTGTTGCAATGAACGTCGTGGTAAACGAACAGGTCGCGATGATCGTGATGACGATGATCATGAACGTACAACGCGACGATGAACATGTGCAAGAAGTAAAAAAATGAAACAAGCTGGAGTATTTGGTATAGAAGTTGTTTTACCTTTATGGATTATAGCAGATTTTCGTGCTGATACAAAAGCGCATGTATATATTGAATTTAAGTCTTCTATACAATTAACAGATAGACTTTAGATATTCTTGCCACTATTACTCAAGACTCAGAATTCGGTTTTGGTGGAGGAATACGACTCAGATTTTCATAAATTACATAAAAATCATATACAAAGCCATTACACCCATTCCAACATCTTCAATAAGTGTAATCGATGATATTGGCAATTTAACAACAGTCCCTAAACAAGCACATTGAATCTCTTTTTGTTGTTGCAAAGATAATAATACGCCTATTGAACCCATAAACATAATCAATGCCGTTATAACATGTATAGCTAAATTTGCACTATTTGATAAATACATTATACCAAGAAAAAACTCAATCAATGGATAACCATAAGCATATAATTTGACTTTAGATGCAATTATATCGTATTCCGAAAATGCATAAACAAACCCCTTCCAATTCAATACTTTAAAAAATCCAAATACTATAAAAAACAACCCCATAAAAATTCTCATAAAATCTTTTAAAGTTATTATCTGTAAAAAAAATTGTACAATTAATGTTGTACAAACAATTGCACCTAATATTACAAACAATATTAGATAAGGATTTAATCCTAAAGATTGTTTATTATTCATCTTATTCCTTTTTTATAAGTAAAGGATTTGCGTACTAACAAACAAAACCTTTACTTATATCTAATTTGGAATTAACAACAACTTGTATCTAATTCACACGCTTTTTTGATACACTTATTACATGCATCTATACATTCATTACAAGCTTGTACACATGCTTTACACATATCCTTGCATTCATCTCCAGCTGAAGAACAAGCATTAACACATGATTCACATGCTCTAATACAAGCTTCACATTTATCAATACATTCTTGAAGAAGTTTAGCATATTCTGGATCAGTACAATTTTGTAAAAATTTTTTACATTCTTCTATACACTTACGACAAGCATTAATACAATCTCTACATGGCTTTACACAATCATGATTGCTAACTGTTTCATCACAACAATCTTGACAAACCTTAGCGCATACTTGACACTTTTCAATACATTCTCTACATGCATCAACATGATTTTTTATCATTTATCGACTTTCTTTTAATAAACACCTCGAACAGCTTAAAAGCTGTCGCCTACAAACAGAATTTCGAAATAAAATTATAATAGAATATTGTCTTTACTTAGTTTATTAATTTATTTCATACTATGTGTCATTTCTCTGCAAACTTCTATACACTCTTTGCATGTTTCAACACATTTACGACATTCTTCAATACATCTTTGACAATTTATCGAACATTTTGCGCACTCTTTAGTACACTTCATACATTCATCTTTACACGTTTTGCATGCAGCTGTACATTCTTTACAGTCTTGAGAACAAGTTATACATTTATCAGTACACTGATTACATTCTTTAGAACAAGTATTACAAGCAGCTGTACATTCTACACAAGCTTGTTCACATCTTTCCATAGCACTTGCTAAACCTCTATCATCATGATGCTTTGCATTTACAATTGAGCCTACCCCTATAGCTACTAATAACAATGCATATTTTTTCATTTTTACCACCTTTATTTTAAAGATTTATATTAATCCATCCTAACTAACAAACTAACTAACAAACTAACTAACTAAAGTCAACTAAATATTGAGATAGTAATCAAATATGCTTTTGCTATACTAAACCTCATCTTTTGAATCTCACCTAAAAGGATTGGTTATGAATGCTATTTTAGTTGCACGAGTAAGTACCGAAGAACAAAAAGAAGCTAGCAATTCTCTACCAGCATAAATTGTCAGACTCGAAAAATATTGTCAAAACAATAATTTTAAAGTTATCAAAATTTTTAGTTTTGATGAAAGTGCCTATACAGATGAACGCTTAGAATTTAATTAAATCTTTCAATTCATCATTCAACAATCTGACAAAGTTGCTCTCTGCTATGACAAAGTAGATCGTTTGTCCAGAAACATCTTTGATAAAAGAATTTCAACATTGTACGATAAAGCATTACAAGATAAAATCGAACTACACTTTGTATCAGATGGACAAGTAATCACGAGTAAAATATCTGCAGCAGAAAAGTTTCATTTCGGAATTAGCCTTGGACTAGCAAAATATTATTCAGATGCCATCAGTGACAATGTCAAACGAGCACATGAACAAAAGCTACGTAAAGGAGAATGGGTCGGAAAAGCACCTTATAGCTATCTTAATATCAAAACAGATGATGGTAAAAAACAATTATCATTGATGAATACAAAGCCTGTATCGTCAAAAAAACATATAAACTCTACACAACTGGAGCATTCTCTCTCGATCTAGTGAAACAAAAAACATAGCCTTAGCTGGTCCAAAGGGTATATTAATTACATCTTAAAACAAAAATTTTATTGTGGCATCATGACACACAATAACAAAGAATATCCACATACTTATCCAATAATCATCACTCCAACTCTTTACCAAGAGGTACAAGAAGAAATAACAAAGCAACTTGACGTTGTTTTTCAAAACATGCAAATACCAAAAGGAGTTGCTCAACAAACTGCCCAAACCCTACAACAACTCCATAAAGACAAAATAGAGTTTCACAACCAGCAATACGATACACTCACCAAAGAATACAAAGAAACCACCAAAATGTTAGACAATCTCTACCTTGATAAACTGAAAAGTAGAATTACTGACAGCGACTATGACAAATTTTACACTCGACTACGCGATCAACAAGTAGATGTCGATATCCAATTGAGCAAGCTGCAAGAAGCAGAAGATAATTACTATATTACCCCTCAGTACGTCATAACTCTAGCCGACAAAGCCTACGAATTATTTAAAAATTCTGAAGTTGAAGAAAAAAGACAACTTATCAAGCTCGTACTATCGAACTTAGAGCTTAAAGACAAAAACCTCGTCTACAACGTACAAAAGCCCTTTGATTCAATAGTAGAATATAACGATCGTCAAGAATGGTGTGCCCGGTAGGATTCGAACCTACGACCTACGGATTAGAAATCCGTTGCTCTATCCAACTGAGCTACGGGCACATTATAGAAATTCATTGATATATGTAGTATATCCTAACAAAAACATTTACACAATACTGATCTGTATGCTAAACATAAAAAATAAAAGGATTTAGTCATGAACAAAGCAATACTGATCTGCTTAGTATTACTTAATGCAGCAGAATCACTACAAACAACAGAATCATTACCACAATACCGTACTAGAAATCTTGTTATATGTAATGATATCACAGAATTTTATACACAAGGTGATTTTCCATTACCGTGGAATGTTGCCGATAATAGAAGTTATAGCGCATCATCACATGATTTACTATATGCTCTATCTGCAAATCAATTAGTTCTTACAACCAAATCACTATGGCATAATGTTCAATTTTTTGGTGAAATGTGGCATGATTTTGCGACTATGACAGAGTCAAATTTGATTTCAAAATATCAAACACTATCACGTTCTAGTGATCTAAAATTCAATCAACATGTACAAACTTATAGCTCTATGATTAAAAAAATTCATGCTATGTATGAATTAATCAATGCTACAATTACTTCACAGCGACAACAACCTCTTAGCTATATATCTCATCTTATCAATGTGGCATTACAAAAATATAATACATCCTATGAATGGCAAAATAATAAGATATATGAAAATAATCTTATTACACTATTTACCGCATATACACTGTACCGAATAATGCTTGCAAATAACTATGAATGTAAACAAATTTCTGAGGTATTTATACTATTTATTCCTACGTATTTATTATCAGAGCAGCAAGTATATGTAAATGTTTCTCATATGCTAAAAACAAATGGATCTTCTACTAATCAAGATATTAACCTAGGATTAAAATATTCAAGTTTTACAAATTATCCATATCGCAACTTACTCACAGAGCAACAAGCTCGTCAATGGAAATTCCCTACAACAGAAAAACTTGGCTCTTACTTAATTAAAGCAATACAAGAAATGTTCTTAACCAAAAAAGATTTTAAAAAACAAGCACAGATCTATACAACTAGCTTGTTACCCTACATTAACATTTTTTTAAAAGGACACGGAACAAAAGATACTATTATTGCAGAAATATCTACTACATTTACCAACACATCGATACCAAAACCAACAAAAAATACATCTTTAAACGCAGCCCATACATATAAGCAAGAATCATCTGATTTTATGACACTTCTTAATTTTTTTGAAAAGCAAATTAATACTAAAAGCTTAACAATATCTTCATGTTATCCTGGCGGAAAAAAAATTAAAAATAGTTTTAATATAACATCAAAATTTAATGCACCGTTATTAGAGTCTATAACCTATCCTATCATTCTTATAGGTACAACTCTTGCAACAACCACAACGTACTTATGGTATGCAATATTGCCACCATTTAAAAATCTACATCTAAACAATTATATTTATCGCTATCAAGGACTATACGGTCCTTACAAACCTAATGACGTTGAAGTGTTTGTAACTTTTTTTAACTATATTAACCGAACAAAAACATATGAAAAATATACCATTACAAATAAACAAAGACAAAGAATTACTAAATTTAAAACATACGATCCAAACAAAAAACCTGCATCGAATTCTATAAAAATAGAACAACCATTACCATCATATTTACATGCTGCAAATATATTTGCCCAGATCTATGACCCTAGCACGAACAAAATAAATACTAACAACCTTGCTAACTATATATTAATCAAATATCCGCATACCAGTTGGTTTACACCTGCACGATTTCATCAACTAGTAAAAAAACTTTCGCAAATTGCCACAGCAGCACAAGATACTATACCTATAACTGATCAAACGCAGACGATTCTTATGGATGCAAATATAGTAGAAGCAACATTACGTATTACTGCTACAAAAATACCTGCTTTTATTCCTATTAATTACATTAATCAAAACTATGTTTTTAATAAAATTGAGTTAGTAAGTAATAAAGATATTAATGAATTTATAAAACAATTTTTTACTATTCAAAAAATAGAAGAACCAATTCATGTAGTTATCAAACAGCTCATAATCGGCAATAAAACATATGAAAATGTATATATATTTATATCTAACAATTTTGGCACACAAGAGTTAAAAAATGGTTATACTATGCTGACAAATCAATGTCTTATAACATCTTGGCCTTATCACCAATCGGTACCAAACTCACCTAATTATCAGCCATTCAATAAACAAGACTTACAAAAACTTATTACTAAAGTTGAAAACAATGCTACGAAAAATATAATTTTACCCAACAAAACAACGATGCAACAATTTATTAGTAACAAGCCAGCACCGGATATTATTACACGTAGCAGACAACAAGCAAATGCTACAGATACTATACTATCTGCATTTAAGCTGACACTGTTGTTATAAAATATTATTTTTCTTTTTCAAATATTTTTGCAAATTCTTGCGCTATAGGCTTTAATTCTTCTAAATAATCAGGAGTAATATCTTTAGTTTCTTTAATTTTGTTATACATATCTGGATAAACAGATAACACATAACTTGTAAATTTTTGAATAAAAGAAGAAACATTTTTTAAGTCAATACCGTCTAGCACATTATAACGAAGTAAAAACAATATAAGAGCTTCATCTACAAATGAATAATGTAAAAACTGAGCTTGTTTTAAAATTTCAACTGCAATAGCACCACGATTTAATTGACGCTGTGACACTTCATCAAGTTCTGTACCAAACTGTGCAAAACTTAATAAATCATTGTATTGAGCAAGTTCTAAACGCAAAGCTTTAGACATTCTTTTTACCGCTTGAGTTTGAGCTGCTCCACCTACACGTGACACAGATAGCTCAACGTTGATAGCAGGCCTAATACCTTGATTAAATAATTGAGTATCTACAAAAATTTGACCATCTGTAATAGATATTAAGTTAGTTGGAATATATGCTGTAATATCATCTTCTTGAATTTGCACTATAGGTAATGCAGTTAAAGAACCACCTTTTTTCAAACATGCAGCGCGCTCTAACAAACGAGAGTGTAAATAAAAAACATCTCCAGGAAATGCTTCACGACCAGGCGCACGTCGCATTAACAATGACATTTCTCGATATGCAACAGCATGATTCATTAAATCATCATATACAATCAATACATCTTTTCCTTGGTGCATAAAATATTCTGCTATAGATGTACCTGAATATGGTGCAAGATACTGATTTAATACAGCTTCACTAGAATCAGCACTCATTACAACTGTGTATTCTAATGCACCATGTTCTTGTAATTTACTTACCAATCGTGCAAGATTACCTTGTCGTTGTCCAATCGATACATATACACAAATAACATCTTTACCTTTTTGATTTAAGATTGTATCAATTGCTAAAGCTGTCTTACCTGTGTTTCGATTTCCAACAATTAATTCACGTTGACCACGTCCAATAGGAACTAAAGCATCAATTGCTAACACCCCAGTTTGTAACGGTTCACTTATAGGTGTTCTTTCAATAATACTTGGACATTCTTGCTCAACAAAGCGCGATTGAGAAGTTTTGATTTCACCTAAACCATCAATAGGCTCACCCAAAGCGTTAATAACACGACCAAGCATTGCATCTCCAACAGGAACTTGCATAGCTTTACCAGTACGCTTGACCACTTCTTGTTCTGCAACTGGAATTAATGTAGACATTAAGAATATCGATACAAAGTCTTCATCCATGTTTAAGATGATTCCTTTGTTTCCCCCTTCAAAGTGAACAATTTCTCCATAAAGAGCATGTATTAAACCATACACTTTACAAATACCATCTCCAACCTGAACAACAACCCCTATCTCGTCTAATTTTTTTTGAGGTTTATTATCAAGTTCTTTTTCTAGTAATGAGACTAAATCGATATTTTTAGAATCCATATTATCCTTCAATTAACAACTTTTGTTGTAATAATCTTAATTTTTGATCAATCGAACATTCCCACAAAAACAACGCTGACTGTAGTCTAACTCCAGCAATAAGAGATTTTTCTTCTTGCATACGAGCTTCAACATGCATTCCAGATTGTTTTTCAAAAAAAGTTGTTAGTTTTGTTACGTTTTCACTTTCTAAAGTCTGAGCTGTTTTTATTGTTAATTCTAACACGTTATTTCGTTTTTTATATAACGTACAAATATCTTGTAAGATCTTCAACAAGTAATTAGCTTTTTTATGACGTATCATGACACGAATCAATGCTTCAAAAGATTCTGGTAATGAAAAGTGTTGAGTTAATTTACGAATAACAGCAACCATCTCTTTTTTTTCTATGCCTAATGCACAAATCAGTTGCATAAAATATTTATTTTTTTTCAAAAATGTAGCAGCTTTACACATATTATCGATATCATGTTTTGTTAATGAATCTTGATATATATTTAAATAAGCTGAAGCATATTTTTTTGCTACAGGATTTTGTGATATAAGCATATTTATTTCTCATCTAGTATGGTAAATAATTTTTTTACGTATGCTGTTTTTTCTTGATCATTTTTTTCAAATGTATCATATAATTCTTGTCTAACTTCATCTAACATTATTGGGACATGCTGCTTTACCAAACGTCGTTTCTGTAGACTTTGCACAACTCGCACTTGCTTTTGTTCAGATTCAATATGACGATCTTTCAAAACTGTTTCAATTTTTTGATTATGCTCTTTTACTTGATGTTGCCAAATTTGAAATTTATCTTTCATAATACGATACGATTCTTCTTGTTCTTGCATATCATCATCAAGAGATGCACATTGATCAGATAAGAATTTCAGCTGATCTTTCATTACTTTTTTTTCAGCTTTTTCTTGTCGCATCATCATAACAATTTGCAAAATACCAAATCTACGTACAATATAAGCAAAAACACCTACCACTACTAAAAAATTTAGTATCCGAAATACTTCGTTTATAACAGCATTCATTATTTAACCTCAACAACTGAGTTTCGTATCATACGCTTTAACTTTTGACGCTTTTCATCAGACAAATCTATTTGTTGATTCTGTAATAGTTCTTTTTGATGCATGGTAGAATTAATTACTAATGACTTCATGCCCAAAGAAGGCATTAACTCACAAAGTGCTTTCTTTATAGAAACCCAACGTTCTTGCACGTGCATTAACAAAGATTCTTTTTTAAGCATAGTTGCACTAATAGCTTTTTCTAGTTTCTTTTTCTCAGATTCTTGTTGATTTAATATTTGTAATGCTGGAGCAAATATATAAGCGCGTAATATTGTATACGCTATAAAAAAATTAAATGCTTGAATAAGCAATGTAATATTAGGAGCATTCATAACGCATCAAATCACTTAACCTGCAACTCGATTATACGTAATTAACAATATAGCAATAAGTAATGCATATACCGCTGCTGATTCTACAATACCCATACCAATAATCATAATTGCACGAATTTTTGAATAATTTTCAGGATATTTTCCAACACCTTCACAAGCTTTACTACCAATCATACCTTGTCCCAGTGCAGGACCTAGACTTCCAACACCTATTGCTATTGCAGCACCTAAAAATGCAGCCGCTTGAGCATATGTACTGTAATTTGCATCCATGGTTTTACCCCTTATGATTTTATTTAGATATCTATCTACTCAAAATTATAATATTTCATATAGTAAAATCAATACTCCCATGTTTCTTGAAAAAATCAAGGATTTGCTGTACAAAATCTTGCTGTACATGTAAATCTGTCAAAAAATTACAAGATCCATCTAATATCAACACAGGAATATCTAAATTATATTTATTTTCAACTAACCATTCTTCATGTCGTTCATGTAACATTTTAATATAGTCAAATGGCACAAGCTGCTCTTCTCCACGATTACGAACTTTAATACGTTGATAGCAAGTTTCTGGATCTGCACGTAAATACACAACACCTGCAGGTTTAGTTATTTGTTGTATGTGCCATTGCCACATATCACTATATAATTGCCATTCCATATCATTCATCATGCCTAATAAATAACAGTTTTTTGCAAAACAATAATAGTCTGAGTACCAAGAACGTTCTAATATTTGTAAAGAACCTTTGTTGTACATTGTATTTTGCTGCTTACGAATTCTTGTCATTAAGGCATATAGTTGAAACGTACAAGCCCAACGCGCACCATCACGATAAAAAGCATCCAGTAAATTATATCCACTTATGTTTTGCCATTCATCTACAGGCTCTACAACAATGTTAACATCTGGTAAATGTTCAGATAAAATTTGTAAAAACGTAGATTTACCAACCCCTATATTACCTTCTACGAATAATGTTACTGCTTGTGTATTGCAACTTTGCACACAAATAAATGCAAATAAAAATATACTTTTTATCATCGTAACTTTATGCATTTTTCATCCTGTCATGACAAGCTATCAAGAAACATTGTTATCTTATGAACATAATCTTGCTGAAGACTTATGTTACTTCGTAAATCTTTTGTGTCCTCTAATACCAAGATAGGTATATTATGTAGATTGTCTACCTGTTTTTGATGCAACAACCAATCATCGTGCTTCGTTTCTAAGTTAGTTAAATATTCAAGAGAAATAGGCTGTTCTTCAAACCTGTTTCTGCTCATAATTCTTTCATAACACAATGACGCAGGAATTCGTAAATAAATCAAACCTTTCGGTAAAGGTACATGGTCAGAAACATCCCAATCCCAAAACTTTTGATATAAATTCCACTCAAGATCAGTAAGTAAACCCATTTCAAATGCATTTTGAGCAAAACAATAGCGAGCAGAATAAACTGATCTTTCTATAATTTTAACTATATTACGATTTTCTTTAGTTGCTTGCTGCAATTGTTGCACACGAGTTAGCGTTATATACGATTGCAACGTAAAAGCCCATCGCTTCTGATCTTTAAAAAATTTTTCTAATAAATTATCACTCCCGACATTTTGCCATAGTTCATGAGGCTCATTTAGCACTTGTACATCAAATGTTTACGAATAAATTGCAACAATGTTGATTTACCAGCTCCAACATTTCCTTCAATATAAATTGTTGTTATATCATTCATTACTCATCATCCTCATGTTTTTATAATTACACGATAAATTTGATTAGCATAGTATGCTCTATACAGAAGAATAGCAACAACTGGTTTTGCCTAATACGTAAATTTATAGTACAGTTTCTTGAAATCTTTTTTAAGTTTAGTAGTAATCGATCAACATTTTTACTGTGAAAATAATTTTTATGAATTATAAAATCTATTCTTTATCTTTTTTATTATTATGTTGTAACCCTGTAACAAATATACAAGCTCAAGAAACTGAAGACATTGATGAGTTTAACTCATTTTTTGATGATTCAGGCAATTTTGATGTAGACACAAGCGCTTTACGAAGCTGCGAAATAGGAGAAGCTTCAACATGGGTTGGTTATTTAGATTTATTAAATGTTCCACAATTATTTGACGAAGATTTTTATCGAGCAACACACATTCCAAACTATAGAAATATCATTAATTATCCTAATTTCTTTTTATTTTCTTACCAAGCTCCTGAAAATCAACAAATAACATTTCACTTGTTTTTTAACCAGTCTTTTAAAAAGAATTTCACCGCCGATGCTTCTGAACAAGTAAGCAAAAATAAGACAATGTTTGAAGATGGTCGTCGTCTCGGTTCATATCTCAATATTGAAAACGGTACTTTTTCTAGTGTCATAGAAAACGATATTAATTTATTAAGTGGTACAAGTCAGCTACCTCCTGCACTTGCACCTCTAAAAAATATTAACTTCCCAGCAGTATTCAATCTACTTGCTAACGCAAAACTTGAAGAACGAAAAGCAGGATTTTTAGCACATTATTATAAAGAAATTAGTGATAAAGCTGCTTTTGAAATCAAGATTCCTCTTTTATATGAAATCAGAAACTTAAACTATACAGAACAAGAAAAAAAAGAATTAAACAATGCTTTCTCTGACTTTCAAGGAGGCGATTTTGACGAGGTAGAGTTTGGTAAACAACATCTTGTTATGGATGCTTTTGGTACTGGCACATTAGACTTAGGATTGAGATATAAAGTATGGGAGACAGATACAACTAATCTGTATGTCGGAGCATCTATCTATGTACCAACAGATTACCGTTGGACAACAGGATTATATGGAACATATTTTGAGCCAAAAGATCAGCAACCTGTATTACGATTATGTGATTTAGTAGAAATCAGTGCTATGCCACCCAAAGCTGAACCTGATGCGAAAAAAACATTAGAAGAGTATTTCCTAGCTGCACTTGATCATATGTCTTCAGCTGTTTTACAATGCCCTATGGGTTATAATAACCACCTAGGTTTCGGGTTAAAAGTATTACCTTACTGGCACATTAGAGAAGATTTGAAATTTAACAGTGTCTATTTATTTGAATATTTATTTGCACATGAACATCCACGTTTCTTTATACCCCAACAGTCAGATGTTTTGTTTTCAACAGAATTTCAAAACACAGGAACAGACGCTGCTAAATTAGATCTTATTGAACGTAAATTAACAGAACGGTTATTTCCTCGTGTATTTATAGCAACTGTAGTTCCAGGATTTATATTTAACACTGTTTCAAATCTGCAATGGACAAAAAACGACTGGAACTTTACTATAGGTTATAATGGATGGTATAAATCTACGGAAAAGCTTAGAAATATTAAAGCTCCAGACAGTGTGATAGAAACATTAAATCTTTGTAAAGCAACAGCTGATTCAGCTTCACAATTAAAACTTTATGGAAAAATTCATAAAGATATTACAACCAAAAACCACACTATTTCATTTTCTTTCTATGGAAATGTAACAGTCTGGAATAATAACTTAGCGAATGATATTACGCTTGGTTTAAGCTTTGATAAAGCATTTTAAATATTACAAAAATTCATTAAGGAACTTTATTATGAAAAAACAAATCTTATTATGCCTATTTTTAGGCATAAGCTCTTTAGTACACTCACAAAAATTACAAAATACAATGCTTCAAAGTATCGATCAAGCTGGTTTTTTTGATAGAGCGATTGTTGATATTATTAAAATTCGTCAAAAAGTCAAAGACTTAGTACAGGGCAAACTTATATGGCACGGTGCTAAAATAAATCTCAAAACAACGGTTAATCACTATTTAACTACTCTTATAAAAAGAGTAGAAACAATACAAGGTGTAACCTTTATTGTATTACCTCCGACACACCCTGATATTTTAAAATTTACTACTCAAGAACATAAAGATGACATTACAAAATATTTAAAAAATATAAAATCAAAAAACACTTTAGATCGTCAAAATCATACTAACTTTGATGGGTACTTTACTGGCTCTTATGCCTTTCACCCTATTACGGAACAAAAATTACCTATTTTCGTAGCTGATTATGCACCAGAATCATTTATATCAAGAAACAACTATGCTCACCTAGCAGTGCCAGCACACATTACAAAAGATTTTACATTTGCTCAAAAACATAACTTACCAATAAAGTCTGTTATCGTATTAGACAATGAAGCTCATCTATATAACAACTCACAAACAACTAAAGAGCCAGTATTAACACAAGCTTTTATAAAAAATGATGATGAAGTTACTGTGATACATAGTGATTTTTTAAACGGGAACCCAAAACAAGCATCAGATAAAGCAATACAATATCTTCAAGAACATAAAATTGGCACTGAATATAAAAGCGAAATTGTATATGATTTTTATAACAAACAATATTCTTTAGAAAATTTAAAAGCAATAGAAGAAAGTTTAGACAAAGAAAATATAGCTCTATCTCATGAGCAAAAGCAAACTTTTGCTATCATTATGAATTATATACAAGCAGATTTGTTAGACATAGTAGAACCATTTTTAATTAATATTAGAACAGCAAAAGATTTAATGGTCGAATTAATCGAAGAATCTTGTACCTTACGCAAAAATCAAAATTCATACATTCGCACATGGAGCCAAGTTTCAAGTGAAGAATCTGAACAAGCTATTTTTAAAAGGGATATTACGACATTTCAAGCTCTTAGAAAATTTTGTTTAGATATGGTAGACTTTTTAGGTGACTTCGCTTCAAGCTGTCCACACGCTCTCGATAACTTAAAACGACTTAAAAAATAAATGAACAACGAACAACTCTCTGGTATAATTGATAAATTTTTATTCCGTAATGAAGAAACAGGTTTTTCTGTCTTTATACTTATTGGTAAAAATAAAAACAAAACAACCATAACCGGCACATTTACTAATATTCAAGCAGGACAAGAAATTCATCTTGATGGAAGCTGGAATTTTCATGCAAAATTTGGCAAGCAGTTTGTTGCCTCATCATATACAACACAACTACCTACATCTGCTGTAGGCATTAAAAAATATCTAGGATCAGGCTTCATTAAAGGTATTGGTAAAGTATATGCTGAAAAAATTGTAAACTATTTTGGAGCAAATACCTTAACTGTTATCGATGAATACCCTGACAAACTTGCAGAAGTAGAAGGTATTGGGGTAAAAAGAATAACACAAATCAAACAATCGTGGACAGATCAAAAATTCATTGCAAAAATCATGGTTTTTTTACAAGAAAAAGGTGTTACTTCTACATATGCAACTAAAATTTATAAAAAATATGGCAATCAAGCTATTGCTTTATTAACACAAAACCCATATCGACTGACTGATGATATTTGGGGAATTGGCTTTGCAATGGCAGATAAAATTGCTCAAAATATGGGATTTGCTACCGGGTCTGTACAGCGATTTCAAGCTGGAATTTTATACCTACTAAGCCAAGAGTCAAACAATGGACATGTCTATCAAGAAGTTGCAGATCTTAAAAATAAAACTTTTCAATTGCTTGCTTTAGATTCTGAATCACATCAATCAATCATTAAACAAGCGTTAACTGATTTATATCACAATGAAAAAATAAAACTAATTACACATAATAAAAAACATTATATTGGTTTAAGTTCTTTATATGGATCAGAAAAAGGCATTACACAAAAAATACTTCAACTATTACAAGCGCCTAGCAAACACAATATCCCTTCTCAAGAATTATATAATAAACTACAAGAAAATATGGATATCCCTCTGAACAATGAACAACAAGAAGGTATTTTACGTTGTATCCAAGAAAAGATATCTATTATTACTGGTGGACCAGGAACAGGTAAAACCACATTAGTAAAAACATTGCTTACATTACTTGATACTTATAACATCAACTACAAACTTGCTGCACCTACAGGGCGTGCTGCAAAACGCATGATGGAAAGTACCAAAAGACATGCAATGACGATTCATCGACTACTTGAATTTGACCCTTCAATTATGGGTTTTGCTCGTAATGAACAAAACGCTTTGCAAACCGATCTACTTATTATTGATGAAGCATCTATGATAGATATTTTTCTCATGCATTCTATTGTAAAAGCATTATCTCATAATACGCATCTTGTACTTATTGGTGATATAGATCAATTACCTTCAGTTGGCCCAGGAAACGTATTAAAAGATCTCATTACAAGTAAAAAAATCCCTTGTACAAAACTAGAGCATATTTTTAGACAAGCACAAAACAGCATGATCATTCAAAATGCACATAATATTAATCAAGGCGTTTTTCCTTCAGGTTCTATAGAAGGATGTAAAAAAGATTTTTATTTTATCAAAGAAGATCTCCCTGAAAATACCTTTAAACATATTCAAAACATTTTAAAAACTACGATAAAAAAACATCATATCGACATTAAGAATGTCACAGTGCTAACACCAATGAATCGTGGTGCTGTAGGAACACAAAAATTAAATTTTGATTTACAACAGCTTTTAAATCCTGATACAACTTCTCAACAAGCTTCATTTGCAGGTACCATATACAAAGTGCACGATCGTGTTATGCAAATTCGTAATAATTATGATAAAAAAATATTTAACGGGGACATCGGCACTATCACTTCTATTGATACTGAAGAAAAAATAGTTACAGTTAATTTTGACGAGCACATAGTTACATATTCTTTTGACGAACTTAACGAGCTTGTTCTTGCTTACGCTGTTACAATTCACAAAAGCCAAGGCTCAGAGTATGATGCAATTATTATTCCTATTTTTATGCAGCATTTCATGTTATTACAGCGTAATCTTATTTATACTGCTATCACAAGAGCAAAAAAATTATGTATTTTTATTGGGCAGCCTAAAGCAGTTGCTATGGGTATCAATAATGCTAAACAAGAAAAACGTATTACATTTTTAGATACGTTTTTAACTGAAAATTTATCATGTCGTTAAAATATCTATTGCTCACTCTGATCATACATACACATTGTTACATACAATCATTTACTATTATGATTGATCCATCAGGTGATGCAAAACATACTGGCAGAATTATAGAAGACACCTTTGAAAGAGGAATTACTCTGCAATGTGCCGAACAGTTAAAGCTAGAATTAAATAAGCAAGTTCCTCATATACGAGTAGTTCTTACACGTGTACCAGGGGAAACATTACAACCCTTACAAAATGCTTCGTTTGCTAATCGATTACAAGTAGATTTTTATGTAAGTATATACTTCTATTACGAACCAGATATTCCCGCACATGTTGCTTTATATCACTACTTAGCCAATCAAACTGATTATTGGCATACATATATACCCTTTAAATTCTATCACATCAATGAATCTCACCTTATTAATATTGAAACAACAGCTATGATGGGTAAAAAATTTTTACAGATATTAAAAAATAAAGAAATTAATCCACACTTTGCTCCTCGCGGTCTTTTTGCAGTGCCATTCAAACCTTTGTTAGGAGTAAAAGCACCTGCCATTGCAATAGAAGCAGGATTAGAACAAACAAACGATTTTAAGTACCTTATTAAACCAATTGTTTCCTGGATTAAAGAAGTCACAACATGAAAAATATGTACTATATCATTGCCTGTATTAGTATGACTCTTGTTGGTTCACTATTTTATTTACAACAAGAATCTTGGATTATTATTACTTCTCCTTTTGATTATGATAATAAAATAAATCCAATAGCCAAAAAATATACTTCTTACAAAACAGTAACACTATATGCCTGGAATCAAAATCATTTAAAACAAGAAGTAACTGACATCATTTATTCTGATAATGTTTCTCAAAATCTAAAACAGTTAATCAACAGCTGGTTTTTATTTCTTGATGACGAAGATATAATGACTCAAGAAACATATGTAGAATCTGTTATTTTATCACCTTCTAAGCAAGAAGCTTTCATCTCTTTAAATCAGATACCCTTTGAAGGATCATGGAGTACATATCAAAAATTATTCTGGATAGAAGGAATGTTAACAACTATCAAAAACAATAAAATTCCTATCACTGCTATTCGACTACTTGTGCATCATCAGCCATTGCAAGATGATCATCTTAATTTTGCTATACCATGGCCTATTACTGGATTTTTACAAAAATAAAAACTTGAGTTTCATATTTTTTTTTTGCTAAGGTAAAACAATATAAAATATATATTCGAACAAAGGGAGTAATAATGTTAGATAAATTATTAAAAAATATTCCTAATCAACATCAAGGATACTTATCATTAGTAGTAGGATTACTAGTGCTACTTGCAGCATTAGGCCATCTTGGAATATTTAAAGCTTTCTTCAATTTAATTTTAATAACTGGAGGAGTACTTCTATTATTAATTGGTTTAGAAAAAAGCGACTTATTAAAGCGAATAAAAAAATTAAGTAAATAAAAATACCGGCCGAATTGGCCGGTATTTTCTTATTGATCTAATACATCATTTGAATGATTGTATATATCTTTAATAGATTTCTTATGTATCACCACATCAACACTTGGAGCTGCTACTTGTATGCCTTTTTTCTTCAGTTCTGCAACAATAGCAAATCTAATGTTACTGGTAATATCCCATTGTCGAAGTGTATTTCCTGAACTTAAAAAGCCACGTATCATAAACACATAACCCTTATCAGAAAAATCATCTAAACGTACAATAGGTTGTGGAACTTTTAAAACATCTGGATCTTCATCAAGAATTTTTAATAAAACTTCTTTAACAATCGTAATATCTGTATCAAAATCTACAGCAAAGAATATATCACTAAATCCTATGTAAGTTCTTGTATAATTCCAGTTATACAAAGATGCTTTTAACACTGTTGAGTTTGGTACAACAATATTAACAGCGTTTTTTCTACGTAAAATTACAGCTCGAGGGCTAATTTTTCTTACAACACCCATAGTATGAGAATCTAGTTTTACGAAATCTCCTAACTTTAAAGGTCTTTGTACTAAAATAAAAAAATATGCAACAACATCTGTAAACAAATCTTTAAATGACCAACCAAAGGTCAACAAACCAATAAATAGTGTATACGTTACAAAATTACCTAAACCTGCTTGCGCAAAAGCAACCATAAACGATATAAAAATAATAACGTAACGAGAAATAATGGTAATAGTATTTTGAACACCTGGATCTACATAATGTATTTCAAATATTTTATCGAGAACAAATCGTCTAAATAAATATGCAGATAAAAATCCAAGTACCACAATGATACATATTCTAACCAGATCTATAACTTTAAGACTAACAACGCTACCAGCGTATTCAAATTTATAAGGTAGTTCATAGTATAAAGCTTCTTTAAGCGTATGAAGTGTAAAACCATACCCCCAAATATTGGCACAAATCATCGTTGCTAAAAGCAAAAATGATAAGAATAAAACTACAACATAAAAACCATACCAAGTTTTTGCATTTTCAAATCGTTCAACGCTACTGCCAGACAATTCGTCTTCTTGGAAAAATAAAATTTCAGTATATTGACGTACAAACTTATGAATAAAGAATAAAGTAACTAACGTAAACATCGTAAATACTGTATTCCAGAATATATACCAAATTAATGTGCCGTAACCACCTAAATAAGGATCACCCATTACAAGCAAACCTAATAGCATTGCTAAAAACACATAATAATATTGCTGGATAAGTGAAGCTATTGTTTGTCCAAACCTACTTTTTGCCGGCAATAAATACAGCAATTCTTCTTTGTCTATAGAAAATACAATTGATATGAAAATAACAACGTGATACACACGCAATAAAATATTAGGAAACTCTGATTGTTGATATGTCATCACCAACATAAACATTCTTCTAATGAACAAAATTAAAATAGTTGATACAGAGAAAAATGAAAAAATAAATGCAAATCGATCAACTAATCTTTTATTGAGCAACACATAATCTGATCGACGGTTGATAATCAAAAATTGATGCAAAAACACTCGTGAAGCATAGACCCAAAACATAATTGAATATGTTAAAAATATAAGCATAATTGCAACAGGCAATGTATACCACAATGAAAACAATAAAAATATAAACCACCAATATAATTGATTAAATATTGATATTAAAAAGCTTACCCAAACAACCAAAAATCTATTTAACCCATACATAGATCTTTGATCAACTTCTGTTGTCATAAGTGTTCTATATACCGTAGGTAAAAAAGCTTGTAAAAAGGCAAACAATATAAATGATAAAAACAAAAACAAAATAAAGAAAAATATTTGCGAAAATGTAATAGTAGATAGATTATACGCAATCTCATGTAAATCAAAATGTTTAATATAGGATACTATCGTTGCAGCAACACCCTGTACAAACAGCTGCATATTCGGAACAATATTTTTAATACCTTCCCACGTTACAGCGCTTGTAGCACGATGCCACACACCAACAGTTTCTAATTCTTGTAACATAAAGCTAACATTTTCTAATGTTTCTTCTTTAAGATCTGTCAACTTGGTGTATAACTCACTGAGATTTAAAGCTACATCTTTTTGTAATTCAATTTTTTGCGAAGCTGACGCTAATAATTGAACACTTTCTTCATATTTCTTTTGATTTGCAGGCGCTATTTTTGAACCAAATGACTTTAATTTTTCTTGTTGTTTCTTTAAGTTTGAAACAATTTTAAATTGATCTTTAATAAAACTATGAGCAGCTGTAATTTCTTTTTTATCTTTTTTAATATCAGCAAGAATTGTATGCTTTTGCTCTTTAAATGATAAACGTTCTTTATCTAAGTAATCACCATCTCTGTATAATCCTTGTGTTAAATTATACCAAGAACGAGCTGTTTCATATAATACTTGAGCTTGCTCTAATCGCGCATCTTCTATTGCTATTTCTGCTGCAATTTTTTCTAACAATTTTTCTGCTAAAGCTACTTTAGTTTGCTCATGAGATACGAGATATGCAGCATAAGCATTAGGAATAGTATCAAATTCTATTTCCCAATCTTCTATTTGACGAATATTAGAAAGAGCAATATTAAAACGATTACTATACACATTCAGTTTTTCTTGTGCAGCATTTTTCTCAGCTAAAACAGTGTTTTTTTTATCAGTTAATTTTGTTTTTTTTATTGTTACTTCACGTTTAACTTGATTACGTTTTTGTTCATATTGAGACACTTCTGTTTTATCAATATGAATGCGATTACGAATCGTCGTCATATCTTCTCGTAAGGCTTTAATACGCTCTTGTGTTACCATAATTCTTGATTCATACAATTGAGCGTCTTTTTGATGTTTTTCAACACGAACTTCTGCAAGTTCACGTTCTTTATGAGCTACTTCTTTTTCGGCATCTAAAACATCTACCTTACTTTTGATGTCAACATCTTCAGATTGTTTTTTTAGGTCTTCTATTTCTTTTTCTACATTTCTGATATCACGCTCTTTAACAGAAACTTGATGTTCTTGTCTGTGAATAGCTCCATCTTCTTCTTCTTTTTTTGCAATCCAACGATAACGTTGTTCTTCTTCTAAAGCGATTTTTTTTGTAATAGCTTGCAAGTCTGAAAAGGTATATAAAGATTTTTCTTCAATACGTTCAATAATTTTGCCACCACTTGCAAAATATTTTTCCCAGTAATCAATATGTTGTTTAACAATTTCAATAATTTGTTTTTTTGTTTCTTTGACATCAAGCAATACTTGCAACAGTTTATTGTACAACGTTATTTTTTTGCTAACCTGTTCTGCAAAGCGTGGATGATGCCCAGCTTCACGCTTCAAACCATCAATCGCTTGTTTCGTATCTTGTGTTTTTTTCTGTAGTATATCTGAACTTTCTTTCCACTTTGTTTCTAAAGTGGTAAGTTCTGATTTTAAATCTTCCAGTAATTTTTGTCGTGCAGTATTATCTTCACCAACTAAAATTCTAATTTTATTGGTCGACAAATCAGTTTTACTAAGATCAACTAACGGATACAAATATAAAGAACTAGACAAACATACTATTGAAAAATACAACAATTTTGTAAGTTTCATACAACAACCTCGCAAAGCAAACAATCAAAACAATATCTTCTGTGCATTCAAGCTAACTAATAAATGAGATGACAGCAATAAATTTTTAACAATTTTTTTAAAACTATGAAAAAGTTTGAACTTCTTGATAAAATCTACGCCAACAAATTGCAATAAATTCAGTAGTTTGTTGCTCAGACAAATTTTCTATATTATATGGATCTTGTATTGCACATCGATACATCTGTTTATGCTCAGGCAACATATCAAACAATAAAAACAATCGTAATAACACTACGTCTCTTCCTTGATCAGATAATTGAGCAATATTGTTATAAACATATAATAAATAATCAAAAAGCTCACCTACTGCTATACCTCCAGGCAATAATTTTAAACATAGTAATACTATATGATGAAAAAAAGTCAGCTCTGTAACCGAAGAGGTTAAAGGAATAAACATAATATCTACATCAACAATTTCATACCAAGATTTTTGTTGTTCAATAGTACAAACAATTAAAGAACCAGTACATAATCGAGCTGCTTTATTTTTATTGCCTTTATAAACACATGTTATTTTACCTAATTGTTTATGCAAAATAACAACTTTATACTTTTCAGGTATATAGTTTTTTAATACAAATGCTTGTGTTACCAAAGAATGTGTTTTCATGATTACTTTACTACTTTGTCTCAAATTGCTGTAAAAATGCTTTATTGTTAAATGGTCGATTTAAAAACTTTTTAATCATACTATATGGCGGAACGAATCCTCCAGGATTTAGTATATCGTGTACATATTCTTTGCCAATATCATTACTATGTATGCCACCATGATGTTGAATATGTTGAAATAAATCTGCAGCAATAACACGGGACCAAACATATGTATAGTATGATGCCGCATAATTTGCCATATGTGTAAAATTATATTCTAAGTAATGATGTGGATCATAAGCGATATGTTTAAATATTGCTTTATATAGTTTTTCGATCATTTTATGAATATGTGTATCATGACCTGATCGAGAAATCTGTAAAGCAACTAAACTTAAAAACAGTTGCTTTAACATTCTACCTGCTAAGCCAAATTTTTGAGCTGATACAATTTGCTCAATTTTATCATGTGATAAATGCTGATTAGTTTGATAATGACTGCTAATGAATCGAATAACAGATGGATCATCTAGCCAATATTCTAACATTAATGAAGGTACTTCTACAAAATCTTTAACTACCTGCGTTCCTGCAAAATCAGCAAAACATGCTGATCCAAATAATGCATGTAACGCATGTCCTAATTCATGAAATAATGTTTTTACATCATGCAATTCTAATAACGTTGGTTTATCATCTACCGGTGTATTAAAATTAGCGACAACTACAGATGCCCCAGCACATGGAATACTGCAATCATCTTTAATCGTAGGAATAAGCATCATATGACAAGGCTCTGTGATACGCTTATATGAATGTTTATACAAATCTAAAAATAGATATCCTAATACTACCTGCTTGGTTAAAGATCGTACTTTATAGCATATAACATCTGATCCCCATAATTGCTGTTCATGACCATCTTGTTTAATAAACTCTATATGAAAGAAATTATGAAACAATCGAAACAACTCTGTTAATGTATGTTCTAGTGGAAAATAATCTGATAATTGATAATCATCAACATGAAAATGTTTTTTACGATACCATGATTTTACTAAAGCTTCATCCCAAGGATTAAGTTGTCCTGACTTTGTTAATGTTACAGAAGGCGGCAAGTTTTTTATTACTTCTTCAAAATCTTGTTGATCATACTTTTGTAATTGATGCACAAGACCCCATAAAAAATGTTCTGCTCTTTTAGGTGTTTTAACCATCTGATTAGACAATTGATATGAAGCAAAATCAGGATAATTAAAATAAGTAGCCAATTGATGACGTTTTTTCAATAATTGTTGTAAGACTGTTACATTTTGAGGATATGCACGCTGACCAAAAGCAACAAAATACTCTTGTCTGGTACGTTGTACAAGACAATTTTCCATCACCATAAAAAACGTTTCATAATCTAATGGCAAAACATAATTACCTTGCTCATTTTGCTGTAATGTTTGCATAAACGATGATGGTAACCCATATAAATCATCCTGAGGCATAACCAAACTTCGTGTGTCATATACGATATTTCCTGCATATTGACCTGCAAGCTGATTAATCTGTTGCTCAAGCTTAACAATATCTGCACGCTGAGCAACTGGTAAGAGTACTCCTTTATGTTCAAACCTTTGTAACATTTGCTGTAAAAAATGTTTACCTGCTACTGTTTTTCGCTGCGTATCTTTACCATAATCATAATAATCTTTCAATGCTTGATATATGGTTGCATTTCTATCAAGCACATCTGTTTCATATTGGTTCAAAGCATGTAGCTGCTGATGAGCTGCAGTTTGCAATGCAGTATCTGATGCTAATACGCTAACAGCTGATAAAATATTTTTATGTGTTAAAAAATGAAATTTTGCTGAATCATAAGCACGAATAGTATTACTAAAATCTTTTTGCTGTGCAGGAATACTATCTAACGATGTAATCATATCATTCATTGTTTGTATAGCACTATCAGCTAAACTTTTTGCTTCTATATTTGTTGTAGGCAAAAGATCAATAATACGGTCTATATCTATCCTTGTGCATAGTCGCTCTTGTGCACCTTGCTTGCGTTTACATCCATTCAATACAAATGTCACAATACACAACATTATGATTATTTTTTTCACAACACATACTCCTAGAATAAATAGCCTACTTGAAACTTACCGTATCACAGTCGAATTTATAAGCTCAATACTCTCAATGATTTCTAAACAAACTTGCATTTTTTACTAGAAATTGATTAGGATACTCATAATGTTATCATCAAATCATAAAAGGAGATATTTATGAACATGTATAAAAAGCTAGCAACTTTAGCAATATGTACATTATGTTCACCTATTGTTGCAAACACAACAAACTTAGATGCATCGCAAGATGTCGCTGCAGCATTTCACTTAGCAACAGAATTACCACTGACTGTTGGAGGCGAAAGTATAACCTATAGTACTGATAGTTTTTCTAGACCTAGCCCACTTTTAAAAAAATTAACTTTAAATCAAAATGGAGAACTTTTATTCCCTGTCACAACACAAGATCTTGAAAAAATTGCAATATCAGCTGCTTCTATCCCAAACTCAGAAAAAGTTACTATTGCTAACGGAAACAAAGTTCTTGCTAAGTACCTAAAACAAGAAATAAATGACGAGTTAAATCGTAGAATGAAAATACAACAACCTCGTACGTTGATCAAAGAAATTCAATCTTTACTCTTTCTTGATAGACAAGGTAAAATTCAAGGAGATCGACAAGCAGCACTCGCATACATTAATCAACTTGATGGAGATACTAAAATCAAACTAACATCTAACGATAAGAAAAAAAGCTATACGTATACAGCTGATAAACTATACAAGATGTTTAATAGGTAATATTACACATACAAGAAAAAAGAGACGTTGCTAAAGCGTCTCTTTTTTCTTATATCCGGTATACTTAACTAGCTTTTAACTTTAATACCTGATCACGCAAAGCTATAGCTGTTTCAAAATCAAGGTTTGCTGCAGCTACTTTCATTTTTTCTTCTAGCTCAAGAATAAGTTTTTGTTTCTCTTGCTCTGATAATGTTTTTTGCTTTTTTGATTTATTTTTATTTGAAGCTTGTTCAATTGATAATTGTAAAGCATTTTTAGAAATTGATTTCGTAATATCTCGCTTTACTGTTTGCGGAATAATGCCATACTTTTCATTATATTCTTGCTGTAGCATACGACGACGTTCTGTTTCTCGTAAAGCAAACTTCATAGAGTCTGTAATCTTATCAGCATATAATCGCACAACACTATCGGTATTACGAGCAGCTCGACCAATAATCTGTATCAATGATCGTTTATCACGTAAAAAACCTTCTATATCAGCATCCATCACTGCAACAAAAGCAACTTCAGGTAAATCTAAACCTTCACGAAGCAAATTAACCCCAACGATACAATCAAATACCCCCATACGCAATTTTTGTAATATTTCGGTACGTTGAGGAGTTTTTAAATCACTATGTAGATAACAAACTTTAATTTTTTTCTCTTGTAAAAATGTGGCTAGTTCCTCTGCCATTCGCTTGGTCAAAACCGTAACCAAGCTACGAAATCCTTTGGCTGTTGTAGCAGTAATTTGTTGATACAAATCATCAATTTGATTTTTACGTCCATGAATCTCAACGACAGGATCAAGTAGCCCTGTAGGTCTAATAATTTGTTCTACTATCTGATCAGAATGTTCAAGTTCGTATGATCCAGGAGTTGCTGACACAAAAATAGCATTACTAAAAAACTTTTCTGTTTCTTCAAACTTTAAAGGCCTATTATCAAATGCAGATGGCAATCGAAAACCAAAATTCACAAGAGCTTCTTTTCGAGCTCTATCTCCGTGGTACATCCCACGTAACTGCGGCAAAGCAATATGTGATTCGTCCACAATCAACAAAAAATCATCTTTATCAAAAAAATCAAACAAACAATATGGTGCCTGACCTGTTTGACGACCATCAAAATAAATAGAATAATTTTCTATTCCACTACAAAAGCCTGTTTCTTCTATCATTTCAACATCATGCAACACACGCTTTTGCAAGCGGTCGCGATATGATTCATTTTCTAACGTTGGTAAATAATCATATAATTCTTGCTTGATTGCAGTAACTGCTTTTTCTTTAACTGATTGCGATGTTACAAAGTTTTTTGCTGGGAAGATAACGGTTTCTGTAATTTTTTCGATGACATTATTATTTTGTTTATTAACCCATGCTAAAGAATCTATCTCGTCACCAAATAATTCGATACGCAACTTTTTATGCTTTTCATACGGTACATGAACTTCAATAGTATCGCCCATAACTTGAAACGTACCGCTTTTCTTATCAACTTCATTGCGATCATACTGTACAAAGATAAGTTTTTTTATTACATCACGACGATGTATCTGCTGGCCTACTGTTAATGGAAATGCTTGTTCTTCATAATCTTGCGGATTACCTAAAGAGTAAATGCATGAAACTGAAGCTATGATGATAACATCTCGTCGCTGCATTAAACTTGCAGCAGCTTCTATACGTAATCGCTCTATTTCTGAGTTTATTTTAGTTTCTTTAGGGATGTAAATATCTTGAGCTGGCAAGTATGACTCTGGCTGATAATAGTCATAATAACTAACGAAGTAACATACTTTATTTTCTGGAAAAAATAATGAAAATTCTTCATATAATTGTGCTGCCAATGTTTTATTAGGTGCAAGCACAATAACTGGTTTGTTTTGTTTCGCTATAACATTAGCTATCGTAAATGTCTTACCAGAACCGGTTACACCTAACAAAGTTGACTTTTTACCTGAATGATTCTCTAATTTTTTAATTGCTTGTTGTTGATCACCTGCTGGCTTAAATGGCAAATGTAATTTAAATAAACTCATAGTACAGATATCCTTAACAAAATTTGTACTATCAGTATAACCTAAATAAAATAATTACAAAAAAGCTTGCCTGTATTTACTTTTTATTGGTTTGCTCATCATCATCAGAATCTACCAACTTTTGAACCTCTGTGCTCTTTTCCTTATCGGTTCCATCTTCTGAACTTGATACATACCAATTTTTTTGTGCATTATATCGTTGAAAATTTTCATTACCAGGATGCAATAACTGTGAATTTAATAAACTCGTACTGCTTGCCATAGCACTATTAACCGCACCGTTACTTGTAGTTTTATGACCAAACAGATCATCTCCTAATTTTGTATATTTTACATATTCTGCAGCTTCTTCTTCAGAAGCAAAAGGCTCTTCGGTATCGGAAAGAAATCCACCAAATTGTTGTGTTTGTTGTTTCTTTTTTTCTTTTTTCTTAGTTTTGTCTTGCTGCTCAGCTTGTACCTGATTATTATTTTGTTGCTGGTCTTGATCATTGTTTTGCGTATTTTTTACATCGCTTACAGACTGTTCACGTTTTTGTCGTATTTGTTCAACTAAAGCGGCATACTTATTTGCATATTCTTGATCTTCTTGCTTTTGTTGTTCTGTTTTTTGCTGTTCTGTGTTATCAGATCCAATCATATCTGTACTTAGCATGAACAACATTATAATTACATAAAACATCATTTCCCTACCCCTTTATTAAATATAAATTTATTTCTATAAGCCCTTTTGCACACATGTAGGATATATAGTATTCTGATTATATAGAAATCGATTACCCAAAAACAAGGATGCTTATGTTTTACAGATCATTATTTACTTTACTATGCTTAAGCACTACTGCTATCTTTAGTGATTTTTATACCGTATATGCTCATGGTATTATTGATGGTCCACAACAAATGAATCGATTTATAGAAGCTATTGCTACTGATGCTGCACACAATACAGCATTAACTTTTCCAGACACTATAAAAGAAACAAAATACGATATTAATCGTCTAGCAAGTGAAGTATCAACTTCACTAGGCAAACCATTTAACAGGTCCAATATGTATATGGGGCAAAACCAAGACATACAAACAGTTCATCAAACGGTACAAAGTCATTCTCATGATCAACTTATTTTATATGGCTGTTCACGTGGTGCTGCAGCTATCATAGGAGAAGTAAGCACTCATAATCCAACTAATGTTGCTGCTATCGTTTTAGACGCTGCACCTGCTAACATGCCCGCAACCTTACATGGCAAGCTTGCCCTATTAGGCATACATTTATCATATGATACAACAGTTTTTTCAACAATATTTCCTGCGTACCCGTATAATAGCATTACCCCTTTTGATGCAATCAAAAATATCAAAAATAAAAATTTACCTATTTTGCTATTGCACTCAGAAAATGATCTATTAGTTTCATTTGATCATGCTTTAAAGCTATATAAAGAATTTAAAAAAGAAGGATTTAATAACGTATATTTTGCACGAATCAAAGATGGTAGACACAGCTTCATGCTCAAAGACAAGTATGGCAACAACGCTCCTGATACTTGTCGTAAACCATACTTACAAGCTGTGCATAGTTTTTACAAAAAACACAACTTACCTTACAACCCTGAATACGCACTAGATGATATGACACCGTATGAACATAATCTTGATCAAATTAATTATGAAATACAAAAATGTATACATAAGTTACAGCAACAATATACATATAGCGTAAAGCGCAATACTGTAGCAGTAATACTAACTACAGCTGCTATATTACTCTATGCATATCGCAAAGCATCGTCATAATTCACAATCTGCTTCTTACATCATACTATCTGAGAGCATATCTCAATATATCTTTCGTAAAGCCAATCACATTCATATACACCAGAGGCACAACCTATCAAAAATCAGCAAACCTCTATGGGCAAGTAAAAATTTGATAATACATATTATGAAGGAATAATTCACACAATGCGAGGATATCGAAAACATAAAACTATTGATTATATTTTGCATAAACAAGTAACAGAAATGTCTCCTGATCAGTCTAGTAAGTTATCTTGGAAATACTTAGCTAATCGATATCTATATATTAATTGTAATCAATGTCAATTAAGTCAAGAAGAATTAAAAAGTTTATATGAATCAATCCCAAATCACTTAATAAACAAGTGGACATTAACTGCTCCACTACATGCACATGCTAACATTGACAATCTAATACTGCTTATCAATAAAGGTTATAATCAATATATGAACAGCTTGATAAGAATTATTTTTGCACGCGGAAAATATTTGCCAAATCCAGAAAAGTATCTTATTGATTTAATCAAACGTAACAATAAAGTTGACACCGGAAACAGAAAATCTCTTGCTTATTTTATCTACCTTGAACATATTAATGATGAAAAGTTAGTAAAATTACTACAAACTATTTATCACATAAATAAAAAATGCTTCAAAATTATTTTTTCTGATACAGACATTTCAAAGTTACAAAACACAAAACCTAAAACATATACATATCTGTTATCAATCAAACAAGAGATAGAACAAATATTTGCTAACAATAACAAAACTGATGCTACAGATTCTGATTCAGATACTCAGTCAAATCACAACGGAACAAGCTTACACAAAACAAATCAACAAACAGCCAATAATACATGGAGCAACCAACAACCTTTCGCATCATATATGAGTACAGCTATTTCTCACGCTACAAGTCATACAAATAGTTCAAATTTATTTATTGGGAGCTCAACAAAAAAGAAACAGTTTTTAAATGATGATGATGATAGTGAATAAAAAACGGAGCTTTATGCTCCGTTTTTATATATCTTTTTTTATCTAATAACAAAACTAATCATACGACCTGGTATGAAAATTACTTTTACAACTTGCTTACCTTCTAACCATTTGGCAATTTGTTCTTTAGCTAACGGCTCAACATCATTTTGTGTTGCATCCTTAGATACAATAACAGTACCACGTAACTTACCATTTACTTGAATCGCATATGTAACTTCTGTTACTTGTACCATTTTTGGATCATATGTTGGCCAACTAGATTGCTCTAAACTTGTACCAAGCAATGTCTCAAGTAGCTCTGAACTGACATGAGGAGCAAATACTGACAATAACGATAGTACCGATTGCATTGATTCTTTGCTCAACTGCATTTTTTGCTTTATTGCATCATTAACCCATTCCATAAAAGCTGCTATCGCCGTATTTGGTTTAAATAATGCTAATCGATCTTGTATCTCTTTGATCAATTTATGCAAACGTTTCGTTACTTCAATATCTTCTTTTTGGCTTTCTGTTAACAATGTTTGTTTATCTGAAAGATAATTAATTAATTTGTTTACAAAACGCTTGATACCCTCGATACCAGCATCTTGCCACTCACAATCTAATTCTGGTGGTCCCATAAATAACATATACATACGAAGTACATCAGAACCATATGTATCAACAATATCATCTGGATTAACTACATTACCTTTAGACTTAGACATTTTTTCTACTAAGCCTGATTTTTCTGAAAGTTTACAAACCATACCTTGGTTAAATAAATGTAAGAATGGTTCATCAAATGGTAAATAACCTACATCATGCAAAAATTTAACATAAAACCTTGCATACAATAAATGTAAAATCGCATGTTCAACACCGCCGACATACAAATCGACTGGTAACCAATAATCAATGTCTTGTTTATCAAATGCTGCTTTTTCATAATTAGGATTTGGGTAACGTAAAAAATACCAACATGATCCTGCCCATTGAGGCATAGTATTTGTTTCTCGTTTACCAGGACCGCCACACTCTGGACATTCAGTATTAACCCACTCATCAATTGCTTCAAGTGGAGATGCACCTGTTCCAGTAGGTTCATATTTCTCAACATCAGGTAATGTTACTGGCAAATCTTTTGTTGGTACTGGTACGACACCACAATTATCGCAATGAATTAGTGGTATTGGCTCGCCCCAATAACNTTGACGAGNAAATATCCAATCCCGCAGACGATATGACACTTTTTCTTCAGCAAAACCTTTTTCAACAAGATGCTTCACAATATCTTTGCTACATTGTCGAGCAATTTTACCTTCACATAATGATGGTGCAAGTAAAATACCTTTATCAATATCGGTATAACATACTTCTAAATTTTCTACTTGTTTTCTGAGTTCAGGATCTTGAGGAACAAGCACAACTTTTAAAGGAATATTATATTTTTTTGCAAATGCAAAATCACGCTCATCATGAGCAGAACATTTAACAATTCCTGTTCCATAATCAGCAATTGCATAACTTGCAACCCAAATTGGCAAATCTCCATTGCCTAATGGATCAACAATATAACGGCCTGTAAAGATACCTTCTACATCTTGCTCGTCATTATGTTTTTTTTCTAAACGTTTTGTAATCATTGATTTACAAGCAGCCTCAATCTCTTCTTTGTTATCAACGCCTTGCAATAACTGCTCTAATAATGGATGATCTGGAGCGATCACTACAAATGTATCTGCATAACAAGGTTCAAAATGAGCAGAAAATGTTTGTATTTGTAAATCCATATCCTTAACGGGTGCTGTAAACAGTAGGCCAGTACTCTTGCCTATCCAGTTGCGTTGCATCAATTTAACTTTTTCTGGCCAATCAAGCTTATCTAAACCATCAAGTAATTTATCAGCATATTCTGTAATTTTAAGTACCCATTGACGAACATCTTTAGGCTCTACCTTACTACCACAGCGCTCACATGAGCCATCAACCACCTCTTCGTTTGCTAAACCAGTTAAACAAGATGGACACCAGTTAATTGGCATCATTGATTCATAAGCCAAACCCCGCTTAAACATCTCTGTAAAAATCCATTGTGTCCATTTATAGTATTCTGGATCAGTAGTGCTTAATTCTTTTGTCCAATCATAGATTGCACCTATATGCTTTAATTGACGTTTAAAGTTTTTAATATTTTTTTCTGTTGCTTGACGAGGATGAACACCCTCTTTAATTGCAGCATTTTCTGCAGGTAAACCAAATGCATCCCAACCCATTGGATGTAACACATTGTAGCCTTCTAATACTTTCATACGAGCGTAAACATCAGATAACACATAACCACGCCAGTGACCAACGTGTAACCCAGAACCAGATGGATATGGAAACATATCTAAACAATAATATTTTTTATCAGATTCTGTTGACTGCGCAGAGCCGTATGGCTTTTCTTGCCATATTTTTTGCCACTTTGCTTCAACTTCTTTAAAATTATATGCCATTGTTTACCTTATACAAATCAAACATTTTACATCTTTTTAGTATAACTCATAAAAAAATGCTTTCAAAAAAGAAAAAACTCATTGCCCTGAAAAAACATCAAAATTTCATATTGATTTTTTTTATTTTATTATCTAAAGTAACTGTAAATTTAAAGCTAGATGGAAAAAAGTTGAGTGTATACGATCAGTATTAAAAGGGTATAATCATGTCTATGAAACAAACTCAACAACCTACACATCAACACCATAGCGAAGAAATACTTGTAGTACGTAGAAAAGTTTTATTTCAAGATATACCTGCATGGCAAGGGTTGCAAACAAATAGTTTTAACGATTTTGTAACCAATATTGAAAAAAATGCTGCATTTATGCCACGAGCACATGCAGAAACAAATCCACAGTACAAACAAATTATCCCCTACATTATTTTTACATATAACAATAAATACTTCGTTATGCAGCGTAAATCAACTGCCTCTGAACAACGGCTCGCCAACAAGTATTCACTGGGTATTGGAGGCCACATCAGACAAGAAGATATTACTAACAATAATATTTTTGATTGGGCTCAACGAGAATTTGAAGAAGAAGTATCTTATACAGGATCTTTAAAAATTTCTCAACTTGGTGTTTTAAATGATGACACAACAGAAGTAGGCAAAGTGCATCTAGGAATGGTTCTTTTAGCGCAAGGAAACAACGATAACATTACAATTAAAGATGAGCACAAAAGTGGAACGATGTTAACACTTGATGAATGTATTGCTCTTGCACCACATATGGAAATGTGGAGCCAATTAATTTTAAAAGAATTATAAAAAAAGCGCTCTTATTTCAGAGCGCTTTTTTTTATTTTTTAGATGACCAGTAATCAGATGATAAGAAACTTGGAGATTCTAATCCAAATCTATGTACACTAACATGATCTTTTGTTGGTAATGTTTTGATAAACGTGTATAACGTACCCACAAAAACAAAATATGCTACAGAATCACGAATCATGTCTAAACGAGTTCTTGAATCTAATGAGTGATAATCTTTTTCTAATCGCTTACATACATTAACAACTGCATCCCATACACTATTTGAACCTTCAAAAGATGTAGTTTTTACAAAAACTTCTTTACTAGATTGCTCTATATCGCGACTCTTCTCTTCTTGCCCTAAACATACACCTGTTGCAAATGTTACGAAAAAAACAAATAATTGTAATGTCGATACTTTTTTCACAGTTATTCCTTTAATTTTTAAAAAATAGTTTTTTACTATGCCCACCATTATAACTCATTGATAAAAAAAGGCATCTTTAACGATGCCATTTTATTTATAATGACGATGCTCGTGATTGCTTTGTACATAATTAACTTTTTCATGTCTTTTAAAGAGATAATCATCGTATAACACTTTAGAAACAAGTAATGTTACAAACGTAACTAATGCTATACGATACTCAGGTTTAATGGCATAAAAATCAGAGGATAACTGTTCAAAGAATTTTTTTTTCGGCACATACTCTGCAATTTGTTTTTTTTGTTTAGAGTCTACTGTTGGAACTTTAATTTTTTCAAAATTATCACTGTACATAGCATTCGACAATAATAATATAACCAACAAACTAAAACAGGTATTGTTCTTCATGTAATCCTTTATTTAGATTTTAATTATGTATAATAATTCAACCTGCTCACACTCTACTCAACACTTTTTTTTGCAACGCAATAAACACGTAAACAGATAAAATGTAATTAATACTAATGTTAACTGAATCATTAACTGTATATGTATTCCTAAAAATTCCCAAGGTGCCAATAACGTTGCGCACCATCCTTTACCATGACTTGCGACAGAATTAGCTGTTTGTGAATCTGTAAAATTGTTACTAGTATAAAGCATAACTACTGTAAACCAAATTTTTTTTATATTCACAATATTCCTTTTTTAAAAAGTAATAAGATTACAGTATGCAAATCTATTCATACTATAATCTTATTAAACACTCAAATATTATTATGTTATTAAGACAAAAATTGTACATTTTCATGAGCAACCAATCTATAATCACCCTTCATACCTATTTTTAAACCTACTTTACCAATTTTACCTTTTTTAACTGCATAGCGAATATGAAGCTTTGATGAGTCAGATACATGAGGTCTTGGCAACCACATAGAGATATAATAAGGACCATCATAACCTGTAGGAGCTTGACCACTTGCTTTGTGACCATCTTTTAAAAATACTGGTAAATATGAACCTTTACTACATTTAACTACTAACGTGTCTTTATATGCTAAGTCCACACCTTGTTTATCAGTATCAATTAAATCTAATGTTGACATTGGTGTTGCAAAGCCAGCTAATGTTTGTCCTGCTGAAAAAACTTTAAACTCTAAAGAATCAGTATCATTTTGAACAGAAGTTAATTGTAAACGAACTTTCTGACCTGGTGTATACTCTTTTTGCAAAATAGCTGCATCTAAAATAATAACACCTGCTAATAAACCTAAAAACATCACTATGTGCGACTTCATAACAATCCCCTTTATAACAATAAAGCTTTATGGGTAAAATAACAAAAGTAAAAGATTAATTTCAATATTATGAGCCTTTAATAGATTTGATCAGTAGCTAGTTTTACAAAAATAAGCCCAGATAAGCATATTACTATACCTACCTGAGCTTGTTTTATATACATTTTTTTTTATTTTTCTTCTTTTTTTCTACCCTGCCACAGTTCTCTCAACTTATTAGCAGTACGAGAAACAACGTCTTTAATTTTCTTTAAACCACGAGATGTCATACAGTGACGACAACCTTCTTTACGATCAATTAATGGACGAACTCCACTATTTCTCCAATCTTTCATACCATCCCTCCCCTTAATTAGTTCATACCTTAAGAATACCTATGTTACAACATAAATAGCAACAGTTGCTCTATTTTTTTACTATCTTGTAACAAAATAATATAACTATAGGCTATGCGTTATCAGCAAAGAGCGTCCTGTATGTTTTTTATAACCATTTGGTTCAAAAAACTTGTTCCATAAACTACGATGATGTGAATACGTTTGAGCTGATGTATTAAGTTTTTTTAGCCAGGCACAGTCAGAACAAGAACAACCTGCTTGCGCGGTATTCCACCAACCTTGCATAGTTTTATCTACACTTTTAACACACACGTGTTGACTCTTTTGATTAGCAACATAAGTATCTACAGGCAATTGCTTGGAAGTATGTATAGCACTTTGCTCTTTTGCAGCTTCTAGACAAATTATTTTATCTGTCGTTGTTTGGGTTAATGCATTATTATGTATTATTGGTTGCACAATGGGTACATCGCCATTAAAGACTTCTGTTTGCTGGCTTATTCCTTGAGATCGATTTTTAATTTTTTGACACAACGATTCATGCTTTTGATCAAAATAATTTTTCCAAAATCGTTGTCGTAAATCTGGATATTCATAACGCTGCCACTTTGTATCACATAAACCTTGCAATGCTCTTTTTTGCGTTCTACGTTTAATACGTTGTTTATGTTGATTTTCTTGATGTTGTTGACGAACTACTTGTTCTTGCTCTGCAATTTTTTGTTGCTTCATTTTATGCTGAGATTCTTGTAATAAGGCTACTGATAAAGGCTCTATTATTTTGCTCGTAAATTGATTCCTTTGTGCTTTTGCTTGATGTGTTTGCTGAGCAATAAGACGATTTGCATGTACTACTTTTGCTAAACTATCTTCTTGTTGAGAAACATCTTTCCAAGCTTTAAAAAATTGATCTAATGTAAAACGATTTCTTTGAGATTGACGCTTTGTGCTAAATTCATCAGCTTTTTGTCGATTGATGAGATCTTTTTGTCTTTCTTGATCTTTTTTTTCTATAGCTAAAACTCGATCTAATACTGCTTGTTGTAATCTTCTTTCCTCAGCATATTGTAATTCTTGTAATCTTTTTTGTTTATCTTTTGTTCGTTGTTCAACTTCACGATCATATTGCACCTGTGCTGCTAAAATCGCTTGATCAAAATTAGGCGGCAACAATGCTTGAGTTCTGTTAACAATACGTTGATTCATAACCCAACAATCATGGTCGTATGCTCCATCATCATTATCTTGTTCTGTTGCGTTAAATAACAAATATTTATCAAACAAATCTGGTTGTGATTCATTCATCCAGTTTACATATCTTGCAAATATCTCAGGTGTTTGAATACTACTACCAATAGAAACAGGTAATTGTTGAGATAATCCTAATAATTGAACATATGCGCAATAAATTCGATCTCCTATACGTGCATTATCTTCTTTTTTACTACACTTAGAATAACACTGAGTAACTAAAATCCCTCGTTGAAAACCTAATTCATTTAATTTTTGTAAAGTTTCGTTCGTTTGTTGTAAACCTAAAGCTTTATCTTGCTCACTCATAGCTGTTGCAGCTAAACGCACCGCTTGTTGATGCTTTATTACTTGTTTTTTAATTTTTTCTTCTACTGTAGTAATTTCGTCTATTTTTTCAATTCTCAATTCATCATTTTCTAATAATTGTTTTACTTTCTGAATATTATTACCGTGTTTTTGAACAAACAGTATCAAGACACAATCAAATAGTTGATCTGAAAACTCACATTTATAATTTTGTTTCAACTGACGAGCAACATAACCACGCACTCTTGGACCAAAAGACGAAATTGGTGTTATATCTTCTTGACGCATACTTGCTAAAGCATGCTTTTTTAAATCTTCTAAATGTTTATCTTGCTCACTACTATTATTATTTGTTTCTAATTCTGGTACAACTTGTCTAGAAGAAACAACACTTGCAGCATCTCTATCTTGCGTACACATATTAAAAATATTTATAACCGTATTACATGCTTCATTTAATCTAGAATCACGTTCTTCTGATACATAATCATTAATTGGATCACTGCCACAAAGATAATAATTTTGAAAACACAGCACGAAACAAAAAAATATTTTTTTTATCATTTTTAACCATTCCCTAATTGATAAAAAACAATGTAGTACATATTATAATTTGAAGTCTAACATAATTCACTATACGTTTTTACTTACTACTAAGCAATATGTAAGAAATTCATCTTTTACTCTTTTTTTGTTACACTAAAATAAAATTTTCACAAAAAAGGTTAGATAACAACACTACAATAAAGTGCTCTGTTACGATTAATTTTAAGCACACAAGGAAACGTATGAAAGCTGTAAATAATGGATTGTTATGCGCCATAGAGGGTATAGACGGATCTGGAAAAACAACACTGATTAACAACTTACAAAAACAATTAAAATCTTTACAGTTGCCAGTAGTTACAACCAAAGAACCTGGTGCTACAAAATTAGGTAAAAAAATTCGTTGCATGTTAACAGATCGTACAGCTCCAACTTGCTTAAAAGCAGAGTTTTTATTATTTGGAGCAGATAGAGCTCAACATTTTCACGACCTTGTTATTCCGGAGCTAAAAAAAGGAACGATTGTTATTTCTGATCGCATGTCTGATTCATCACTTGCGTACCAAGGATTTTTAAAAGGATTAGATTTAGAAATGATTCGCTTAATTAATAATTGGTGCATGGAGTCAGTGCAACCAGACTTAGTTATTTATCTCAAACTAGATACACAAACAGCCCTTGATCGAATCAAAAACATACGAGGAATCATGACAAAGTTTGAAGAAGAATTCCAAGATCGTATGCATATTCTTATACAAGGATTTGAAAAATTATTTCAAAACAGAGATAATGTTATAGTAATTGATGCTCTTGAAAATCCAAAAACTATTATGCAGCAAGCATTACAAGCTATCCAAAATTTTTATAATAAAAAAAACTATGTCATACAATCAAATCCTACAACACAGTTCACATCTGTGGATCAGTGATCATACAACAGCACAAGAGCAAACAGTACAAAGCTTACAAAACGTTTTATGCAAAAATAACAGCTGTCAAACATGTACTATTTGTACACAAATTAAAACATATACACATCCATGGACAACTTGGTTAGAACCTCAAACTTCTTACACTATCGACCAAATAGATGAAGTGATTAAATCTGTACAATTTACACTTGATGCACAAGAATTTAGGTTTTTTATATTTACCCAAGCAGAAGCCTTAACAACTACTTGTTGTAACAGACTACTCAAAACTATCGAAGAGCCACATCATGGATATCATTTTATTTTTCTAACAGATAGACCTCAAGAATTATTACCTACTTTAAAATCTCGCTGCTTTACTAAAACACTGCAATCTCAATCAATACAACATGTATATCATGATATTTTAGAACCATTTATTACTTACAAATTTAATAAGCCAATCCAATTTTTAAAGCTAATCGACAAACAAAATATTAAAGAAACAGCAACTAAAGAAATCATTGACCTGTTAATTGAACATTTTTACAAAAAGCTAAAGCAAACTGCTCAAGAAAGTAGCAATCATCAAGATTTGCATGGTTATATCGATATTATTTTACTTTTAAAGCAAGCTTTACTACAACTACCAGTTCAAGGATCAAGTAAGCTGTTTTGGAAAAATCTCTACCTAGCTTTCGATCAACACCAACATCATGTTACAAAAACTACATAATTGGTTTGCAGTTTTTTTAGAGCTGCAACTTGTTATATCTCTTTTATCATTACCTGTTCTTATTCATTGGGGCCTTGCAATATCATACATGGCACCAATTGCAAATCTGATTTTCACTCCTCTTCTCGTAATGTTTTTATGGTGTTCATGTCTTATTGTTCTATGTTCACTAATACAACTACCTTGTTCTTGGCTTGTAACAATAATCAATTATATAACAAAGGTATGGCACTATTTATTGTCATTTGCAAATCCAAATTGGCTTATCGGTTTTTCTGAACATACAATTACTCTGAGTATATGCATTGCTTTGTTTATTGTTGGTTTTTACTCAAAAGTAAACCCTAAAAGAAACCATGCTATTATAACATTAATTATATGCTGTTTAGTTATTATGGGCTTTCAACATTTTTGTAAAAAAAATACCATAACAAAACTCCGTGATTTACCTATGTATGCTATACAATATAATCAAAAAAACTATGTAATTGACAATGGGGGTCTTTGTTCAAAGCAAAATTATTATGCACATATCGACTATACTGTTTTACCCAACTTAATAAAAAAAACAGGTACACCAACGATCGATACTTTATATTTATATAAGCCAAGCAAACAACTGGCTAAAATAGCTCTACAACTTGCTCAACAAACAAATATTACAAAAATTTTTATTACGACTAAACATGGATGTTTTAAGCAATTACAAACGTTAAACAATAATCCAAATCTTCTGATCAAGCCTATTCGATTAACAAAGTTAAAATTTACTGTTGATTAAATTAGCAACTTTTGTTTTAGCTCGTTTAATATCAAAATTAGAAACAGACCCTATTTTCTTAAATACAATTTCCATAACTTTTGTAAATCCTTCAGGAATATGTTCATTGTTAACGCTATCTCCAAATTTCGTCCAATCAATTGCATGAAACACATTTGGATGTGCTTGTAAGTAATCAAGTACGCGACCTATAACGTTGCTCAATTCTTGTTTAACACTATCACTCCATACTGAAAAATCTTTCCAACTCACTAATATTTGATTAAATACAGTATGAATTGCTTCTTGAGGTCTTATAATAAGCACTTCTCCTTTGTCCTCAACTAACAACCCTGAATCTGTATCTTTGTACTTTTGCAACGCTTGTATACAAGTATTCACTGTCAAAGTAATAACAAAAGCATTTTTAGCAGTAGTATTAATCCAAAATCCATACTTTACATCTTTTTTTGCTGCAATATTTGCTTGATAATAATTTCCTGTCCCTAGTAATTGAGCTTTATTATATTCTTGTTTTAAATGTTGCTGCCAGTTATTATTAACATCATCTAGATAGTGATCAATATACTCATCATCTGCAAAACCTGCTTCTAACAATTGCTCTTTTGTAAAAAAATCTTTCATAGGAGTATTATTTCTTTGGATACATCCTACATACTCTGAATAAAATATTTTGCCTGGTATTAACTTATTTTGCAACACATCTAAACGTTGCTTCATTCTAACTATATCTTCACGCATTTGTTGCTGTTGATTTTGATATATTTTTTGATCTATATCTGAGACAGTCATAGTAAATAGATCACGAACCTGATTAAAATTATTAAAATATCCCTGTATTGAATTCATGTAATAAATTTTAATATTGTTTCCAGATGTTTTGTGTACTACAAAGCTTACCCAATGACCTCCACGGCCAGCAGTCCAGACAACACCAAGCATACCACTTTGCTTTTGAGCAAAATTGCGAATAGCAAGCAACATAGATTCATTAACAGGTAATTGAGCTGCAACGCCAACATCACGTACATCTTCTGTAATCAGAATACTATCTTGAAATGTATTTAATTGTCTCAAATCTTGTACAGCTTGCTGCAAACTTGGAAAATGAGCTGATACTGAAAATAAATTTGCAACAAAATCCGATAAATTACTATGTAACAAATCTAATTCTTTACCATTTATATTACAAACACCATCTTGCTCAAATTGAGCATAATCATACCCTATGCGATAATTATAAATAATTGGTGCCCATATTCCCATACATGCAAAAAATATCTGTTTTCCTATGTCTTTGTGTATCGTACTATCACCTAAATAATGTATATATCGAGCTTCACCTGAAGCAAATGCATTCATTAATAATATTGTATTTTTTAATGCGTGATAGCCACAATTATCTCTATCTTGACCACCTTTAATATCTTTCCATTGTAAACCGTTCACTAATTCACCTGCAGGCCAACCAGCAAGGTTTTGTCGCAATACAGGAACTTCAATAAAAATAGGATTTTCTTTTGAAGATTCTCCTACCATCAAGGTAGGTGCTTTATGTAACAAAAAGCGTACTTCATCATCAATTTTTTTTGTTTGTCCTGACGTAGTAGATAATGGCAACTGAGCAGCAAACTTAAAAGCTGTAATTAAATCATTATTACTTGCTTGTGTCACATTAAAAAATAATAGTAATTTCAGTATCAAAATATTTTGTTTCACTACTTTACTCCTAACAATAAAGGAACTACCAATTAAGGTAGTTCCTTTAGCATGTATTTATCAATAATTATTTAATCCCAATCAAGAGAACCGCCTGATTGATATTCAGTAACTCGTGTTTCAAAAAAGTTTTTTTCTTTACTTAAATCTGTTGCTTCAGACATCCATAAAAAAGGATTTTCTTTATTGTATACTTTTTCTAACCCTAAACGCTCTAATCGTCTATCAGCAATATGTTGTACATAATCACAAAACTGTTTGCTTGTAATTCCTAATAATCCATTAGGACATGCTTCAATTGCATATGCCATCTCTAGCTCTACAGCTTTTTTTATTAAACCTACTACCTCTTGCTTAAATGCATCAGTCCAAATTGAAGGATACTCTTTAATAATGGTAGTAATTAAGTCGCAACCGAATGCTAAGTGTAAACTTTCATCTCGCATGATATATTCAAACTGCTCACCAATTCCGACCATTTTTTTATGACGCTTTAATGACAACATCATAGCAAAACCGGCATAGAAGAAAATACCTTCCATGATAACATAATAACCAATCAGGTCTTTAACAAACTGCTGCGTTGTCGCATCATCAACTATTTCAAATTGAGGATCAAAAATAGACTTTGTTAAACTTACTACAAAATCATCTTTTTCTTTTATAATATCAACACGCTCATACATAGTGTAAATTTCATCAGGATCTAAACCTAAAGAATCACAACAATATATAAACGTATCAGTATGAATTGCTTCTTCAAAGGCTTGTCGTAATAAATACTGACGACATTCAGAATTAGTAATATGTCTATACAGCGCTAACACGATATTGTTTGCAGTTAAAGATTCTGCTGTTGAAAAAAAACCTAAATTTAACATAATTAATTTACGTTCATGATCAGTAACAGCATCTGGTGTCTTCCATTGTTCAACATCACGTTGCATAGAAACTTCTTCAGGTGTCCAATTATTAGCAACACCGCTTTTATAATATTCTCTTGCCCAAAGATAAGTCATTGGCAAAATTTTATTAGGATCTGTTTTGTTATCTCTGATAATTGACATAATTATTCCTTTTTACTGACATGACTCACAATCTGGGTCAAGAATAGCACAAGCTTTTGTTTTTATCTCATTATTTTCTTCAAATTCTGATTCTTTACTCTCTAAAGCATACTGCTGAACAACCTTACTTTGTTCATATGAACGAACTTGTGTAAAACCATACTTTTTTGCATCTAACGTAGATTTTTCTATCTGACTTGCACCTAAAGATCTAAGATAATACGTAGTCTTTAAACCACATTTCCATGCATAAGTATACAGCTCATGAAGCAATTTACCTGAAGTACCCTGTAAAAATACATTATGCGACTGGCTTTGATCAATCCATTTACCACGTGATGCAGTCATTTGAATCAATACAAACGGATCAAGTTCAAATGCAGTTTTATACTTGTTTTTAATATGTTGAGGGATACTATCAATTTGCTGAATGCTTCCATCATAATACTTTAGTTTATCTCTCATTTGTTCATTCCATAAACCTAATTTCTTTAGATCTTCTAACAAATAAGGATTAATGATCGTAAAGTCACCACTTGAATTAGACTTTGCATATAAGTTTTTATAAATAGGTTCTATGCAAGGTAGACATCCTGAAATATTTGATATTGTTGCGGTTGGAGCAATAGCCATGGTATTAGAATTTCTCATACCATATTTTTGAATATGATCACGTACAGGCTTCCAGTCTTTCGTTGCAACACCAAACTGTTCTATTTTACAACCTCGTTCTTTTTCTAATAGTTGTAACGTGTCCATAGGCAAAATATTTCTATGCCACTTTGAACCTTGAAAAGAACTATAAGCACCTCTTTCTTTTGCTAATTTTGATGATCCTAAAATAGCATAATAAGATACTAATTCCGTCATCTCATCTGAGTATGCTAATGCTTGTGGAGAATCAAACGCTACATTTAACTGATATAATGCATCTTGTAATCCCATAATTCCCAAACCAACTGGTCTATGCTTCTTATTAGCAGTATCGCCTTCTTTGGTAGGATAAAAATTAATATCTATTACGTTATCAAGCATACGCATTGCAGTAGCAACTGTTGAAGCTAACAATTCTTCGTCAATTTGTTTGTCTTTTATAAATTTTGACAAATTAATAGATCCTAAATTACAAACAGCAGTTTCTTCACGGCTAGTATTTAATGTTATTTCTGTACATAAATTAGATGAATGGACAACGCCAACATGATCTTGTGGAGAACGAATATTACAAGAGTCTTTAAATGTCATCCAAGGATGCCCTGTTTCAAAAAGTCTCGTTAACATTTTACGCCATAATTGTTTTGCAGGTACAACTTTATATAATCTTATATTACCTTCTTGTGCTCGCTGTTCGTATGCAACATAGATTTTTTCAAATTTTGGTCCATATGTTTCGTGTAAATCTGGAGTTTCTTCGGGTGAAAATAATGTCCAATCTTGATCAGCATCAACACGCTTCATAAACAAATCTGGAATCCAGGATGCAGTATTCATATCATGAGTACGCCTTCTATCGTCTCCAGTATTGCGACGCAAATCTAAAAACTCCTCAAAATCATAGTGCCAACATTCCATATACGCAACAACCGCTCCTCGACGACTACCACTTCGATTAATTGCAGCTGTTGTATCATTTGCTACTTTTAAAAAAGGAATTGTTCCCTGACTTGGAATACTAATAGATTTTATAGTAGCACCAGTTGCTCTCAAAGAACTCCAATCATTAGCAACACCACCTGACCACTTAGACATTTGAGCATTGTCACCTATACATTTAAAAATGTGAGTTAAATCATCATCTATAAAAGTTAAATAACAAGAACTTAACTGAGCTCTTGTTAATCCTGCATGTAACAATGTTGGAGTAGACGGTACAAACATCAATTGAGAAATAACCTTATAAAACTCTACAGCTTTTTGATTTTTATCTTGTTCATGTAGCGCTAAACCCATTGCTATACGCATCCAAAAAGCTTGAGGTAACTCAAAAGTAACATTGTTATATTTTTTTAAATAACGTGTTGACAATGTTTGAAGACCTAAATATTTAAACAGCAAATCATAAGATAAATCTATGTTCTTTGCTAAAAAATCTAAATCAAAATCAAGCATTTTTGGATCAAAAATATTTTGCTCAACCCCTAACCGAATGCCACTCACAAAAGCATTTTGATATTTTACTATAGAAAGTTTATCAGCCCATGTACCGACTACTTCATGATAAACATGACGAAGTAGTAATCGAGCTGCAATAAAACTATAAGCATTATCTAATTCAATAAATGGAGCTACTGACAAATATAGAATTTTTTCTAATTCTAAAAGAGTCATCCCATCAAACAGATTTTTTTGAACATGAACCATAATATTATCAACAGAAACTGTTGATTCATAACCGTCTATACATGAAATCAACATTTGACGAATATCATGTGCTGTATACATACGTTCTTGATTATCATCTTTTATCAGCACTTGAAATGTCATATAATCCTGCTGATGATGTCCAAGTAGACCTACTTTTTGATTACTCACCATCAAACTCCAAATTTACATATAGAAACATTTAAACTCAGTGACGTATCTTATCAAAGATATTCTTTTTTTTTACAACTACTCTACGCGAATTGCTTAAAAAGCTCTTTAAATATTATTTTTTAATTTTTAATTTTGATACTTTATCAAATTCAGTCTCTTAATCAAGCAATTTTTTTAAAAATTCTTTCTTTCTTTTTTGTCGCAAAAAAAACAAAAAAAAATTTCCATAAGAAAAAATAAATATTGCTTTTAATAAGCCAGTCACCTACTTCTTTAAAAGCGTCAAGTTTCTTATAGAAACGAATCTTGATTAAAAAAATAAAAAATTATTGACTATCAGAATTTGTAATTGGTAATATATTTGTAGAAAAATAAAAATGGAGGTGTAGGTATGATACTAAAAAACAAGTCTTTTTTATACGTTAATTTTTTAATGTTTTTTATGCTACATAATCATACATATACTAACAATAACCTTGCAAAAAATACAAAAAAATCAATAACTAACATAAACACAGAAGACCATTTCTTGTCAGTTCTTGATCAAAAAAAACCTAGCATTATATTTTCTTCTATGAACCATTGCCCTCATTGCAATATGATAGAACCTGAGTTTACAAAGTTAGCACAAAACAAAAAATATAATAAAATACAATTTATGAAAACAAATGGACCAGCTCTTAACATTCATAAACATGTTAAACGTGAAACTAATAATAAATTTAAAATACCAGGATATCCGGCTTTTTTATTTATTAAAGATAAAAAAATACACCATGTTACACTTGGAGCAAATAAAGATATATTACATACAAAAATTAAAGAATTTTTGAAAAGCTTATAATTTAAGTTCATATTCTCCAAAAAAAGCTCGCTGTTTTGCCTCAGCGAGCTTTTTTATTAAAAATCTTATCCAGAAAGTAAATTTAATCTTCCCTATCTCGCCTTTTACCTGATTCTCTTGCTTCTTTTAACTGTAATTTCTTTCTAAGTCTTTCAGCTTTTTTTTCAGTTTTTTTTAATTCTTCTTCTAAATCAGAATAATCTGAGTCAGAGCTGCTACAATAACCTAAATTAATTTTTTTATCATCTTTATAACGGTTTATTAACGCTACGGTAGCAAAAGCTTTGCATGTATAATCACCTATACAAGTATAATCATAATACACAACAAAAGGCTCAGTTATTGTCATACTAGACATTGCATCTACCTCTTGTCTTCTATCGTAAATGTAAGAACCTTTTTGATAACCATCTTCTTCAAATACATAAAATGATTGTGCTCCAGGACCAAAACCAACTACATATTCTTGTAATTCGCTAGAAAACAAATGATCATTGAACAACATTATTGTGAGAATAAATATTATTTTTTTCATAAAATTCACTTTTTTTGTAAAAAAAGAGTCTGCTTACAACAGCAAACTCTTTTTTATTTTTTTAAATTAATTATAAATTACGATACGAGTAATAATGAAATAATTGACATTAGTTTAATTAAAATATTTAAAGCTGGACCAGATGTATCTTTGAATGGATCACCAACTGTATCACCAATAACAGCAGCTTTATGAGCTTCTGAACCTTTACCACCAAACTTACCTGTTTCAATAAGTTTTTTAGCATTATCCCAAGCTCCACCTCCGTTTGCCATCATCAACGCTAACAATACACCTACAACAGTAGACCCTACTAGCATTCCACCTAGAGCCTCAATTCCTAGCATATATTTAACTAACACTGGAGCAACTACAGCTATAATTCCTGGTAATACCATTTGACGCAATGAAGCTTTCGTTGCAATAGAGATACAACGTTCATAATTTGGCTCAGCTGTACCTTCCATTAAACCTTTAATAGATTTAAACTGACGACGTACTTCCAACACCATCAACATTGCTGCATCACCTACTGAACGCATTGTCAAAGCAGAGACTAAAAATGGTATAATTCCACCAATAAATACACCAGTTAATACATAAGGATCTAAAACATTAATAGCAGTAAGTTTTGCTTCCTGTGAAAAAGCACTAAATAATGCAATAGCTGTCATAAGAGCAGAACCAATTGCAAATCCTTTACCAATTGCAGCAGTCGTATTACCTAAAGCATCAAGACCATCAGTAATATCTCTAACAGATTTTCCAAAGCCTGCCATTTCTGCAATACCACCTGCATTATCTGCAATCGGACCATAAGCATCTACTGTCATTGTAATTCCAACAGTTGACAACATTGCTACCGCAGCAAGCGCAATACCAAACAAGCCACCACCATATTGAAAAGCACCTAACACAGCAAAGCTCAATAATAGTACAGGTATCACTGTTGATTCCATACCAACCGATAAACCTTGAATTAAATTAGTTGCTGCACCTGATTGAGAAGCTTCAGCAATATCTTCTACTGGCTTTGCACCTGTGTAATATTCTGTAACGCCACCAATTACAATGCCTGCAACACAACCAATTACTGTAGCAATAAAACAAGCATTAGAAATACCTGTCATCGCTATATACTTCCAAGCACCTACTAGAAAAATTGCTATCGCTACATATGTTGCATTTCGCAACAATGACGCCGGAGATTGTTTAATTAATAAACCAAAACCGATACCAAATACAGAACCGACTAACCCAAGCCCTGCCCATACTAAAGGAAGCGTAATATAAGAGAAACTCAAATTAGAAGTGATCGCTAAAATAACACATGATACCATAGCGCCAATATATGACTCATAAATATCAGCTCCCATTCCAGCTGTGTCACCTACACAGTCACCAACGTTATCTGCAATTACAGCAGGATTACGAGGATCATCTTCTGGAATACCTGCCTCTACTTTACCTACTAAATCTGCACCAACGTCAGCTGATTTTGTATAAATACCACCACCGACACGAGCAAAGAAGGCTACTAAACTTGTTCCAGCTGCAAATGCTGTAATAATCTGAGTGAAGCTTGCATGTTGAGCAAACAAATAAAACAAGGCTGTTAAAGCTAATAATCCAAAACTAGCAACAGCAAAACCCATAATGCCACCACCAAAAAAAGCTATTAATAAAGCAGCATATTCACCTTGATCTTTTGCTGCCATTGTCGTGCGTACATTTGCATCAGTAGCAGCTCTCATACCTAAGTAACCAGTAATCATAGATAAAGTTGCACCAATAACAAACGCTCCTGCTATAGCAACGCTAGATGATACATAAAACAAACAAGCACCTACTAACAATGCTACAGATACAATAATTTTATATTCTTCTGCTAAGAAGGTCATTGCACCTAAACGTATATGAGATGCTATTTTATCAGCTTTTACATCAGTAACTTTTATTGATGTAATTCTATTATACAAAAACCCCATGACAGCCAACCCAAGTACTCCTGCACTTGCTAATAACATATACAGCATATCAATTGACATAAATTGTCACCTTCTTGTTTAGAAAAATATAAATATTTTTAACGGAATTATATGAAAATAATACCTGCAAACAGGATTTTTGTAAAGAATTTGAAAGCGACCTTGTCTTGATCAAGATAATACAAAATCAATACCTAGCGATATTTTTTTAACTCTCTTTGTGTGTCACGTTTGATATCACGTTCTTTTAACAATTGTTTTTTACCTGTTGCTTTACGATGACGACCAATACCAAGTTCAACCTTAGCAAGATTTTTTGCATTAAAATAAATTTTTAATGGCACAATTGTCATACCTTTTTCAGCAATTTGACCTATTATTTTATTTAATTCTCGACGATGAAGAAGTAATTTACGACTACGAGTAGCAGCATCTTCATTCTTCTGATAAGCATGAGAATAAACAGGTATGTTACAATTAAGCAGATACAATTCGCCATCTTTTACTACAGCATAAGATCCATTAAGAGATCCACGCTTAGCACGTAATGACTTGACTTCATCACCAGTTAAAACAATACCTGCTTCAATTTTTTGTGAAATATCATAATCAAATACAGCTTTTTTATTTTGAACTATAATCTTCATACGCTATTTTCATATTTTGAATTTTTGAACAATTTTTGCATTTAGTATATCATAATACAAATAATAAAAAATCGTTATCTTCATGTTGTAATGGAGTTCTCTATGAAAAGTTTTTTATATACAATGCTACTATGCACAATACAATTAACATTCTCTTGTGAAGAGCCAACAAAATTATTTATCGGAACTATTGAATTCCCGGCTAACATCAATAATACCGATTTTTGTATTTACTATAAAGGTAAAAAATTAAACAACGAATGGAACCAAAGTAAACTTTCTGCTGAGTTTTCATTTTTAGAATCTCAATATACACAAACTCTTTATATTTTAATTTCTAATAATATTTCTTATCAAACACAAGATGACAATACTATTCACCACTTGCAACTACAAGACAATTTTTATAAATGTTATGAATTAAAAGCACAACGATCATCACATGAAGAAAGTAAATCTATCTGTTTTTCATGGGATTTATCAAATAAACAATTAAAAGAAGGTATTATTCCTGACAACACTATTATATTTTTATTTAATCCTTTACTTATAGAAGGTCTACAAGTACATAGCTGGAATAATAATCAAACTATGAGGATTATTCCAACAATTAAAATAAAACAAACTGTACAGGAACAAGAATTATTAAGAACAATGACTATTGCTCAACTTAAAGCAATTGATATTAATACAGTTCACACAAAAGATAAAAAATCGAAAAACAAAAGTATATGAATAATAGAATTTTAGCCATCGAAAGCTCCTGCGATGAAACAGCTGCAGCAGTATACACAACAAAAGAAGGTTTGCTTTCAAATGAAATTTATTCTCAAATTGAACAACATGCAAAGTATGGTGGAGTAGTCCCAGAAGCTGCATCACGCGAACACATGAAAAAAATTACCATAGTTACTCAACAAGCTTTAGAAAATGCAAAAATGTCATTTAGCGATATCGATACAATTGCAGTGACAAGCAAACCAGGACTACCAGGTTCTTTAATGATAGGCGTTTCATATGCAAAAGCACTTGCTTATGCAAGTAACAAAAAAATTATTGGCATTGATCATTTAGAAGGACATGTATTTTCTGCTTGCATTGAACACAAAGTACCATTTCCTTTTTTATCGCTAACCGTATCAGGAGGACATAGCGCATTATACTTAGTGCACGATTACGGTACATATGAAATTATTGGATACACACTTGATGACGCGGCAGGTGAAGCATTTGATAAAATAGCAAAATTAATGAACTTGCCTTATCCAGGCGGCCCCGTCCTTGAAAAACTAGCTCAACAGCAAGACTTTAAAGATTTTTTCAATTATCCTCGTGGCAGTTTAAAAAATCTAAACTTTAGCTTCTCAGGATTAAAAACTGCTGTCTTATATAGTATGGTAAAACAAAATGCTTACAATCTTAAAACTAAAACTTTTTTGAAAAATAATGACAAAGAGTTTCAACAAAAAGTTTCAAGTTCTTTACATGTATGCATCGGAGACATTTTTGAAAATAAAATTAAAGCTGCATTAATACAATATCCTAATATTAAAGCTGTTTGCTTTGTAGGAGGCGTTGCATGTAATAAATATTTACGAAAGCGCCTTACTAATATGTGTGACCAAGAAAATATTCAATTATTTTACCCTTCTCCAAAACTATGTACCGACAACGCAGGCATGATTGCTTTTGTTGGTCATTATAAATCACAACAACAACAATTTTCAGATCAAAATTTATCAATTTTATAACTATGAATAAAACTTTATTGTATATAATTTTCTTACTACCAAATAAATACATACTATCAAGCTATCCCCCTTTTTTTCAAAAGAATTCTTTGCAATATGCTCAAAACACAACCATCATCGCTAGCTTGCAACATGTAAATAACGCAATATTACCTTTAGAAAAAACAATTAATAGTTGTCCATGTAAAACAAAAACATGCAACAGCTGTCAAAAGTATCTACAATTATTAGATTATTACTTAAAACAACAACAAAGCGCTTACAGCTTTAGAAGATACAACAATGAATAACAATAAACTTCTCTTTATTGTAAGTATAATGACATGCTTGAACAACAATCCATTAACTGACAATAAGCTAAAATCCAAAACTGAAAAACGTCCAAAAATTTCAACTATACCTGCTTCAAAAAGCGATTTAGAAAACATTGCTTCAGGAAACAAACCAGTACAGCAAACATTTAACGNAAGAAAAAAAGAAAGAGAAGAAAATATGGAACAAAAATTATTATTAGAACGAGAAGAAAACGATGCCCATAAACGACTAATTAGTCATTTTAGCAAAGCTGTCATTATAGTTGCTGGATGCTTCGCAAGTTACGAACTATATAAAAATATATTTTCATAATTTTTATATTCATTTATAATTTTTACAAATTCATCATAAAAATATTATCTTTATAATCAAAGTTTCTTTAGAAAAGGAGTATTTATATGCACACATATATTCCAAAAGTTGCTTTAATTATTTTTTCACTTTCATCCAACACTTTTTTTTCTCAAACAACATATAATCATATGATAACTAATAGCTATAAAACAAAAAACAAAGTGCCTTACGTATTCATTGAAGACGAAATAGAAGAAGAAATTACACCATATACAAACTTGTTAAGAAAACAACGTAAAAAAAGAAAAATTTAAAAATTAATACCATATATAAACTGATAAAATATTTTGCCTAATATTTACAAAAAAAAAAGCGATCTGCTTATTGCAGATCGCTTTTTAAAATTAATCAAAATCAATCAGAAGAACTACCATTAGCACCTTTTTTCACACTTTCAAAGAATTCTTCATTTGTTTTATGTTTTTTCATTTTATTAATCAAGAATTCCATACCTTCAACAACATTCATTGTTGATAATAATTTATGCAAAATCCATGCCTGGTTTGCTTCTTCTTCTGTTAACAATAGATCATCACGTCGAGTACTTGAAGAAAGAATATCAAAAGCAGGGAAAGTTCTTCTATTTGAAAGCTTACGAGTCAAGTGAAGCTCCATGTTACCTGTACCTTTAAATTCTTCATAAATAACTTCGTCCATACGAGAACCTGTTTCAACCATTGCTGTTGCTATAATTGTTAATGAACCAGCTTCTTCTGTTTTACGAGCTGCACCAAAAAATCTTTTTGGACGTTGCAATGCGTGAGCATCAATACCACCAGTCAAAACCTTACCTGATGTTGGAGCTGTTGTATTATACGCTCGAGCAAGACGTGTAATTGAATCAAGTAATATTACAACATCTTTACCATACTCAACTAATCGCTTAGCTTTTTCTAGTACAATTTCTGCAACCTGTACATGACGCTCTGCTGCTTCGTCAAAAGTCGAACTAACAATTTCTACGTTTTCACCCTTAATAGTTCGCTTCATATCAGAAACCTCTTCAGGACGTTCATCTACTAATAAAACAATCATATGAACATCTTTTTGAGATTTTAATAAACTTAATGCTATTTCTTTTAATAACATTGTTTTACCAACCTTAGGAGGAGCAACAATTAAACCACGTTGTCCCTTACCAATCGGAGTAAACACATTCATAATACGTGTCGAAACATATGTAGGATTTGTTTCTAAATTAAAACGATCATCAGGATGAAGCGGTGTTAACCGATCAAAATTCATTCTCGAAGATGTTTTATCTAATTCTTCATTATTAACTTTTTCTACTGTTTGTAACGCAAAATATTTTTCGCCTTCTTTAGGCTTACGTATACAACCATATACCTGATCACCAGTTCTTAAGTTGAATCTTCTAATTAATGAGGGAGAAACATAAACATCATCCGGACCCGAAACATAGTCATATTGACCAAATCGCAAAAAACCAAAACCATCTGGTAACCGTTCTAGCGTACCAGAAACACAAAGTTCTTCTTTTGGATGCTTTTGAGCTTCTAATATAGATTTAACTAAATTATCTTTTGTTAAAAGGCTTGCTCCAATTATCCCTAATCGCTTTGCAACATAATTCAATTCAGCTACCTGCATTTCTTTTAACTCTGTTTCTTTTATTGTCAAAAGATTGGTTATGCGTTTTTTTGAAGCATGAGACTTTGTTGACTGTTGCTTTCCAGACTGAGACGATTTTTGGCTTTTATTTTCTGAAGTCTTTTTTTCAGAACCAGAACTTTGGCCTTTGTTATCTTTTGGCTTTTGCAAATGATTCTCCATATGTTAAAAATGAACCAACAGCACGACATGTGCTTATGTTTTTAGTCTTACTTATTTTTTTTTGTAAAGAGCATCATAACTGGACTTGCAATATAAATCGAAGAAAATGTTCCAAACACAATCCCCAATAACAATGCAAAAGAAAGATCTCTAATAGTTGGTCCGCCAAATACAAATTGAGACAAAACAACTAATGCTGTTGCAAATGATGTCAAAATCGTTCTACGAAGTGTTTGATTAAGACTTAAATTTACAACATCATACAACTTCTTGCCTTTTTCTTTTTTTAAATTCTGACGAATTTTAGAAAATATGATAATCGTATCATTAATTGAATAACCTAATGTTGCTAAGATAGCACCAATAACCTCTATGGATATTTCTTTTTCTAGTAAAACAAACCAAGATAAAATTACTAATGCATCATGCGCAATCGCTACTACAGCTCCCATAGCAAAAGCAAATTGAAAACTAAAAGTAATGTAAAGCATTAACAATGCTAATGATATGATAATTGCCCTTAAAAGTTTTGCCCATAAACTTTCACCAACTGAATTACTAATACTATTAATCTGAATAACAGAACCCTTATTAGATTCATCAGCTTTATTTACAGTTTCAAGAACTTTTTGTTCTAACTCTTTGACTTTGTCAATTGAATCTTGAACGCGAACAATAATTTCATCTGCCCCTAAAACATTATAGACTGTCCCATTCCACTCATCGTGCACCAAAGCTTTAATATCTGCAGTTTTTTCAGGTTTATCAAAACGGATACGAACTTCTGTTCCACCAGTAAAATCAACGCTGAATCTAAAGCCACCTTTTAGTACATAACCTGCAACACCCGCTACAATAATAACAAGCGAAAACAATGCGCTTGGAACTCGATACTTGAGAAAATTATATGAGTACATGTCTCTCTCTCTTTCTAACTAAAAAATATAAATTTTGTAAGAACGTTGTCTTGCTAAACGTTATTATTCAGCTGATGAAATAACAGATACGTATTGTCTGTTTTTTACACCACGATGAAACTTAACGACTCCTGAAGAAAGAGCAAATAACGTGTCATCTTTACCACGACCTACTAGTTTACCTGGATGGTACTTTGTTCCTCGTTGTCTGATAATAATTTGACCACAATTTACCGCTTCTCCACCAAAACACTTAACTCCAAGTCTTTTACTTTGACTATCCCGGCCGTTCGACGTTGAACCACCGGATTTACTGGTTGCCATACGTATTCCTTGATTGTTAGAATTTAATTAAAATTTACCTATTAGAATTATAGATTTTTAAGTCTTTTTATACTTATATATTGCACCTATTTGCTCAAAATGTCAACTTTAGAGAGCCTTCTTTTTATGCTCTTCTGGCTTATAAAAAATTTTACCTTGGGATGTTTGTCTTAATTCAAACACATCATTATTTAGAAAGTCTTTTCTGGAAATATATATCCCGGATTCTAACTGCTTTAGCCCTCGATAAACCATACCTACTCGAGGCTTTAGTGGTGGTTTTGGTACAATACCAATAGATAAAGAAACTTCATAAAACTTTGGTGTTTTATCAGATTTTTGTTGTAAATAATTTTTAGCAGCTGTCAAATCGATAACACACGAACTCTTCGGTTTAACCAAAGGCTCTTGAGCATGAAACTTATCTGCTTGCCTATCATACACGTGCCATTTTAACGACATAGCTTTTTTTGTGTTGTTAACTATTTTTTTTACCCCATGAACTGATGCTGTCGGCAATGTAAAGCTTAGTATATTTGTTCGTTCTACATCTGCAAAAGACATGCAAGTTATGCAACTTAACACAATATAAACTGTTTTACATATTATATTTTTCATATTCATCCTTTTTTACCACACATGTACGTGCTTTTATTTTGTAACACTTCGCCAATTTTTACCAGTTTTTGTAGAAACTAGCAATGGTATTTTCCAAGAAACAGCTGATTCAAGTGATTTTTTTAGTAACTTTTGAGTTTCTTCTAACTCGTCATCTGGGCAAGATACTAATAATTCATCATGAATTTGTAATAAAATTTTACCCTGCAAGTTACTCTTGTCTAACGCTTTATAAAAGATAATCATACCTAGTTTTGTAATTTCAGCAGCTGTACCTTGAGCTGGTGTATTAATCGCTATGCGTCGCGCAAGCTCATACAAAGTTTTGTTTCTTTCGTGTATACCAGAAACATATCTTCTACGTCCAAACAATGTTTCTGTATAACCATTTGCTTTTGTTTTCTCTACAACTTCTTCCATCCACTTTTGCACCCCCGGATACTGTTCAAAGTACACTTCTATATATTTTTTAGCTTCTGCAAAAGAAATTCCCATATCACGAGATAATCCATATGGAGTTAATCCATATAAAATACTAAAATTAATTCGCTTACCAATCGATCTTTGGTCATCTGTAACATCTTGATCTTTTACATCAAATAATTTTGCTGCTGTTTGTGTATGTATATCTTTATCATGCAAAAAAGCATCCACTAAATTTTTGTCTTGCGAAAAATGAGCTAAAATACGAAGCTCTATCTGAGAATAATCAGCAGATATAAAACTCCAGCCTTTTTTAGGCTTAAAAGCTGAACGCACATCTGTGCCATATTCTTTTGTGTCTTTAGGAATGTTTTGCAAATTAGGATTCGAGCTAGATAATCGACCAGTTGCAACAAGTGTTTGATTCCATGAAGTATGAATTCGGTTCGTTTTTTTATTAATATAAGTTGGCAAGGCTTCAACATACGTGCTTTTCAACTTAAATAATTCGCGATACTTTAAGATCATACCAGGTACAGGATGTTCATGAGTCAACCTCTTTAACACTTGTGCATCAGTTGAATACGTTTTACCTTTAGCACTTTTTTTACCTGGGGTCAGCCCTAACTCATCAAACAACAATTCTTTTACTTGTTTAGGAGAGTTCAAGTTAACTGCATGACCTACCAAATCATGAATCTCTGTTTCAATTTTATTTAAATCCTGCGATATTTGTTTATCTAAATTATCTAACACTACAGAGTCACAGTAAATACCCTCTTGCTGCATAGCAACAAGCACATCATTAACAGGTAGCTCTATATCATAAAATAATTTTTCCTGATCTTGCTCTTGCAGCTCTTTGGTATATAACATCGCTAATTTCCATGTTTGATGAGCGTCTGCTGCAGCATACCATGTAGCTTCTTGTAGTGGAACATAAGAAAAATCTTTAGCTTTATGTTTTTTAACTATACTTTGATACGACAACATCTCTTCGTCAAAATGCTGTATCGATAATTCTTTTAAGCCTTTTTTCTCCCATTCTTGAGACAATAAGCTTGCAGCTATCATAGTATCAATCAAGACACCTTGCAGATCTATTCCTTCTTGCAGCAAAACAAGTTGATCATATTTTGCATTATGTAAATATTTTTTTACAGATTGATTTTCTAAGATAGGTTTTAGGTAAGTAAAAACATTTTTTTTAGATAATTGTTGTAATGATTTTTCTTGTGTGTCAAATAATGTTTGCTGATTTTCAACTTGATGATCACATGGAATATAGTAAGCTTCACCTTCCTTAAAACAAATCGACATCCCAACCAATCGCGCACTCATAGGATCCAGGCCTGTTGTCTCTGTATCAAAAGCAAACTCTTTTTTTTCTTTTAATTGTTCACATAATTGATCAAGAAGCTCTTGCGTATCAACCAAAATAAAATTGTATAACTCATGTAAAGCTTTACCTTTTGGCTTTTCTACTTTTGATGCACCAGAATCATAATTTTTTTCTATATCTTTAATAAGACTTTTAAATTCTAATTTTTGAAACAGAGGTAATGCTTTTTGCCAATTTTTTTCATCAAATACAACATCTGACAATTTAGTTGCTACGTCATATTCTTTAAGTAAAAATAACTTTTCACTTAAAAATGCATTTTCTTTGCTTTCTAATAATAACTTTTTAGTACGTTCTTTTTCAACTTGATCAATATTATCATACAAGTCTTGTAAACTATCAAATTGCTGTACTAAATCTTTTGCTCCTTTTTTTCCTACCCCTTTAACACCAGGAATATTATCAGAAGCATCGCCAAGTAGCGCAAAATAAAATGGCAATTTTGAAACTTCAAAACCATATCGTTCTTGAAATCCTGCAACATCCATAAATGAATCTTTGAATGGATCAAGAGTTATAATATTATCTGTAATAGCCTGACGCATATCTTTATCAGAAGACACAATAATTGCTTGATACTTAGATTTATTAGCTTTTTTTGCTAATGAATACATCAAATCATCTGCTTCTGCACCAGACTTACTCAATTGCTCCATTTCAATAAGATCTGCAAACTCTTGAATATATTCTTTTTGCTCAAAAATATCACTTGGTGCTTTATCACGAGTTTGCTTATATTCAGGATATATTTCATGACGATCGCTTTTACCTTTACTATCCCATACCAATACGATATGACCAACATCATATGTATCTAGTAATTTTTTAATCATACGACAAAAACCATACACAGCATGAATAGCCATACCTTTACTCGTATGTAGTGGTCTCAATCCATAGTAAGCACGATATAAAAACGATGAACCATCTACTAAAAACAATGATTTCTTTGCTACTTTTTCACTCATAATATTCCAAATAAAAATTCGCTACACTTATAGTAAGCATAGCGAACCAAAAATCTTATACAATTATTTTAAAAAGAGCTTTCATTTTTACTAACTACAGTATCATTAGTATCAACATGTCGTTTTACCATATAACCTTTATTTGCATATATTTGACGCGTATATATCCAAACATTTTCAACTTTGTTATGCAACAAACTATCTAAATAACATCTATCTTGCAACTGTATCTTCCTGCCACAAATCAATCTATCATGTCCATTTTTCGCATCTACTCCAATATTATTCTCTTCGCAATATTGCGGCAAACCTGTTCCTTGTTGCAAAAAATTATGCTTTATCTTTAATCTATGAGCTTTAAAAATTTGCGCGTTGGGATCTTGTTGACGAAGTACACATAAGCTTTCTTGATCATTCAGTTGATACCAATCACCCTTATCTAACTCTTTTCTGCTTCTATAATAAAAATATGACTGCAGTACAGTCATACCACTTTCTTCTTCTGCGTTTTGATAATTTTGCAGTCTTTCCTGAAAAAAATTTAACAATCTATTTGTTTGATCTTCCGAAAAAGAACCATGAAGAATATCACAACAACTAACTAATAAAAAAACTATAACTATATTTCGAAACATCATAATATTTGCTTTCCCTATATTTGCTTTCCCTAAAAACAAAATTTAATATTTAACATGATAATTTTAATGTTGAACTAATTGATACCCAACTACTGCGCAAACCACTGTAAATATAGAGCCATAAGTCATAGCAGAAAAACACTTATCTAATACCCATTGTCCAGAAGAACTATAAATTTTCAAAACTTCTTCTTCCCCAACAACAACTGTGCGTCCATTTAAAGATATAACAAACTTTGTATCTCTTGAATCAACACATTGATTTTTACTATTTGTTTTAACAAGATTTATTTTCTCTGTTGTTAAAAATGGAGCTAACAAGCTATAGCGAGAAATACTTGAATATACAATCAACTGATTATTTTTAATTTTAAAACCAAACGACAAAGGTAAAAACCATTTAACGCAAGCCCATCTTTGAGTTACAAAAAAACTTTGTGGTAAAATATTCCCTAATAAAGTAAACAATGCTGGATATTGACATACATCATCTTTAATCAAATGAACTGTTTCATAACCATCAATTTGCACACTAAAATTATGCATGCCAAAATATCTTTTATGTTCACTCAGATGACCATCTCCAGAATTCAAAATATTATAATCAAGATTAGCATAACAAGCTCCCGTTATAATAGTTCGTAAAGAAATATCTTTCCCATTCATATACGAAAATGAATGTATATGAGACGCGCCAAAACATAACAAAATAGACATTATATATTTTAACATGACAACCCCTAAACTAATTGAATATATTCATTTTTTGCTTTTAAAAATCCATCTGCAGCTAAACTCGTTACAACTTGTTCAACATCATGAGTGTTGTTTGGCAACTCTACAGACACGAGCTCACATAACTCTTCGCGTGATATTTGATTAACTCTGCTTAAAATTTTAACAATAACACCACGCATTTGACGTGCTGATCCAACAAACTTAGATTGCTTTGTATAGTGCTTACTCGCTGCATTAGAAACCTTCACTACTGTTTTTAAGTATACACCATAATCCATAAGAGCATAATACCATTCTCGAGGATTATCGCGATCTACCGCCTGCTCAATCAAAGGCAATAACTGTTTATCATCAATATTTGTTTGTTCTTTGAAAAATTCATGAATAAAAACTGTTCTAATATTGGTTTCAATAAAGACAACTGGTTTATTAAAGGCAAATGCACAAATAGAACCTGCAGTATTAGGTCCAATGCTTTTGAAAGTTTGCAAGACTTCTGGATTATCAGGGACAACACCGTCAAACTCTTGTACTATTCTCTGAGCAAATTCCTGTAACGCTAAACCACGACGATTATACCCTAATCCCTGCCAACAGCGTAAAACTTCCTGCGTTGTTGCTTGTGCTAAAGATTCAAAATCTGGAAACGTTTGTAACCATTGACGAAACTTTTGAATAACACGTTTTGTTTGTGTTTGCTGTAACATAACTTCAGAAACAACTATTTTATAAGAAGTTATATCAGAGCGCCAATCAAAGTTACGCTTGTGAGTATTGTAATAATTATAAATTTTTTTTTGAAATTCTTGTATTTGTTGAGCCATGTTATATCACACTATTATCGTTGATAGTTATATCAATAATTTTTCTCACAAATCTTCCTGCATAAATTTTTTAATAATTGATCGTTCTTTAAACGGAAAAGTTAAGTCTCCAACTATTTGATACTCATCAGGGCCTTTACCCAAAATAGCAATAATACTCTGCTTTCCTGAAATACTATAAGCTTTTTCAATGGCTTTTGTTCTGTTTAATTCTTTATAAATTTGACATGAATCTGTTTGAATAAAACCCCGTTGAATATCACATACAATATCTTCAGGATCTTCATCTCGAGGATTATCAGAAGTTAAAATTATTGTATTACCATAACGTTGAGCAACAGCCCCCATTAACGGTCTTTTATGTTTATCTCGACAACCACCTGCACCAAATACTACTATTAAATCTGATGTCATCATACGCAAAGTAGATAACACAGCTTCAAATGAAGACGGATTATGAGCATAATCTATAAAACATCTTGATCCATTTTGTAACGCATATTGTTCCATTCGACCTGGAATCCTTTGCAATGACATCATGCTTGTTTTCATTTTCTGTAAATTTATTCCTAAAACCTGCAAAACACTTACAGCAGCAATCATATTATATGCATTAAATCTACCTAACAAAGGTGCTTGAAAGAAAAATGTTTGCTTATCTATTTTAACGTGTATCCCCATACTATCTCGATTAAAATGTGGGTAACCATATACATTTGCAGATTTATTTTCTAAAGAAAATGTCGAACAATCTGGATACATATTTTTTAATTCAACACCATATTTGTCATCGATATTGACAAACATATGTTGATGCTTTTTTATGTAATCTACTAATGAGGCTTTAGCTAAAAAATACTCTTGCAAGTCTTTAAAAAATTCTAAATGCTCCAATGAAAAATTTGTAAATATACCTGCCTCAAATTCAATACCATCAACTCTATGCAAGCTTAATGCTTGAGCAGATACTTCTAACACCACATATTCTATATCACGCTTAACACATAAATCCAAAAACATATGTAATTGATCAGGAAGAGGTGTTGTTAAAGAAATTTTAACTAAATCTTTTTCAATTAACTTTTCTATTGTACTACTCAATGCTACCTTCTTACCCAAATCTGATAACATATGATACAACATATAAGATGTTGAAGTTTTACCTTTGGTTCCAGTTACTCCAATAATTTTTAGTTTTTTTGCAGGATAACCTAAAGCTTGTGCAGACATTTCAGCTAATGCTTTACGACAGTTTAAGACGTATACAATCTTTGCTTCATATTCTTTAATCATTTTTTGTAACGTATTACTTAACTCTACTTCTTGTTGTACAACTATTGTTGTTGCACCTTTTTGCAAAGCCAATGGAACAAAAGATAAACCATCTACTTTATTACCTGAAATAGCAACAAATGTTGTACCTGGTCCAACAAAATCTGTATGAGATGTAACAGGATACACAGATCCTAATGTAATATAAGACATAATTATCCAACTTTAGAGCTATAAAGCTGCAATTCTGATTTAATTATTTTCATTGACCACAGTAAGCCTAATAAGTTTATTAATAATAAAATTGCATTAACAATGCTGGTAATATTCCAAACCAAAGAAACATTCATCCATGCACCACAAAAAGCAAGTACACAATAAAACAATGGAAATATATATGAAAACTTGCCTGAAAATAAAAAATCCCAACAACATTTACCATTATAAGCACATGCAATTAAAACACTCATAGCAAAATTTATAACTAACAATAAAACAATCCAACCTCCAAAATATCCAAATACTGTTTCATATGCAGCTATAATCATTGCTGAACTTGTTTCTCCCCCACTCCATACACCACTGACAAGCAAGCACAACGCTGTTAAAAAACAAATGACATGTATATTAATAAAAACGCCAAGCATTGCTAATATACCACTTTGTACAGGCTGACCTCCTTGTGTTGAACCAAAAGCAATAGCAGATGTACCAAGCCCAGCTTCACTCGCAAAAACACTTTGTTGAAAACCGATACTTACGATATGTTGCAATCCAAATGCAAAACTTCCACCAAGTATAGACTTTGTATCACATGCAGATGCAAACATAATATGTAAAGCATACGGAATATTTTGATAGTGATACAGTAAAACGATAATAGATGAAACTAAAAACAAGCCTACTTTTAAAGGAACTAATTTATCTAATATAGCAACTATACGTTGAGCGCCTCCTAAAAAAACATATGTTATAAAACCGAAAATAAATAACCCTGTAATAACTTGATTAACACCTAGCAGTTTATACACTGCAGATCCAACTGCATGCGATTGAGCAAGGCTACCTGCCGAAAACATAAATGCTAAAGATAATACTGTAAAAACATAAGACCATATCGTACCACCAGGTAACAAACTCATGTATACGACTGGACCACCACGAGCAGACTTAACTCGAAATTTATCAATAACATATGTGCCTAAAAAAACTTCCGAATAACGTAAAGAAGCTGAAACCGTTGCCAAAACAAGTAGCCAAATTATAGAACCAGGACCACCTACGTATATAGCAACAGCGATACCAGCTAGACTCCCATTACCAATGTTTGATCCTAGTGTATTAATAAAAGCTTGCAACGGTGACAATTCATGCACCTTTGTTGTTTGATGTAACTTTTCAGAAGAAGAGAACATTAATGCAATAGACTTAAAAAAATATCGAAATTGCACAAAACGTAATTGCCATGTAATATAAACAGCAACTCCAAAGACAAATAATAAAAATGGTAAGCTCCAAATTTTTTGAGCAAGATGCTGCATACACACATTTAACCACATAATGTTCCTAACGATAAAATATTTTCTTGCTATCAGTAAGCAAATATACGAAAATTATAGCAAATTCAAAAAAAATAACGAACAAAGAAAGACCTATTATGAAAGTACTAGCTCTTGATTTAGGAGATGCTTGGATTGGCACCGCATTAAGTGATCCTTTAAAGATAATTGCTACCCCATATACAACAATTAAAACTGAAAATTTATTTTCATTTCTTACTGATCTTTTTACAAAAGAAAGCATTGATACTATTGTTATAGGGTACCCACGAACAATGAGAGGAAAAGAAAGCCAACAAACCCAAAAAATTCTTTTACAAAAAGAAACTATTCAAGAAAAATTTCCTGATAAAAAATATATTTTGTGGGACGAACGACTATCAAGCAAACACGCTAAAAATATACAAAGGTCTCATTCAAAAACTGACAGCACAAAAGAACATGCAATTGCAGCTGCTTTAATATTAGAAACTTATTTACAATTCTTAACATAATCAAATTCTTGACTTTACTTCAATTTCTATTTTAACATATAATTATTAAGGTTTTAAAATGGAGAAATGAAATGCAGTGCAGAAAGTGTTCGGGCTTGATGGTTCAACAGTCTTTCTTTGATCATTTTTTGAATTTTGAAGGCTGGAAGTGCCTCAATTGTGGCAAAATTACGCTTAAGAAAGAAAAAGTTCTTGAGTATGATTATTTTGGAATGTATTTACAACAACAAAAACCTCGGAAAAAATAAACTTTATGAAATATTACCTTATTCTACAATATCCATACGAACACATTGAAATAGCTCTATGTAGTAAAGGAAAAGTTGAACATACTATCCAAGAAAATAAAGTTCAAGCTGTCAAACTTACAATTCCACATATCGATAATTTACTCAAAAAACAAAATGTCTCTTTACAAGATCTTTCATGCATTGCCGTAAATACAGGACCTGGTCCTTACAACACACTAAGAGCTCTTATTACTACAGTAAATGGCATTCACTTCGTTACTAAAACACCTCTTATTAGTGCTTCTGCTCTAGACTTATTACTTGCTAAACAAACACAACCTTCTCTTGCAATACTTAATGCATTTGCAAAACATGTGTTTTATGCTTTTAAGACAAGTTATAGTAATGAACATGGCTACTGCTCCATTGAAGACCTTATACAAAAAATAAACTCTCAAAAAGAATCTCTAACCTTGTTAGGAAACGGTGCAAAAATGTACCAACAACAATTATTAGCTGAAACAAAAAATATTATTTTCCCTCAGGAAGCGCCTTTATTCAGCTCTATAGAATCTTTAGCTGAGTACACATATAATCAATTACAACAAAAACAAACTGAACCTTCATACCTGATGCCAAGATATTTACAAAGTCCCGCAATAAAGTAAATATTATTGTAATCGACATAGTGCAGAACTTACTGCAACTGCTTGTACAGCACGTAAAACTGTTGGTGTTAAAAGACAAAGTTTAAAATTATTTTTTTTGAGTAAATCTATTTCATCTTTTACTAAACCACCTTCAGGACCAACCATTAAACAACAATCTTTATTTTGCAATTCGCTACGCAATGTAAAAAAAGATGTTCCATCGACATCAAATAATATTTTGTTGCTGTTTTTTGCAATGTTTGAAACATACAAAGATAGTGTTACTGCTTCTTGCAAATCAGGAAATACGTAATTTTTAGACTGTTCAGCTGCAGAAATAATTGTTTTTTTCAAACGTTCAAATTCTTTACTAGTAATAGATTGTCGAGATTTTTGAGTAACAACTAACTGGATAACGTTAACACCTATTTCTGTTAAAGAATAGACTGCATCTTGCAAAGCTTCTTTTTTTAACAGCGGCAACATATATACAATTTGTGGTGTAATTATTGTATTATTTTTAACTGCAACTATACGAATTATTACTTCTTGCTTTGTATACTCTAACAATTCACATACGACATGAGATACAGTATTAAATAAAATAAAAGTATCCCCTGCCGCTAATTTAACAACTCGAGATAACCTATGATGCAAATCTTTATTACGCAATGTTACCAACTTTAAAGAATTTATAAAGTTTGTAATATCTTCTAAATAAAATGCAAACTGATGTTTAGCATCAACTTTTGTTATTTCTTTATGTTTAACCATTGCGCTAAATTTTGAAATTTACGTTTTACATATTTATATTGCATCATTACATAAATTTTTGCATACAGCGCATATTGGTGTAATGATTGAGGTTGATATTTCATAGCTGATTTTTTTATTTTAACAGGATCAATATCAACTACTAAATCAGATAAATGATCGAATTCATCCTCTTCTTGGATTGTTGGCATATCAACATTATTTACAGGTATAGATAAAACATCAAATGGATTATCTGCTAGCAATGTATCTTTAACAATTAAAACACGCATTACCTTCATATCTTCTTGAAATTCAATGTGCAAAAGAACTTCGTGTTCTTTAGGTTTTGAAGTGTGAGTCACATCAATTGAATTAGAAACTTTATCAATACAATCTTGAAATTGTATCTGTAGATCTTTTTGTAAAATAGTTTTTTGTTCAAACGTTTCGCTTAAGCGACATGTTCCAACACATGGCTGCCCTAAATCATCTAACATATACAAAACAAGTGACGCTTTTTCAACTAAGCATTGCTTAGGAACAACAATTGAGACTGCTTCAGCATCTGTTTGGTGCCAATAACCTATGCAAAAAGCAGCAACTACAGATAAAAACTTTTTTTTCATATTCTAAATCCTCTTAAATTACTTCTTTATTTTATAAGCAACAATTTTTTATTTGTTACTTACCCCTGATCTTTTCTCCATGCCATAAGGACATGTTCTTCTGTTTCCCCAGTTTTTTTAAACCCAAATTTTTGATATAGCCCTTGAGACCTTGCATTATCAACACGTGTTACTAAGTCAATCTTAATAGCACCACGATGTACCATGTCATCTACTGCATATTTTAGTAATTGCTTTGCAAAGCCCTTACCTCTAAAATCTTGATCTACTAATAAAAACAAAAACTGCCATGTATAAGGTGATTTTGGATAATAACCTATGAAACCAGCTAACTTACCCTCTACATATAAAACTTTTGTTATAAGATCATGCAATTTTAAATGTTGAGATGACGTTTTATTTTTTAGCATAAATTCTAAAGAAAAACCAACTTTTCTACTATAATCACTAATCATCCAGTACCAGTTATCACCTTTATGAAAAAGATTTTCAATGGCAGAAAAATCTCTTTCATAGTTCATATCACAAATTCCATCAAGTTGTTGTTGCCGATAAAAAAACACACCTATAACAACTATAAAAACTATAGAAATTATTTTTTTTCCAAAATTCATATAGCCCTCCCTATTCATATAAAATTTGATACAATAATAAACCTTTTGCAGGTGCATTTGGAAGAGTATTGCAAGGATTTTTTGCTTGCAACACTTTACGAAGATCTTCAATGGTTACATCTTTTTGTAAAGCAGCTGTTAAACAAGCTCCTACTATACGTCTCACCATGTACCGTAAAAAACCTTTTCCTTTTATAACAATGCGATAAGCACCATACTCAGGTATAAACTTAACTTCAGCACTATCAACTACACGTATTGTACTTTGAGCTTCATCTCCAGTGCAAAACGATCTAAAATCATGTTTTCCCACAAAAACCTGTAAAGATTTCTCTAAATAATTAATATCAACCGGTTGGTTAATATACCAACCATAACGTTGAAAAAACGGCAAAGGTCTTTTTAAAAAAAAATGATACATGTAAATTTTTTGTTTTACACCTGTATGAGGATGAACAAGTGAATCTAATTTATCTACTTGTTGAATAACTATTTGTTCAGGCAAAGCATTATTCCACGCTTTTTTAATTTTTGCGACCGGAATATCAATAGGAGATCTCACAATAGCAACTTGACCTAAAGCATGTACCCCTGCATCAGTCCTTGATGCACCCAAAATAGTAATGTTATGTTGAAAAACTGAAAAAAATGAATCGATAAGAACTTGCGTAATTGTTGTTGCATGAGGTTGAAACTGCCATCCATGATAACCAGTTCCATCATATGCAACAACAATTTTATAGCAAGTCATACAAATTTGTATTTAGTATTCTGTAGCACAGAACGGTAATAATGCCATAATTCTAGCTTTTTTAATTTCACGTGATACTAAACGTTGAAATTTGCTTGAATTGCCAGAAATACGTGAAGGTAAAATCTTACCACGCTCTGTTAAGAATTTTGACAACAGGTCTGTGTTTTTATAATCAATATCTCGAGCCATTTCAGGATTGTTTGTAAAGCGACATTGTTTTCTAGAACCTGCATTCTTTTTACGAAAACGTTTTTTTAATAAACGCGCACTAATTTTAAGCTTTATTTTCTTCGTCATGTTCAATCTCTTCGTTTACAGCTTTATCTTCTACAACATTTTGTTTATCTGAAGCATTTTTATAAACACCTGCAGCTTCTTTGTTTTCTACGTTCTTACGCGCTGGTCCTTTTTTCAAGAGACCTTCCATGTCATTACGCTTTAAGAATGTATCAACATCTTGAGGATTGTCTTCTAATGATTCTGGGCGACGATACTCTAATGATGCAGTTGAATCAAGCTTTTCAAAATGACTTTTCATTACAAGATTATCAAATTTAAATACAAACGCTTCTTTTAACGCTGCAATTAATTTGTTTTTTTGATCTTGCTCTACTTCAAAACGAGTTAAAAAGTATACACCATACTCATTTTTGTTAACAGGATAAGCTAAACGATATTTACCCCATCTTTCAAATGAAAGCATATCACCTTTGTGAGCACGGATTGATTTTGAAAAATGACTTTTTATATTTTCAGATTCATCCTTTGTAATTTCAGGACTTGCTAAAAATAAGACTTCGTATCTAAACATAAGACTCCCTATATGGATGTTATACCGAAAGATACTATTCGGCATAATAGGTTTATAACTATATAATATACTGTATCAAAATCTTGAATTATTGCTAGTTTTTGCTTATACAAAGCAATTCTTACTCAAAATCTTGTATTCTTTGAATTACTCTACCAATACTTCTAAAATAATCCTTACCTCTTAATAGAGCAATAGGAGCATCTTTATGATTTAACGGTGAAAGTAAAATATAATTATCAGAATATGTAACCTTCATAATTGCTTTTTTAGGTGTATCGTTACCGTATTCTACGGCACCAATATGGCCAGATCTCACCCAAACTTCAGGAGAAATAACAATTTTATCACCTTTGTTAAAAGTTGGAGCTAAATTATTATTATCAATAGCTAATGCAAAAACAGAAGTGTCTGTCACATTAATCCCTGAAACAAAAACATCCTTATAACCAGTAGTTGTTTGCATTAACTGATTGGTATAAGGAGAAGGATTTGATGGGATATCACCCATCACTGGTACAACATCTAACTTTAACATGATATCTGTTTTATCAGGCAAACTTACATTATTATCAATATTATCAGTTCGCTTGCGACGTTGCATAAACAGATCAATTGGACTTACTTCAAAAGCATTTGCCAATTTTCTTAAAGAATCTTCATTCCATCTCCTGGTCCCATTTTTGATATGTGTAAGGTAACTTTCAGACATCCCTGTTTTTTCTGCTAGCACCTTAGTTGTCCACCCTTTTTCCCTAAGAAGTTCTTTAACACGTAACTCCGTAGAAAGAGACATGAATACTCCTTTACTTTAACACAATTTAGATTATGGTAGTATGATTAAAACAACTTATTGCTCAAAGAATAGCTGAAATCCACTATCTGTCAAATGGAAAATTTAACTCTTTTTTCAAAAATACTATGGTAAAAGAAAAAAACAATTATCAATTATACCAATACGAAGAAAAATTTTGGAATAAAAACTTATCAGTATGCGGAATTGACGAAGTTGGACGAGGTTGCCTAGCTGGACCAATTGTAACATGCGCAGCAATTATACATAAAAACCAATATCATCCAAAATTAGCTGACTCTAAAAAGCTAACTAAAAAAACTATGCTCGAAGTCTACGAATGGCTTACAAGTAATTGTACATATAGTATCGGCATTAATAGTTCAAGAATAATTGATCAAAAAAATATCTATCAGACAACCAAGCTTACTATGAAACAAGCCTTAATGCATCTTCAAAAACCTGGCGTACAAACCCCCTCTATAATCTTAATAGACGCCATGTTAATTGATATGTCTAATACGTTGTATGAAAATATAAAGCAAGTATCCTTAATAAAAGGTGAATCAAAATCTGCTTCTATTGCCGCTGCCTCCGTCATTGCTAAAGTTACACGTGATACAATACTACAAAGGCTTGATACATCATTTCCTTCTTACAACCTCAAGCAACACAAAGGATATGGAACAAAACAACATCAAGAATCTATTTTATCTGGGCAACCTTCAATTCTTCATCGCAATACGTATCTGAAAAATCTATTATCTAAGGAATAAAATGAACACCAAAACAGCAAAACAAATAGAAAAAAATTCTTTTGCAGAAATAATAGAAAGTAATCTTTCAGAATGGACAGCACAATGCTGGCAATGGGATCAAACTCCATCTTTTGGATCATTAGTCATAACCTCTCATGGATCACTCCAAATATTTGGTATTGTACATACAATTAAAACTGGATCTATGGACCCTATTAGACAGCCAGTACCATATCAAAAGACAGAAGAAGAACTACAACAAGAACAACCACAAATTTTTGAATTTTTACAAACAACATTTACTTGCATCACCGTAGGCTACTATGAAAACAATAAGTTTTTTTACCACCTGCCCGAAAGACCTCCTAAGATTCATGCTTTTGTTGATAATGCAAAAGAATTACAATATAACCAGTTTTTCGCTCAAGAACATTTTTTACACTTACTATTTAACCTTTCAAATCAAATTTTTAATCTTGATGAATTATTACTTGCAATGCTCAAACAACTAACGCAAAAACAGGTCCTCAACAATGAGAACCTGAATAACTTTATCGAAACTTTTGCGATGCTATGTAAAAATGATTATCAAAAATTAAAGATATTTTTACAAAGAACAGACCAATTATTACTAAAAAACCATACAACGTAATAATTTTTTACAAATCATCTATGTCTTGGCTGTTTTTTCTATTTTTATATACATACCATGCTGACCCCAAGGCTGTTGCACCAGCTACATATTTAGGATAGATAGATAATTTTTGATTTTTTAAATTCGGCTGAGAAACTATTACCTCTTCTTCTTTTTTGAATGCTTCAAAAGCTTGAGATGTTGTTTTCTTTACTTCTGCAACAGTTTGCTTAAAGCTTGGCTTTACTTTGCATCGCTCTGCAACAAAAGGATTACCCGTAGCTTGACCGATTTCTTTTGCTCTCCAAGAAACTGGTAACATTGCTTGAGCTTTTTGACGCATGATTAATAACGGTTGAAATATACGCTTACTTACTCCAGCTAAGTATTTTTGTATGTCTTCTTTGATAATTTTACCACTAGAATTCAAAACACGTTTGCCGGTATTACTTTTTGCAAATTTCATCGCTGCGTATAAAGAGATAGTTTTTTTTACGGTTGCTTTACGTATCACATACGCTGTTGCAGCGCTCCCAAACATCACAATCCCAGTCAAAGGATCTATCGATTTCACTTCACAAAATACTAATAAAAAAGTTATTAATATTGTTAATTTTTTTTTCATTTTTAAACGCCCTAATATGGTTATTTATACCTTTAGAATAACAAAAAAAGGTCTTTTCGCAATATTGTTTTTTGCTAAAGCTGTAAATATTTGGAATACTGTTACAATAAAAATAATTAACATTCAACATAGGAAAATCATGTTTAACTTTATCAAAGAAAAATTAAAAAAAATTTACTCCCATGTTACTCAAAAGCTTCATAGTATTTTTTCATTAAAAACAATTGACGAAGCAACAATACAAGAAGTTGAAAAACTTTTAATTACATCTGACACAGGTGTATCGGTGACAAAAAGTATTATTCAAGATCTTCAGACTGCTTTTCGTAATGGAGCCTTAAAAGAAGGCAACGATATTAAGCAGTTACTCGAACAAAAATTAATTGATATTTTACCTCAAAACAAAGCCTGTGAATCTGCACAAATATATCTACTCGTTGGTATAAATGGTAGCGGCAAAACAACTTTTGCTGGCAAACTTGCTCAAAGCTTTAGACAAAATAACAAATCATGTCTTATTGCTGCTGCAGATACATTTAGAGCTGCAGCTCCTGAACAATTAAGCGTATGGGCAAAACAAGCTCAAGCAGAACTTTTAATTGGCAAAAATAATCAAGATCCTGCATCAGTTACCTTTGATGCATGTGAACAATTCAAAGAAAAAAAGTTCGATCGTCTTATTATTGACACAGCTGGACGCTTACAAACAAAAGTAAACCTTATGAAAGAATTAGAAAAAATTAAAAAAATTGTTGCTCGCCAATTGCCAAATCATCAAATTTGCACACTGCTTACTATTGATGCAATGTTAGGTCAAAACTCTCTTGAACAAGCAACAATTTTTCATCAAGCTACCCAATTAGATGGAATTATTTTAACTAAAGTAGATGGTACTGCAAAAGGAGGTATTGTTTTTGCAATTACAACAAAACTTAATATTCCAGTTGCTTATATTTCTTATGGAGAACACATTGACGATATGACAACATTTGACGCTACAACATATGTTGCAAATCTTCTTGGGGATCAAAAGTATCAATCTCATAAGCAAGCTTCATGATTTCAATTATTAAAGAAATTAAAGATCGCACCAATCTATCAGAGCAAGAAGCTTGGTGGATGCTCGAAGCTATTACACAAAAAGATAAAGCTTCTTTACTATATGCACCACAAAATCGCATAATCACTGAGCATCGTGCAACTATTAACAACTGGATTCTACAAATAACAGAAAACAATATGCCGCTTGCCTATCTCATAGGATCTGTACCTTTTTTAGATCTCACTATCAAGGTAAAACCTCCAATTCTTATTCCTCGACAGGAGACAGAAGAATGGGTAAATAATGCTATTGAGCAACTCAAACCTTTGAATAAAAGCATACAATCTATACTCGATATTGGTACTGGTTCTGGTTGCATCGCACTTGCTTTTGCAAAAAACTTTCCTAATGCTCATATTACAGCTGCAGATATCAATCCTCTTGCTTTACAACTTGCAAGATACAATGCTCAGCATAACAACATTTCAAATATTTCTTTTGTAGAATCAGACACTTTTAACAATATTTCTTCAAAAAAATGTTTTGATATTATTGTGTCTAACCCTCCATACATTAATCCTGAAGACAAAACAACGATGATGCCACAAGTGATAGAGTGGGAAAGCCATGCAGCATTATTTGCTGAAGATAATGGATTACAGATTACAGAACAAATTATCCAACATGCACCAAAGTATCTGTGTAAAAATTCTACTCTACCTGTTCAGCTCATACTTGAGCATGACCACGGCCAACAAAATCATATTACACAACATGCCCAAAAACATAATTTTGACTGTGTTGCAAAAAAAGATTCTTTTAATAAATATCGTACAGTCTGGCTTAGCTTACAAAATATTGTATAAAAAATTGGTGATCTTTATACAAAAGACCACCAATACAATTGTAATAAAAAAATCTATTTATTATCAGGATCAATAATGACATTCTGTTCTGGATTTGTACGCAATTCTTCTTTGTAAAAAATATACAAACCGATAAACAATATAAATAATGCTCCAATCGATGTTGGAGTAACCTTGTGTCCCATATATGCGACACCATACAACATGCCAAACACTGGTTCTAAGAAACCTGCAAAAGCAATAAATGTTGCTGAATAGGTTTTTAACAAGTATGCATAAATCATATATGTTGCAAGACTAGAAACAACAAAAGCGCTTACAAGACTTGGGAATTCTGCAGTAAATGTTAATGCTTTCATATCAAACCATGTCGTTGCAGCAAATAGTATAAATGATACAAAGCCACCAACAAGCATCGCTATCCCATTAATAATCTCAAGAGGATAATGAGAATAATCTTTTAAAAATCGTTTCATAATAATCCAACCATAAGCAAAAAGTATGGTTGCTATCACACAAACAACTGTACCTAAAATTTCTAAATGTTGAGGAACAGCTGCATATTTACCATGATCTGTTGCTAACAAGATAGGAACTAATCCGCAAAAGCCAACAATGAGACCTATTAATTTTTTAGGAGTTAGCACTTCGTTGCCTAAAAAGTATTGTAATATTGCTGTAATAAAAGGACATAGAGCTAAAATAAAACAAACTTTAACTGGATCAATGTATTGCACACAAAAAGAAAGTCCAGACATTACCAATCCATGTACAAGCGCACCAAATATTAATAAATCACGCCAGCGATTTTTTGGTAACACAAAACTTTTTAATACTTGTTGATGAACAATCATTCCATAAACAAATAAAAATATAGCACTTCCAAAAGAACGCATCATCCCTACAAAAAATGGATATGGATTTGTTAACATTAATTTGCTATTGATAAATGTCATACCTGCAAACACAGCATACAAAACACCTATTAAGATCACAAAAGCTCCTTGCTTCAACATGGGTTATACTGATTTTTATACATATTATTTGGGTTTTTAGATCCCCTTATAATTTTAATGTAAAAAAAGTGAGAAAATAACACAAGGGAAACTTCTAGAACTTATCTTTTTTAAAGATACAAAAAGTCTAAACTGTAATGTTTTATCTCATAGTAAAAAAATAATGGTAAGGTGTATGCAGATAACAAAAGCTTTTTACTAAAGGTTTAATGCACAATTTAAACAAAGCATAAAAACTTCGATTTTACGATTGGGTCTTTATTTTATTTAAAAAAAATAGTATGACTAATCAGAAATTCGTATCATTACCTAACTAAGAAAGGTAAGAAATGTTAAAAAACGGCATCGTATTTAATAAAAAAATAGCTCCTGCTCTAGCTTTACTACTCTCAGGAGCAGAAATGGAAGCACCTAGCAGAACTTCTAAAGCTTACGAAGTTGGCCCATATAGCTTTGTTAATAATACAAATAATAAAAAAACTACTAATCAAACTAATGATGATAGTGATAATGATACCCAAGATATTGTACCAACACTGTCATTACCTAAAAAATATGATCTCATGCTTGAAAAAGCACAAGAAAAAGCTCAATCAAGCTTACAAACAGCTACCACATCTACTACTACATCTGCAACAAATAACATTTCTGAAACAACTGCCTCCCAGCCAGGAGCTATGCAAAGGCTTGGGGGATTACTCACATTTAGAACAACAGCCGCTTCTACAACTACTCCTAAACCTACAAAAAAAACCTTCGCTGAACTAATAGAAACAGATGCTTTATTAGATATAATAAGTAAAAAAGATGCGCATACACATATCCAAGGAATTGAAAATAACGACCATATTCCATTGGCACTAAAAAAAGAATTTGAAACCACGCTTAAAGAAGGTGAGAAACAACACGCAAAAGACGTTGCTGCAATATTAGTTGCTATCAATAAATTACGATTAGAAAATGAAAAACGATTAAAGACTAGTGAGCAATTGCTTCAAGGTATGTCTCAAACAGGTATTGCTAACCGAGACCACATGTTACAAATCGTACAACATGCACGAGCAAATGCAATTATGAATAATTTACTGGCACTTCATACAACAGAACAATCTGTAAGTACACATAATCAAGTTTGTCAGCTTAATGAGAAAGCTGCTGACCAAGCAAAAACAGCACATTACACAAGAGGCGCATTTGAAAGCCAAGAAGAAGAATTAACCCCACAAGCTTATAATCAAGCAATTGGCACAATACTTCTACAACGTTACAATATAGCACAGCAAGCTGCTTTACAAACTGAAGAAACAAAAACAAACAATCCAACTGATACAAACGCACTTCCTCAATCAAAAGAATCAGATCCTTTACCAGAATAATATATGAAAAAACAGATGTTATACGCAATACTACTTATTGCACTTGAACAAACTTTAGTAACTTCCGATAATAGACAGTCATTACCAGATAGCGAAAGTAAATCTTCGCTATCTGATAATGATATTTCAAATTTATTTGGCAACACAAGTGTAAACTTAAATAGAGTAGCAGCAGCTCAGTCAACAAGCGACCAAGAACATGCTCAAAGCACCGATATAAATCAAAATAATATACAACATCAACAAATACCAACTATCCCTCTTGCTATCTTAACTACTCATACAACTTCACCAACACATACTTCTCAATTTACTCCTCACCAAAATAATAACGATGATGAATCTGACGGTGATCTAATTGATGACCAAATAGATGTTAGAGAAAATCCTTATAACAAAAGAGAACATATTCCAACATCTCAAAAAGAATACTATATATTACGATGCAAAGAGTTAGTATCAGATGTAACTAATAAAAGAATAATTGATCGATTAGCCAAAGCAACAGGTATACGAACAGCTTTAGATATTTTTAAAGCAAAAGAAAGCAATGGAGATCGATTGTTATTTATTAATGATCTTAAAGATGATGCTCAAAGAGGAATGTGGGTTGGAGAAGCTTTAAAGCAAGCTGTTGATAGCGAAAGCATTGATGATACAACTTTTATGCTTGAAGTCATGCATGATGCTAATTTAAAAGGATTTGTTGCTTCTGAATATCAAGCAAAAAGTCGTGATTTATTAACACGTCATAATGTTAAATGTATCACACATTTGTTCCCGCATACATTAACTGTAAGACATGAAAGTGAATCTGTATCTCCTCGAACACAAGCAAATGCAAAACTCATAGACGCACTACTTAAATCGTATGGTGCGAAAGAAGTTACTCAAGAACAAAGCTCTCAGATTGCACAACAATTTAAAGAAACAGCACAACAATTTATACAACAACGACAAGAACAAACTGATCAAAAACAATAAAATTAATCTTTACACAAGAAACAAGTTTAACTGAAAGAGTAAACATATGTATCTGTTTACTCTTTCATCACATAAAAAATTTAAATTAAAATCTTTATTTTACAGATACAGATATAGTACATATAGCATAGCTAGTAATATCAGATTTAAAAAAAAGTACATAAGGTATGAAAAAAGAATTATTATATCTTACAATATTTTTTATTCAAATGCCTGTATATACCAGCCAAGGCCCTCCGTCGTGTAGCACAACAGAACCAGGCATATCTCCTACTGATTCTGATAATGAATTTATAGAAAGTAATAGTTTTCAAAGATTTATAGAAAGTACAAGTAAACATAATTTTGATACAAATATAAGATCAACAAGAGAGTGTGAACAATCAGAAACATTTTGTAATAAACAAAGTGACAGTTTAGAATTTTCTACCAATCAATCCTTATCTCCCATAAAAACATCAGCTTCTTTTACAACACAAGACAATACAGATCATCACAAAAATGCATCAACTCCCAATAAAAATCAAAAAGATACATCTACTTCTATAAGTAACAAGAAAGCTCTTGATACAAATAACAATCAAACAAAACATACTAAAATAGATTTTGACACTAGCACTACATCTACAGCATCAAATATGCCCCAGCAAATAAAATTTGAAACATCATCCAATTCTTATGCACACCCTGAAAAAAAATTTAATACCTATGAAGATTTTTTACAAAGCTTTAAAGAAGAAAGATTATACATACCAGGTCAATCTCATTGTTACGGTCTTATAAGTATCGTATATGCAAAACAACTACAAACTTACAATCATGACTTACTAACCGTAGAAACTAAGTATCTTACGGCTTTAGATCAAGCTATACCAACATCATTAAAAACTTTATTTTCTCTTCCATGTAGAAGTCAACAATGTACACGAGAGCAATGTGATTGCTTCAGACAATGTCAATGTGTTGCAGATATTATTTCAAATAATGAAACGCACGATCAATTATGGCGCCTACTAGAACAAGACCAAAAGTTTGCGTTGCAAAGAAAAGCTCGTTGGATAAACATAGCAATGGCACAAGCTACCCAACATAATTTTTCACGAGGGCTACAATCAGCTATTTTAACTGCAGAATCTCACAGTATCAGACCTTATATTGATCAAAACATTTTGCAAAAAGCACTTTGGAAAAAAAACTATTTAGCAATGTATGAGAATTGTGACTTCTTCTAATTTTTCGCTATACTAAAATAAAAAACATTTATTTCTCAAGGCATTTATCGTGCAAAAAATAAAAATTTTAGATCCACAAGAAGCTATCAAAATTGCAGCTGGCGAAGTGGTAGAGCGACCTGCACATATTCTTAAAGAACTGATTGAAAACAGTGTGGATGCTGGAGCTACAGAAATTATTATTTATTCCGAACAAGCAGGAAAAAAACTTTTAAAAGTTACTGATAATGGCTCGGGCATGTCACCTGAAGATGCTTTATTATGCTTTACCCATCACGCTACAAGCAAAATTAATAAAGTTGAAGACCTTGATACAATAGCAACATACGGGTTTAGAGGTGAAGCTCTTGCAAGTATTACTTCTGTTGCAAATGTAACACTGATAACAAAAACAGCAGACGTAACTAGCGCAACTAAGTTGATTTTGCAACAAAACAATATAACAAAGCAAGAATCTACTGCACATCCAACCGGTACCACAATTATGGTACAAGACTTATTTGCAAATATTCCAGCTCGTAAAAAATTTTTAAAATCGCATGATACAGAGTGGAATGCTATTGTTACAATATTTCAAGCATTTTGCCTGAGATATCCTCACATTCATTTCAAGTTATTTCATGATAATAAACTATCTTATAATTGCCCTATTAGTCATGACATTGTACAACGATCAGCTCAACTGTGGAGCAATAATTTACATGATCATTTGATTACGATACCTACAACAGCAAAAAACAATATAACTGTACACGGAGCTATTAGTTCATCACACTATCATCGATATAACAGAAACCAAATGTTTATATTTGTTAACAATCGATGGGTAAAAAACATTGAACTTGCGCGTGCAATTATTAAAGGATATCAAAACACATTGCCGCCACAAAAATATCCTGCTGTAATTATCTCTATAGAAATAGACTCAACTGAAGTGGATATTAATATTCATCCTAAAAAAGAAGAAGTAAAATTCTTACACCCTGGCATCGTCCAAAAGTTTATACAAGAAATAATTACAAAAGCTTTAAGCAATGCTGTCACTAACACTTTAACACAAAACACTTCTAAACAAACGATCATACAACAGCAAACTAAGCAACCAGTTACACAAGTTACATCAACTTTTGACTCTACTGATAGTTTCCAAACAAGTAATCATTCTCTTAGTCCTACTATCAAAACTATACCTAATCAAAACTCTTTATTACAAAGTCAAAAACCTTATACAAAATCATCTTCAACTGCGATTGATACTATTCCTCAAGAACCATTTGCAAAGCAATCTACTAATAAATCTGTTACAAAAGAAACTAATCAAACAATATACACACAAGAACCCTTTTCTATTGTAGGTCAATTTAAAAACACATATATCATCATTGAAAAATCACAAGAAATTATCTTTATTGATCAACATGCAGCGCATGAACGTATTTTATATGAAAACTACAAAAAAGATTTTACTAATGTCGCAACAGTGCAATTATTATTTCCGCATATTATAAAATTAACAAACCATGACCTAACAGTAATAAAAAATCACCATAGCTTATTTTCACAACATGGAATCATATTTGAACAATTCAGTGAAACTGAGTTAATTATTCAAGCAACGCCTGTCTCACTTCAAAATCAAGCTATTAACGAAATTATTACAACAACTATACATTGGATTAAAGAACATGAGCATGTTGACGAACAATTATTTTTTAAAAAATTACATGAACAAATTCATGCACAAAAAGCATGTAAAACTGCATGTAAAGCAGGTGATACCTTAAGCACAGAACAAATGCTTAACATCGTTACAACACTTATGACTATTGAAAATAGATTTAGTTGTCCCCATGGTAGACCAACTATGTGGAATATGAGTTTAAAAGAAGTCGAAAAACAATTTCATAGAGATTATAAATCAAAAAAGAATCATGATCTATGGTAAGTTTGTATCTAAAAAGAAAGGGCAGCTTGCGCTACCCAATCAAACCAAAGGCACACTAAAATTTACTTAATCATTTGACGATAGACACTTGCTTCTGCCTGGTAACTTAATGGCAATAAAAAGAAATGTAACAAGAATATAACATTACCAAGCGCCTTTAACATCGCTGCAAATAATGTATAACCAGTAAGATGCAATACTGAACCATCTGTTAACGCCCAACTAGATTCAAGTGATTGCAAACAAGACTGATTTTTATCAATAATAAAATATCTTGCAAATCGTAATCTTTGATACACAATGACACCTGGAATTATGAAAAAAAACAAACCCATAACTGTAAGCGTACCAACAATAATATCAACGATTAATACACGAGGAACTAGATAATAAAACTTATAAAGATAGTCATAGTCAACTTTCTTTTTTGCTTCTAAATCAAGTGCTAATTTTGTCCAACCAATTGCTATTGCTTGTAGCACAACTTTTAACAGTAAAGCAGATGGTATAAGAATTTTTAAAATGTTTTCAATATCTTCTCGCGAAATATCGATAGATAAAACATCACGTGGCACAAGATGCTTTGAAAAAACTGCTGGAGCATAATCTTTAATATGATGTCCTATTGTATTGTTAGCAACATGTAACGAACCTGTTGGTTCTTGAATTGCATGAGAAAAAGCTTTTACAATTGTTTCAAAATGCTCACGAAACATTGCATAATCAATAATGCCTAAAAAAGACATAAATAGTAAGGTAACACCACTACCAACACCAATTGCCATCACAAAAAATGTAAAGTGATCAAGAACTGATTTTACACCAAAGCTATACGCTTCTTGTATAGAAAACTTTTGCTTAAACATCTTACTCCTTTTTTAAAACACCTTTTATGCATCATACACTAAACTAAAAATATATAGGCTGTCAAATTTTCATACAAATTTGACAGCCTATAGAAATATAACAATCTATGAGATATAAAAAGATTATGTTACTAATTTATTTTTATATTCTTGCTTATATTGATAGTACAAATATGTCCAAAAGAATGCATGAAATGGCAAAAGAAAAGAAATAAAACCCACATATGGTATCTTTGCTAAAGCAATTAAAGTAATTGAAACTGCCAACATTTCAAAGTAATGTCCTTGTGTTATATGACAACTTTTTTTAATTGCTTGCTTAAGGTCACATTGTTCATCTATAAGAATCGAACTGACAAAGAAAAATTTAATGTGTAACAAAAATCCGGGTAAACAAAACAGAGCTAATACCGACGATGGATATACATGGAAAAGATTTAACACAGAAGAAAACTCTATACCGTATAATGTAACAATAAAAATAAACAATAGCCCAATTAAAGGTATTATTGCACTAAATAATAATGTACCGCCAACTAAAGCATGACTCGCAACTCTATTAGTTAAATAACGCATTTGTTTATTTTCTAATACATCCAATACATTCCGCGAACAAACATGAGAATAAGAGGTAATTAAATATGCCAAACCATATATTGCTAACCCTAGCACGATATATAACAATGGCTTAATAAAAATATATGTATTTAAAAAACTATTATACATGTCAAATAAAGGCGTTGCATCAATGTGAATCTCATCTTTGAGTAATTGCAGAACAACTTTATTTGAAAATAATATACCCACTAAAGCAAAACCTAATAAACCTCCTAACATACTACCAATTAACATAGTCGTTATGTGTAACATTATCCATGAAGCTGCACGGTTTTTCAGTTCATGCCAAGTAAACTGTAAAGCTTTATGCATTCGATTAAGACTCAACATAATAAAAAATCCCCTATAAAAATAAAATACTATCGATATCTATCATTAAAAAAAACATTAAAATACGATCTAAAAAATTGCTGATTTCTAACCATCATATAACCATGATGAATCATTAATAATCCTGCTAATACCCCCAAAAGTTGCAAGATTAAGGCACCACCAAAAAAGATAATAATAAAAAGACCGGCTAACATGTAGCCATATCCAGATAATTTTTCAAAATTCATGAAAAAACCGCTTTAGAATAGTAATATAACCCTCTTTCAGGGTATCAAATATCTCCAAAAAAGCAATGTATGCCTTTTTATAGCAAATATGATACAATAACTGACACAAATTTTTATTACTAACTACCTAGCGAGATTATATGTTAACAAATAAAGTATTATGTTTAATCTTTTTTGCAAGCTGTGTATCAAGTATACAGTATTGCTCATGTTCACCTGAAGCACGCACACACGAACAAAAAAATAAATTTCAAGATAATCAAACTAAGATTCACCTGCAACGTTTATACAAGGCATGTCAACCGCCATCGTGGCTTCGTATACCAAAAAATTCTATACCAGGATACTGTCAAGCTGTTCTTCCAACGTGGATACTCAAAAAGAATCAACCTCATATTTGGCAAGAAGAAAGACCTACATGGACCACGAGCTTAAAAAAGCATACCTGGGAACTGAAACATCCTACAAAAAAAGAACGTGATCGAACAGAAAATTGTTGTTTTTAACCTGCAATAATAGCTTTACCAGCCACCACCTCCGCCGCCGCCTCCGCCGCCGCCAGATGAAAAACCTCCACCACCAGATGAAGATCCTCCACCAAATACAGACGAACTGCCTGGAGGAGTTGCTGCAGATGAAATAGTACTACTGAATGAACTTGCAAAACTTGATGAATAAAAATTAGAAGTGTAATAAAAATCTGTGCCATCGTACCAACTTGGTTGATAGTTATATTTAGCAAACACTGATACAAACTGTTTAGTCCATTGCTTTTCTACTCCTAATGCAATAGCATATGGCAAATAAGTTTCATATAACTCTGGCGTACGATCCGGAGGTGTGCCAACCATTTCCATACGATCAAGCTCTGCTGTTGTTAAATAAAGCTTAAACCCATCTATTTCATCCTGTAGTTTACGACCAGCAGTTGTATACACTTGGTATACCTCCTGAAACATTACAGTATTAAAATATCCGAGACCAATTGTACCTAAAAAAGCTCCTGATATTCCGAACATACCTATAAGACTAAGCACTATAACTAAACTTAAAAAACCACTAATCAACACTAATGTTTCCATGCTATGCATATATCTATTTTTTTCATGGGTAACATGTTCTTTGCAAAGCTGCGAAGCTTTTTCTACTTCTTTATTGTGAGTAGCAATATGTATAGTATCTTTGGTGGCAAACAGTTTTTTTAGTAAAGATGTGCCATACTTATTAAAAATTTCGTAATCTTTGGCTTCGATTCTTTTATGTAAAAATGTAATTTTATAACCATTTTTATTATCTTTAGTAATGGTTAAAAATTTACGTACTCCTAGATAAACAATATCAGCTGCTAATAATGAAGAAGTATATTTCATCTTATTAACATAGCCAACTTGTGAAGGAGACATTTTTTTGGGCGGAAAGAATAATGGTATAACCGTACCGCTCTTATTCAAACGATAAGATTGTATTCCGCCTAATATCGATAAAATAATCAACAACAATAAAGCTATAACAAGTAGTAAAACAAATATATTATCTCGTATAAACCAAGACAACTGTTGATACATTGATGGCTCTTGCACATAACCTTTGGCAAAAGAGACAGCAACACTCAATCCATGATATGCGTATAACGATTTTGTAGTATAGACATGTATCGTACTACCTTTTGTTTCACTGACATAAAACTCTTCCAGACTACCTTGCCTACCAGTACGAGCAATAACTTCTTTAATCAGTGTATCTTTTGGCAAATGTATAAATGCTTCTGCTCTAGTGATAGGTAGTCTCCAACCATTTCCAGTCACATTCCAAGACAACTCATCATGTTTTTCAAAAAAACCAATCTGTCTATTCGTGCTATATACTATTGTAAATGTGTAAGTACCCGGTGATAATGTAACTTTTTTACTGCCGATATACATGCGCTTACCATTTTTTGCATCTTCTATATGGTAAGTAATTTTTTTGCCATTACAGGTAACAGACTTTACGTCAAAATCTGTTACATATTGTGTTTGAGCATACCAATTATATGTTGTTGGAAATTCTCTAATAATTCCATGACGAATTTGTTTGTTTTCACAAAAAACTTCAATTGTTTCTGTTACTAACAACGATGCGTCTTTATTAATAACAATATCACTTACAAAATGAGATATTCGCTCATGAGATAGTAATTGTGTACACACTAATAAAAAACAAAAAAAAGTTTTAATATTCATTGATTTGCAACCCTATACAAGCAATAATATATATCTATTTATAACCGTAACAAGTAAGATATACCCTACAAAAGATAAAGTATCTTTTTACCAGCCACCGCCTCCGCCGCCGCCTCCGCCGCCGCCAGAACAACCTCCACCACCAAAACCTCCTCCGCCACTACCTCCAAAGGCAGATGAACTACCAGATGATGCTGCTGCAGATGAAATCGTACTTGAAAATGACCCCACAAAACCTGATGATCCAAATCCATGTCCATAATAAAAGTCTGACCCAACATACCAATCTGGCTTATAATCAACATTTTTAAACACTGATGCAAATTGCTTTGTCCATTGTTTCTCAACACCTAAGGCAATAGCATAAGGTAAAAACATTTCATACAACTGTGGCGTGCGATCAGGTGGTGTACCAACTATCTTCATGCGATCAAGTTCAGCTGTTTTTAAATATAACTTAAAACCATCAATCTTATCCTGTAATTTGCGACCTTCAGAAGTATAATGAATAAAAAACGTTCCTCGGCCAACAAAAAGATTAAGCTGCTTACTTGAAACAAGTCTCAACATTATCGCTAACCAGACATAAAGTATTAAGAGTGATATCGCTATATGTATCCCACGAATGTAAATATTATTGCTTAAAAAAACCAAATCTAATAATGGCAAGATCAAACCAATAATAACCAAGCCAACAACTAAATGAATCGAGACAAAACTGGTAAAGTACAATAGCCCACCTATTGTAAAACGTACACATTTAAAAAAATTAGATTCATGCATATATGTATCAAATGATGAGCTAGCATTAATTTCACATAATGTAACCACTTTTTGTAAGTTTTCTTTTACAGAAATTCGCTTTGTTTTATTTTTTTTACTAAATAACTTTCCTAAAAGATTATTTTCATACTCATTGGCACCTTTTTTATCTATTAGTTCTAATTGATACTCTTTTGATACTGTTTTATCAATTTTGATAAAGCCACGCACAGCTAAATTAACAACATCTGCAGCTAAATGCTGTGGATTAAATTTCATAGCAGTCATATAACCAACTTGAGAAGGCGTCATGTCCTTTGGCGGAGCAAAGTGAGGAATAATAGTACCAGGTCTATTTTTGACAAATGCTATTATATAACCAATCATAAACAATACTAACAGCACCAAAATAAATGTTACAAACCAATTGTCTGTTAAGAGCCAAAGTACTTTTTGCATAAAGCTTGGCTCTATAACAAAACCTTTATCAAAGCCAACAGCAATTGTCAGCCCCTCATATGGATACAATAACTTAGTTGTGTAAAAATGAATGATATTGTTTCTTATATCAGAACTATAGCGTTCATCACGACTACCTTGAGCACCTGTCCATGCTTTCATCTTTGTTGGCGATGCACCATCTGGTAAATGCACATAGGCTTCGGCTCTCATGATCGGAAGTCTCCAACCATTCCCAGTTACATTCCAATACAGCTCATCATGATTTGCAAAGAAACCAAGCTGCCTGTTAGTTGTATAGGTAATCGTATACGTGTAAGTACCAGGTGATAATACTCGTTGTTTGCTACCTATATAAATTCTTGTACCATTACTTGCATCTTCTATATGGTAAGCAACTCTTTTATCATTGCATTTCACTGATTGTAATTCAAAATGCGTATTGTATATTGTCCCAGCATGTCCTGAATACTTTGTTGGAAATTCACGTACAATGCCATGTCGTATCTGATCGCCCTCAGCAAATACTTTGATTGTTTCTGTTACTAACAGTGAAGAATCTTGCTTAATTACAATATCACTTACAAAATGAGATATTCGTTCATAAGCATGCAGCGTCACCGTACATAACAAATAGAAAATTAAACAAATACGCAATTTCATATACAACTTACTAAAATTTTATGTTTGGAGCAGAACGTTCTTGATCAGTTGTAATTTCAAAATAAGACATACCACTAAAACCAAATAATTTTGCTATGATATTTGATGGAAATTGTTCTATAGAAATAACATAATTTCTTACAGAACCATTATAATAACGACGAGATAATTGCAATTCTTGTTCAATAAAACTTAATTCTTTTTGTAATGCTAAATAATTTTCGTTTGCTTTAAGATCTGGGTAATTTTCAGCAAATGCAAACAATATCTTTAAAGTTCCTGCTAACTCTGTTTCTGCAACTTGTTTATCTTTAATAGTTGTTGCTTGCATAGATTGTGTACGTAAACGAGTAACATCTGTTAAAATATTTTTTTCGTGAAAGCTATAACCTTTTACAATTTCTACTAAATTAGGAATCAGATCATAACGACGCTTAAGCTGAACATCAATCCCACTCCATGCTTCTTGAGCCATCAGTTTTAAACGAACTAGTTGATTATAAGTACTCATAACCCACAAAGCAATAAGTAATAGTACTGCTACTGGAATCAATATGTGAAACATAATATACCTTTTCTATAGTATTAAAATCTATGTATACCAAAAGCCAGGTATTTCTACCCGGCTTTTTTTACCTATATAGCAAAACATTAACAGATTTTTTATCAAAATCAATCACCTATATATTAAAGTTTTTTACTTTAACAAAAGGCTTTTTAATTTCTCTACAACAAAATCAACTTCTTGTTCTGTATTATAGATCGAAAACGTTACTCGAACAGATGCTCTACCACCAATTTTTTCATGGTACAAATGAACACAATGATATCCTGCTCGAACCGCTACACCAAATTCATTAAGGTATGAAGCAATATCATATGCATGACAATTATCTGAAATAAATGTAACCATATTATTATGCTCACCTTCTTCAGGTACAACACTGACAATCTTTACATCAGGTAATTGCTGTAAGGCTGCTGCAAATTTTTTCACTAATTTTGTTTCATGTTCTTGAGCTTGCTTAAAGTTAATATGTTGTTGTACAAAATCAATTGTTGCATTAAATCCAATAATCTGAGCTAATGCTTGTGTACCAGCTTCTAAACAATGAGGCATATCTTTAAACTCTGCATCTTGCTCACCCACCTCTATTACCATGCCGCCACCAAAATGCTGAATAGTTATTTGATCAAACAATTCTTGTTTAATAAATAATGCACCAATACCTGTTGGACCATAAACTTTATGAGCACCAAAAGCTAAAAAGTCACAACCTAATTCTTGCACATTAATATGCTGATGCACAATTGACTGTGCTGCATCAACTAAGACTTTTGCACCAACCTGATGCGCTAGTTCTGCAATAGCTGCAATATCATTTGTTGTTCCAAGAGCATTTGATTGGTGTACAAGTGCAACAAGCTTTGTTTTTTCTGTCAGATACTCTTGTAATATTTGCGGATCAACGACACCACGGTCAGTAACAGGAACAATTTTTAACACACAACCATTTTGTTTTGCTAACTGCTGCCATGGTAATAAATTAGCATTATGCTCTATCTCTGAAATAATAATTTCATCTCCAGCATTTATATGCTGTTGAGCCCATGCGCGAGCAACAAGATTGATACCTGCTGTTGTTCCAGGCACAAAAACTATTTCTTGTTTTTGTGCTCCTATAAAAGATGCTACTTTTGCACGTGTATCTTCCACTATTGTTGTAACACGCTCAGCAAAAGAATATACTCCTCGACCAGCATTACTCTTGTAATCTTTATAATAAGCAATAATTGCATCTAATACCGACTGTGGCATTTGAGCAGTTGAACCAGAATCAAGAAATATAAAGGGATAACCGTTTACTGTTTGTTCAAAAACTGGAAAATGTTTACGCAATGTCTCAAAATTCATTTTTTCTGATGTAATATCACGATAACCTACAGATTGCTGCCTCTCTTGATAATAGTTATCTTTGATAGATTTTTTTTGTTCTGAACTAGGAAGAATTTTACCATCTGATGACCCAGGTTGCCAATATGCATAATCACTACCATCATGTCTACCAAATTCTACATACTCAGCTTGAAGTGCTATACAAGACAACAACACAACGGATAATACTTTATATTTATATAACATACACTAATCCTTTTTTAACAATGCTTGATCTGATTTATATTTTTTATACAAAGCAAATAGTAATAAACTGCCTCCTAAAAGACCTGATGCTACTGATATATACCATAAAAATTTTTCAATGTTTGAAACATTATTTAAATAAGCACCCAAAACAACATAAGCTATCGTCAATGGAGCAGATCCTAACAAATTGATAGTAATAAGTTTATACAAGGGAATATTTGTTAATGCAGTTGAAACAGTAGGAATAAAACTTGGCATAAAAGGAATAAGATGTATCGTGACAACATAGTACAAACCATGTGCTTCTAACTCTTTATTAAAGCCTTCTAAGCTATCTTTGTAAAAATTCTTAACTCGTGCTGGAAATACGTATCGAACAAAATATAGCAAAGCCGTAGTTCCTATTCCAATAGCAAAAAGTGAATACAATATACCTAGTTTTATACCAAATAAATAACCTCCTACAAAAGTAATGCTTATAGGTATGCCAAACAAAATCGATAATATGTATATACCAACATAAAGAATCCCTGAAATAACCGGATGCACATGTATCCAATCTATAACATTATCTTTAAGTTCTATTAACTGAGAAAGCGTAACAGGATCAGCCCAATATAATGATTGCACAATGATAAAAATTATTGCAAAACCAATAATTAATTTTTTCTTCGTCGCTATCTTCAAACTTTCTCCTTTATTCTCTAGCTATGATGTTTGACAAGATATCTTAATCAAAGAGATAATGTAAATACCTTTCAGGATTATCTAAAAATTCTTTGGTCACTTTATAATGTTGTGTTTCCTTGTAAGCAATTTTTTCTAAGACGCCAGTATCACAAGAATAAATAGTTGCTTGAGGATATGCTAACAATATCGGAGAATGAGTTGCTATAATAAATTGAGCTTGAGAAGTTGTAGTTAAATCATTAATAATCGACATTAATGACAACTGCCGTTGTGGGGAAAGTGCTGCTTCAGGTTCATCTAAAATAAAAAAAGAATTTTTTGATAAACCATGTTTAAAAAAAGATAAAAAACTTTCACCATGAGACTGTTCGTGCAAAGATTTTCCACCATATGCTATGTACGCTTTACCATCTTCTTGGGCTAATGTATCAATATGATTAGCAATATTAAAAAAACTTTCAGCTCTAAAAAAATACCCATGTTTAGGTTTAAATCTCCAAGACAGCGTTATAATATCTGCTAATCGCTGCGCTCCTGTATACGTTTCTTCTCGCGAAGTAGTAACATGAATATTTTTACTACCTCCTTCTAAACCAAAACCAGCCTTATAAGCTAAAGCTTCTAAAATAGTAGATTTACCAGTACCATTCTCTCCCACTAAAAATGTTACATTCGTTGGAAACGTTATCTCGTTTATTTTTTGTATAATATTTAAACTAAATGGATAATGCTCTAAAGTTGCAACTTTAGAAATATTAAAAACAGCTTTATCTAATAACGGACCATCTAAATGAGGTACACGATCTTTTTTTTTATTCATATTTTTTAGTTTTTACCAAATTATTACTTAAAAAGAGATATGCAACAGCACTAATACTTAAGCAACTATTTGTACTGCAACTTGTTCATGATATATATTATACGCTAAATATTTTACTTGATACTTTTTATACTTTAAAAATTCATACAAAGCCTTAATCTCATGATGTTCAAAACCAGGATAACGATACAGCTCATCAAAAACAATAACGGTTCCATTAACAATATTATTTCCTAAAATATCAAATACTGTTTTTGTTGAAGAATATAAATCACAATCAATATGTAAAAAAGCTATCGGTTGTTCTTGCAGAATATCTTTTTTAAATATTGGCAACGAATCTATAAACCAACCTTTATACAACTTTACATTGAGTGCTACTGAAGGAAAATTATTCATTGCAAAAAAACCTTTGCAAAACATAGTTGTATCATCTCTTGTCCAATTTTCAGGTAACCCTTCAAATGAATCAAATCCATGTATGGTAACATTTGGCACTTTACTGGCTATATGATTAATAGTTCTGCCTGCAAATACTCCCATCTCTAAATACTTACCATCTAATACAACTTTTTTTAATGCTTGATCTAAAACTTCTGTATCATTTGTACAAACAGAAGCATCTGATACCATTGATAAAAAACAAGCAATTTTATCTTCATTACTTTGTTGGTGTATTAACGTATGATAAAAGTCACCAAACACGTGAGTTGATACAGTTAACATAATACAAATGACATACTGCTTAATTTGTTTTTGCACGTATACTTCCTTTTAACTAATAATTACTTTATAAACCGTATCAAATGATACCAACAAGATATTAATTTACAAATAAAGTATTAACCATGTATAAAGCAATTTAAAATACATTTTTACAAAATTTGTCTTTGTATACAAGTAAACAATGCATAATCTTCTTGCGAAAATAAAACAAACTCTATTTTATGTATGTCGCTATGCTTTGCATAATTATGTACTGTTTGCAAAGCTATTTTCGCTGCACGTTCTTTAGGAAATGCATAAATAGCAGAACTAATAAAAGGAAATGCTATCGACTTTATTTTATATGTTTCAGCTAATTTTAATGCGTTTTCATAAGTTTCTTGCAATAATGTGTCTTGCATTTTAGCATCTGTAATAATTCGACAATCCGGCCCAACCGCATGAATAATATAATCAATACCATTGTTTTTCAACGCAAAGCTATCAGTAATCTTAGCTTGTCCTGTTACGCAGCTTTTAAGCTGATCACAAGCTGCCTGTAAATTGTTCCAACCTGCTGCGCTAAAAATAGCTCCACAGACACCTGCTCCACCAGCAAGTTGCTCATTAGCAGCATTAACAATACAAGAACAAGAGCTATGCGTAATATCTCCCTTTGTTATAGATATTACTGATGTATCATTTGCATTAAAGTTTGTATTAAAATAAGAAAGTATTATGAAAAACAGTTTTTTTAATAACATGAGATATGTACCTATACATATAATAATTTACCTATAACAAAGGTATCAAACCTGTACAAAACAACAACTGCCCCTATTGTTTATTATCTATAGTTATCATCAACTCAAAAGATTTATACTGCTAAAAATAAAACTACTTTAAACTTTTTTTAATAAGTTGTACGACCTCTTCTAATGCTTGCAAAAAAGCAGAACGCTTCTTCTTTGAAAAAGAAGTATTATAACTCGGAGCTAAACCTGTCTCACGTAAATACGTACGTAATTCACGCATTGCTTTTGCTGCACCTATATTATTATCATGAAATACTTTACCTGTTGGACTTATTGAATGAGCATTTTTTTTCAAACAACGATCTGCCAATAAAATATCTGTAGTGATAACAATATCTCCAATAGCTATACGCTCGACAATCCAGTTATCTGCAGCATCTAACTCTGAACCAACCTGCACTTTGTGCACATTCTGATCTACAGGAATATTAAGGCGATTATTACTAACAAAGTACACCTGCCAATCATGCCGCGCAGCAATACGACAAACGTCATCTTTAACAGGACAAGCATCAGCATCTACATAAATAATAAACATTTATAAACCTTCATTAGTACAGAGTAATCATTATTAACATACCCACTACTTTCATTAGAAGTCTGTTACTTTTCTGCTATCACCAAATATTGAATTAACTTAATCAAAAACGAGTGGATCAACTTACAATAAGTAATTTTTTTACCTATTACCTTGTTCTCTAGTATGATAGTCACATACTTTATCACCTAAATCTTTTGCAATTTTTGACAATTCTTTTATAGATAAGTACCCACTTACTTGTCTATTTTTTTCCAATACAGCAAGAGCTTCTTCTAATCGTTCTTCACCATACAACTTAACAGCATTATCGAATGTTTGTTTTTGACAATGCTGAGCTGCTTCATGAACACACTTTGAACATGCTGATGCATAATGACCTTCTCGATCTGCTCGTTGCTCCATAAAACGACTGTAAAAAACTAAACTTTTATAAGCAGCATAGAATCCAATAGCAAAACCACTTGTTTTAGGAAAAAATAACTTCTTATATTTTGATAAAAAATGATAGCTGCCAACACCTCCAACTACGAAGCCTAGTAACGCTGAACCCCACATTTTTTTACTATCGTTATATTTTGCATGAACTGATTCATGCATTAAAGTACATCTTTTTGCACCATAAGGCATTTTATCAAATTCTTCTTCATTTATAACGATTGCATCACTATTTGTTGTAGCTAATTTAAAAGCTTTTGTTGAATCAAATTTTCCAAATTTTAAAATAGGTAACATTGTATTGTTAGAAGCACCTAGAACACGCTGTGCTTCCTGGCCAAGTATTTGATATTCCAAACTAGCAGGCTCTTTTTTCAGTAAATCTAATCCTGTTTTAGGTAATTCAGACGCGCTTATTTTTGAAATTATTATTATAGAAATTAATATAACTTTTTTCATAAAACCTCCTTGTTTTTACTATATACTTACTTTATCATCAAAAAACATTACCTACAAAAGGCCCGCTACTTTTTCAAAAACAATCTACTTAGAAATAAATGAATTAAGAAAGTAAAGTGACTCCCCATACAAGACTATATTAGAAGTTTTTGCTAACTTGATTTAAATCCACCAGTCGAATGAAATAATTCTTGCAAAGCAGCACTTCTTCTAAAAATATCTTTTCTTTTTAAAGATGCAATATACTTATCTCGTTCTTCTTGAGATAAATAATCAAAACCAACAATATTTTTTATTTTTTGCGCAACTGCAATGGGTGCATGCTCATGACATATACAAGTTTTGGTTGCTTCTAAAAATGGTAAATAATCAACCTCTGACATATAACCTCGATTACCAATATCCCAAAATGTACGATTTAATAAACAAGCAAAACATTGACGTGTATGCTGTGCGGCTTGCCAATCAGCATCAAATTCTTTACTTAATATTTTAAGCGGATGGAGTCCAAACTTTGAATGTACTTTTAAATAACGGTTTTGCATTTGTTGGCATTCTTCTGATGTATAAGTACTTTGTAAATGATGAATTAATTCATGTTTAAAAAATAGTTTTATATTAGGACGAGCCATTACCCACCACTCATCTGTGCAATTTTCAGAATTGTACATGCGTGAATTTAAAGAAATCGCAAACTTTTTTGGTAAATATTCTCCTTCAAAATGATTTTTATCAGATAATAGTAATGCTATATCGTCTGCTATACCTAGCTCTTTTTTACACTCTGCTAACAAGGCAAGTAAACGTTCATCCTTACATTCTTTTGAATTTTGATATATATAATCTACAGATTTTTCAGAAATCTTTTCCCAATTGTCATACCAATTTTTATATGCTCGATATTCATTCGATACTAGATAAACTCCAGCTACAAAAACTGATTGAAAAGCAAAATTTTTCCATTGTTTTTTTGAACCTGTATCATTTTTGTTTGAGTTACTTTCATCATTCTTAGCATGAACATAAGCTTGTTGCGCAAATGGCATAGTGACAGCACACCCTGAATTAGTATGATTTACCTTAGAAGTAAGCCTTGGTGAAAATTGTGACGATACACAACTTCGTCTTAACATTGAATAAGACAAATTGCTCATGGCGATTAAACTAATCAATATAATTTTTTTGATAAAATACTTTATAATTATCTTCATTTTCTCATCATTTTTTATTTTTACAATTCATACATTTGTCAACTGTAAGCTATTTAACCCTTTGTTTCATAGTATAATTGTTACATATTCCTTATAGTCAGTCAAAAGCTCTATAGCCTTTTTAAAATAAAAAAATCCACCCAAAAATGAGTAGATTAATTAGCTAAAAATAGTGGCGTCCCATACAGGACTATTTTAGAACTTTTCATGCTAACTTCTATCAGAACATAATCTTGTAAAACTCAGCTGTTTTATAATGTAATATCATCTCCAGCTATTAACCGATCTACTATTTCGTCTAACTCTTCATATGAATATTCAAACTCAGGACTCATTTCCATAGTATTTAAGTCTAATAAAAATTTTCGCAATTTGGGATCTATATCTAGTATATGTTGCATATATTTACTATAAGCCCATTGTCCTATAAAGGATACTTTTTCACGTTTTACTAACACTTGTTTTAATTCTTTTCCAAATTGCTTTTTTGTATACATCTTAAATTCTTAATTGGGCATATTTTCATCTAATTTTTCATACAATACATTTAACTGATGTATCCATTGCTGTGCTGTATTTTTAGAAATGACTGTTTTATATATTATTTTATATGTAGGCAGCCAATCTTCATATGAAACATCAGGAACGTCTTCTCCAAAAAACCAAGGATAGACAGATGAAACTTCAAAAATTATATTACCTTGTTTATCATTGTATAAAAAAGTTACAGACTATTAAATCCATCTGCATTATTTTCAAAAAATAAAAATTCATCCCCAATCCAACGCCAATCTTTAAGTGGCATTCCTGTTTCTTGTGATAAAATTATTTTTTGATTATGATTATTTAATAACAATCCTAAATCAACTTTTTCACCTAATACTAAAGGAAAATTACGCTTATTTTCTATACAATCTTGTATACGTTCCACAAAATAATATAAATCATACCCAACAGCTTGTTTTCTCAAACAGAATCTTTTGTTTTTTCTTTTCAACCAAATTGAAAAATAAGTATTATATAAATTTATAAAATTATTATCTTCTATATCAGTTATAAATTGCAAACAAGCTATTGTATCAACTGACAAAGTCACAAGTATATTCACATTCTTCCTGTTTTAGGATTTTTTACAATTCCTGAACGATAAAGAGCTGTTTGCATTTCAGGCTCCAAGGCAGCCCATAAAACTGATCCGACTCAGGTTTATAAAAACTACGAAATCTTTTCCTTATTCTTTGCAACAGGTTGTCTTTTCTTCTAACATATCTCTAAAGGCAGTCATTTGTTTAATCCATTTTTGAATTACATCTTTAGAAATTATAGTTTTATATAATATCTTATATTCTGGTAACCAATCATCATATGAAATATCAGGAACGTCTTCTCCAAAAAACCAAGGATACGTAGAAGAAACTTCTAAAACTACATTTCCTTGTTCATCGTTATATAAAAATGTTGTACAACTATTAAACTCATCTGAATCATTTCCCAAAAACAACATTTTTCCGCCCTCCCATCTCCAACTTTTAAGTGGCTTACCTGCTTCTTCTGCTAAAATTATTTTTTGATTATGCTCATTCCACAACAAACCTAAATCAACCTTTCCCCCTAATTCTTTTGGAATTTTTCGTTTATTATTCAATACTTCTTCTAAGCTATGTGTAAGATCATAAAAATCTCGTCCTGTTGAAAAATTATGTATTTTAATCAACTGATCTTTTGTATTTAAATAAGCCTTAAATATTGTATAAAACACATCTACTTCTTCAACATTTACTTCTGTTACAAAATATACATCATCAGTTTGATTAATTTGCAATATTAAAACTTTATTCATATTTTTCCTGTTCTACGATTCTTTACTATACCTGCCTCATACAATGCATTTCGAATTTCATCACCTGCTTCACCTTTAAGCTCTTTCCACATACGTACATGCCCATGAAACTCTCCTGGTCTTTGTTCATCAAAAATAACAATGTAATCTCCCTCAACTCCCAACCTTCTTTCATACCCTTGATTACCTTTAGTTTTAAAATGAATCGAGTTATCTAAAGCTTTTTGACCATTTTTAGGTGCTGGAGATTTACCTCCATAACGGCATCCTGTGCTATTCTGATGGTGATAGTTTACTCCCGTGTAAACACGTTTTTTATTTCCTGCAGCAACAGAAGAACCAGTCTTAACACATTTTTGCTCACAGTCAGCAACCCTTTTTTCAGTCTTCTTCAATAAGGCGGTTGGGTCTTCCATCTTATTCAAACCAGCTTCAAGTGCAGGGACTATCTCCGGCTCATGACCCAATAAATTTTCTGCTAGTTCTAATGCTCGTGCATGTCCGATGCCTTGCGTTAAAAATTTACATGCTTGAGCAACCTTAGAAACAACAGTTTCAAAAGCGATTACATTGACTACGGCATCTGTTGCAAATTTAACGATATCTTCAGCTTTATCATGGGCAGATCGGTGAGCAATCCAATCAAGAGATGCTTGTGATAAACAACTTAAGCTATTAATAATAAATTCTTTGCGATATGCAAATGTATCACCAATTTTATTGCATGATTGTACATAATTAAACTCAAAAGAGCTCAAACTATTTGGTGGAATTACCTGTTCTTTAACCATCTCTAAGAAGCGATAGATATCAATAATGCCATGAACCGTTGTTGCCGGTAAATCCATAACCGTTT
>PBME01000006.1 GCA_002721975.1 Campylobacterota bacterium | reverse complement strand
AAAGATAAAACATAGATACAAGTATGGACATAGATATAAGCATTGTTATATATAGTTACACCTTCTAATACGTACAAACAAGAAAGGTCTAGTTTTACAAAATATAAAATGCCAGCAAATCCTAATCCAAAACCAATCCATTTTTTTAAAGTCATAGATTCTTTAAAAAAGATATACGAAAACAATGCAGTGATAAAAGGAGACAGATTATACATTAAAGCTGCACAAGAAGGATCAATATACTGTAATGCTATAAACTCAGATGAATACGGAATAAAAATATGTATACACGACAGCAAGCTTAAACAAGCAAAATCAGAAATTTTAAAAACTCTTTTTTTTGCAGTAGAAAAATAATCTATGGTAAGTAATATAGCACCCGCTAGCGTCATGCGAACTGCTATCAATAAAAGCGGTGGCAAAAAATACAACAACACTTTACCCAATGTAAATGTAGAAGCAAGTAAAGCGTATAACGCAATAACTAAAATCATCTTTCCCCTATATAATTTTTAATTCGTCTTGATAGAAAATTATTAACCCTATAGCAACTCCTGCTGAACATATAAAAAACATATATGTTACTGATTCAGCAAGTAAAGCATTACTCAAAGCAAGCGTCATTAAAGGCATAACAAATGATACTAAGGCAATGAGCGTTGCAGAGTAGTATCGTAATAAATAAGCATGCAAATTATAAGCAATAACATTTTGAATAAACATCATCAGTAACATGTAGTATAAAAAGTCATACGCATTGTCAGTCAGTATTAATGGTTTTTGCTCAAAACAAAATGCATGCAATAACGATAAGCAACCACCAATAAACATGCTAATACCATTTAAAAAGTACGGTGAATACAAAGTTTTATGTATAAAGTGCTTCATCAACACCCAACCTAAAGCTGTCGCAGCAGCAGAACATAGCATAACTATCTCAGCAACAGAAAGCCATCCAATATGATATGTGGTATCAATTATTTCAGGATTATTTATCAACATTGGTAACAATGATACAAATCCAATCACCATTCCTATTGTTTTTTTTAAAGTGATCCGCTCAGAAAACAGTACAGAAGAAAATAACAAAACAAAAAAAGGACTTAGGTTGTAAATAAAAGAAGTTTTTCCAGCAGATAAATATTGCAAAGACCAGAATTCACCTGCATTGGTAACATACACATTAAAAAAAGATAACAATACAATAACAATCCAATCTAACCTATTTAGCAAGCTAAATTGAGGTTTATTACGATACAGTAGTATATGTAATATATAAGAAATGATACCTGCAGACACCATTCGCATACCAGTTAAAAAAATTGGTTGAGATATTTGTATTGCAAATTTACCTATAATAAAAATAGAAGCGTATAAAAAATATAAAATAAAAATTAAAAACATAAGCCTTCTTTAACATTCAAAAATAGCTATGCAACAAGAACGTATTAAGTCACAAGAGCTTTTTTTGATTTGATTGTTTTCACTAGAACTTCTAGAACGCTTTTCTGATGAATGTTGCATATTATTTGAAACAGCACTGTTTTTTGATTGATTACTCAAAAGATTAATACTTTGTTTTGGTTGTTTGTCAACAATAATCAAGCGCTCATCTTGAGTGTCAGTAGAAGGTTTTTCTAATGGATTTTGAATACTATTGGAAGTAGCATTGCTTGTTGCTTGATTGCGCAAATTATCAATACGTTGTTTTCGCTGATTTTCAATAGCAACCAATCGTTCATCTAGGGTACCATAGGTATCTAATACTTCTTGATATTGAGTATATGTTTGTAGTTTTTGCAAGATTTCTTCATGCTGAGTCATGACTATAGCACTATAGAAATATTGTAACGGAATATTGTCAATTCCATGCTGTAAAAATAAATTTGCTTCTACCATATTTCCTTGCTTACAAGCATCTCGAAAATCAATACCGATGATATAATTTTTGTGACTGCTATATCCCTGGCATGCTGATATTTGTAAAATCAGATAAATTATGAATCGCCATCTAAACATAAATCCTCATCAATTACTTTTAGACGCTGTATTTGAAGAGCTTTACCAGTTTGCGTATCAATTTCAACCCAAATACCAGTCATGACTACTGGCGGTTCTGTTTCTACCATAAATCGAGTAGGCATTTGATTTTTAAACTTTTCAATAATAGCATCTTTTTTAAAACCAATTAAAGAGTGCAATGAACCACCCATTCCTAAATCGGTAACATATGCAGTTCCTTTAGGCAATACTCGTTCATCAGCAGTTGGTACATGCGTATGAGTTCCAACAACACAACTTACTTTACCATCAAGATAATAACCAAAAGCTAATTTTTCTGCTGTCGTTTCTGCATGAAAATCTACTAAAATAACATTTGTTTTATGTTTTAAGTAGGTTAAAATTGAATCCATTGTTTTAAAAGGACAGTCTACATGCTCGCGCATAAAAACCTGGCCTTGCATGTTAACAACAGCAACTTCGATTCCTTGACAATTAAATGTTGTATAACCAATTCCAGGACAATCAGATGAAAAATTAGCAGGACGAATTACATCTTGGTTGTTTTTTAAATATTCATAAATATCACGTTGGTCCCAGATGTGGTTACCTGTTGTAACCACATCGATACCATTATGCTTTAATGACTTTGCAATACGTGCTGTAATACCTCGACCATTTGCATTAGTATTTTCTCCATTTACAATGGCAGCATCAATTTTATATTCTTGCTTAATTCGTGCAAGATGCTTTTGTAGCATTGCGCGCCCTGTACTACCAACAAGATCTCCCAACATTAATACACGTATTGTTTTTTTCATACTTATTTACCTAGCATATTCAATTGCACGTTTTTCACGAATAACATTTACTTTAATTTGACCAGGGAAATTCATTTCTTTCTCTATAGTTTTCGCAACTTCACGAGCAAGAGCCATAGCATCTTCATCATTTAATTGAGTTTCTTCCAAGAGAATTCTAATTTCACGTCCAGCTTGTAAAGCATATGCTTTTTTAACACCATCAAATGAATATGCGATTTCTTCTAATTTTTCTAACTTTTTAATATACGCTGCAAAAGTTTCTCGTCGAGCACCAGGTNGAGAAGCAGAAATTGTATCAGCTATCACAACAATTGGAGCATATATACTAGTAAATGGTACTTCTTCGTGATGAGCAGCAATCGCATTAACAACGTCTTCTGATTCACCACATCGTTTTGCAATATCAGCACCTATTATTGCATGAGGTCCTTCTACTTCTGCAGTTACCGCTTTACCAATATCATGTAATAATCCAGCTCGTAAAGCCTTATTACCATCTAATCCTAGCTCTTCTGCAATCATACGTGCAAACAGGCCAACTTCTTTACAGTGCTGTAATACATTTTGAGAAAAGCTAGTTCTGAAATAAAGTTTTCCTAACATAGTAACAATCTCTGGATGTACTCCTTGTAATCCAAATTCTAAGACCGCTTCTTTACCATAATCTTGTATAAGATCTTCAATTTCTTCTTCACAACGAGCAACTGTTTCTTCGATACGAGTCGGATTAATACGTCCATCTTGCACAAGTTTTTCTAAACTTCGCTTCGCAACTTCTCTTCGAATTGGATTAAAGCCAGAAATAATAATCATTTCTGAACTATCATCAATAACAAATTCCATGCCTGTTGCCATTTCAAGAGCTTTGATGTTTCTGCCTTCTTTACCAATGATACGTCCTTTCATATCATCGCTTGGTAAATGAACACTTCCTGAAGTTGCAGCTGTCACTTCATCTGCAGTATAACGCTGCATAGCTGTTACTGTGATCTGTGCAGCTTTTTGCTTCGCGACATCTTGAGCTTCTTGCTCTATTTTTTGAATCCATTTTTCAGCACCATGCACAACTTCTGCTTCTAAAGTATTAAGTAATGCTTGCTTTGCATCCTCTTTGCTCATGCCACTTAATTGTTCAAGCTTGAAAATAAGATCATCATATAGCTTTTTTAACTTTGCTTCATTTGCTCGTAAACCGTCATTTAGCTTTAAAAGATCACGTTCTTTTTGCTGTAATTCATGTCGCAAATCATCAAGTCTTTGCTCTTTTTTTCCTATAGATTCATATTTTTGATTTAAACGTTCTCTTCGCTGATCTAGTTCAAGTCGATCACGTTTAATTTCAAGTTCAACTTCTTTTCTTTTTTTGTACATTTCATCTTTTACACGCAACAATGCTTCTCGTTTTTCGTGTTCTAGTTCTTTTTGAACAGAGTGCCACTTTTCTTCAGATTGCGATAAAAATGTTTGCGCTTGAAACATCTTTTTTTGCGCGTAAAACAAAATAATGATACCAACAGCAATAGTTGCTATTCCTGTTATAAAAAACATCATTTCTGTCATATAATTCCTTCAACATTCAAATACTTCATATTGTGCATTACTTACTCAATATTGTTTTATACTTTATTTTAAAATTTACTTTGTAATCTATTGCAAATTCAATAAAATTGACAAAATAAATAAGCCAAGAAACATACTAAACATTTCTTGGCTTATTTAATAATTTTTTAATAAAACTCTAATTTTCCAATGAAATTATTAGAGTGAAATATCTTCTTCAGTAAGAAGTGTCATTATCTTGTTTGATTGGTGTCGTTCTTGTTGCATCATTTCTTGTATTGTTACAAGCTCCTCTGCAGCCTTTAAAGCCGCAAGGACAGCAATTTTTTTTGTATCAGCAGATTCATACTTAGAGGCAATATCTTTCATAAGAGTGTCTACTTTATGTACAACATCTAATATTAACGATTCATCTTCATCACTTACTATTGGATATAATTCACCAAAAATTCGAGCTTTATACTTTTTTAATTCTTTGCTCATTATTTCTCTTTTTGATCAATTAATTCATCAATACTTTTCAAAAGATCATCTACAGCCATTTTTGTCATAATTTTTTCTTGGCTTAATTCTTCTAAGTCTTTTGTTTCTGATACTAACGATCCTTCTAAAGCCTTAAGCTGATCTTGTAATGATTTATTTTCATTCATAAGATCAGCATTTTCTTTTTTAAGACTTTTTACCATAGTAACAAGGCTAACAACTTTTTCTTCCAGCAATGCTAAATTCAAACTGTACGTAGAATTTGTTGTTTTTTTATCATTGCTTTTATTTGCTGGTATAGCTTCCATAATTTCTCCTTTTTATCATTATTAATAAGCTATTTAGTACATTTCTGTATAGCATGTAATTTTCATATTTTAACCATGAAAATTAAATACCAATTACTGAACTGTTTTTACAATCTTTTCAAAGACTTTTGGTTCAAAAATAGCAATCTGACTTAACATTTTGCGATTTAAACGAACGTTAGCTTTGTCTAATGCATTAATAAACTTGCTATATGAAAGACCGTAGTTCTTTACAGCAGCGCCAATTCTTGTAATAAATAATGAACGCATATCACGTTTTCTTAGCTTTCTGCCTTTAAATGCATAAGCTAATGCACGTAATAAAGTTTCTTTAGCTCTTCTAAAAACGTTTTTTCTTTGACCAAAATAACCTTTAGTTTGTTTTAAAAGCTTTTTGTGTCTTTTACGAGTTACTTTACCGCGTTTAATTCTTGACATGTTTTATTTCCTTTACAACCTTAAGAGTTTGGCAACAAGCGCATTACACGTGCTTCATCACAGCTCGAAATTGTTGCTACTCGTCTAAGATTTCTTTTGCGCTTTGTGCTTTTTTTGGTCAACAAGTGACGCTTAAATGCTTTTGCAAACTTTATGCTATTTTTACGCTTCTTAAATCTCTTCTTTGATGCAGAATGTGTTTTCATTTTTGGCATAATAAACTCAACCCTAATACAAATAAACTTTATTTTGCTTTTAACATGTATACTCTAGACCAAAACGGTCCTGCTGACATATCTTTTTCATGAACTATATTTGTCAAACCTAGCTCTTGAAATGTCTGAGTTACTTTATCAAAAAGAGCTGAACCAACCGCAACTCTTGTTTCCATTTCTCTACCACGGAACATAAGGGTTACTTTTAGCTTGTTTCCAGCTTTCAAAAATTTAACGCCTTGATTAATTTTTGTCATATAATCATGGTGTCCAATTTTTGGTCTCAATTTGATTTCTTTTACTTTAACAACTTTTTGCTTCTTTTTTCCTTCTGCCAATTTCTTTTTTTTAATATAAAGACTTTTGCCAAAATCCATGATTTTAACAAGAGGGATATCATCTTGATCTGACAACATAACCAAATCAAGATTTTTTTGTTGTGCAAGATTTAAAGCTGCGTCTCTCGATAAAACACCTATGTTTTCACCTTCGTCCGTAATAACACGAACTTTAAAAGACTTTATATTTTCATTTATTAATTGTTGTTCTGTTTTTTTCTTCAAATTATCTAATCTTTACTATTAAGTAACATTAAATTTTAGATATAACTTCTTGTGTTTGCTTTTTAATATCAGCAAACAATTGCTCATCTTTTTGCAACACCTGCATTGCTTGTTCTCTTCCTTGAGCAAAATTTTTGCCATCATAAGCTAACCATGCACCAGATTTAGATACAACTCCTGCTTTTAAAGCAACATCAAGTAAATCTAACTCTGCGCTAATACCAACGTTAAAGATAAGGTCTACCTCAACGCTTTTAAACGGAGGAGCGACTTTATTTTTAACCGCTTTAATTAACACACGATTCCCAAAATGAACATCATTTTTTTTCAAACTTGCGATTCTTCTTACATCTAAACGCAATGAAGCATAGAACTTTAATGCTTTACCACCAGTTGTTGTTTCTTTAGGGCCAAACGACATTGTTGAAATATTTTGTCTTATTTGGTTGATAAAGAATAAAGCCGTATTTGACTTATGTACAATTGATGCAAGTTTACGCAATGCTTGTGACATTAATCTTGCTTGTAGTCCAACATGAGAATCACCCATATCGCCTTCAAGCTCAGATTTTGGCACAAGTGCAGCAACAGAGTCAACCACAATAATATCAACAGCACCTGAACGAATAAGCATTTCTGCTATATCAAGTGCTTGTTCCCCAAAATCTGGTTGTGAAATAATCAAGTCATCAATATTCACACCAAGCTTTTTTGCATATGAAGGATCTAAAGCATGCTCAGCATCTATAAAAGCACAAATGCCGCCTGTCTTTTGAGCCTGTGCAATTGCTTGCAATGCCAATGTTGTTTTACCTGAAGACTCTGGTCCAAAAACTTCAATAATTCTACCTTTAGGATAGCCTCCGATTCCTATAACATCGTCTAACTGCATTGATCCAGAAGGTATAGCAGCAGCTGCAACTTCAGGTTGTTCACCTAAAAGCATCACCGAGCCTTTACCATATTCTTTTTCAATTTGAGAAAATGTTACTTCTAAAGCTTTCTTCTTAAAAGCTGATTCTTGATTTGCTTGAACCTTTGTAGCTGTCTTTTCTTTCATGATTTATGCATCTTTCAAGTATTGTGCAACTTCACTTTTCATTTCTATCGCATTATCTAGTTTAGCACGTCTATATAAANAAGCAATAAAACCCTCTTTAACTTGGTATTTTTTTGCATAAAATAGTGTATTAGCAAGATGTTCTTTTTTTTCATCAAACAACTTAGCGTCTCTGTCAGCTATAGAGTCTAATCGTACAATAAGTCCTTCCTCAGAGGTAATTACATCAATTGAAGAACCAGGATTATGCAAAACTTTTACTTTTTGCTGCACATCTTGGCTTCGCAATATAGGACTTTGGTCAACTTTGCCATTTTTATAACTAAAAGTAGCTTCTTGCACTTTAGTTCCATATTTTTGAGCTGCGCTATCAATCCCTTTTTCACGTGTTAACTGCAAAGCCTCTGACAATGCCTTATCTAAGAGCTTCTTACCCTGATCTTTGTGATATTCTACTATGACTTTGTTTTTCACCTCTTTTAACGGAGGAATTGTGCTTTTCTCTATATCAGTACACTTTAAAATAATGCCAGTGTCTTTATTGAAGAATACAGCATATTTATGCAAGTCTGTTTTAAATAAGTGTGAAGCCTCAATACCGCCTTTACGGACATCTAACGCTATCTCTGTCTTACTAGGATTGTATTTTTCTAAGTACTTTGTTAACACAGCTGGTTGATATTGAGCCTGAGAGGTTACGCGTTGAGCATCTTGTTGAAATTTTTGTTTAAACTTTATCAAGCGCAACTCTGACTTGATGTCTTGCTCGACAGTTTTTAAATCTTTATATTTCGCAGGATTACGCTTTACTCGCTGAATTAATTCATAACCACGCTCTGTTTTAATAGGTGTAGAAACTTGGCCATCTTTAGTTAAAGATTCAAAAGCAGCTTTTACCATGATTTTATCAAACTTATCAGTGTCCTGGTCAAAAAAGTCTGTTAGTCCACCCTTAGAAGCAGTATCTTTATCTTCTGAATAATCTTTTACTAATTTTGCAAATTCATCAGGATTTGCATCAGCTTGTCTTTTAAGAGCTTCTATTTTTTCTTTTACTTCATCTTTCTTGCCAGGATGAGAAGTAATTAATAAAACTCTTACTTGCATTTGTGATGGAGTAATTAAATATTTTGCCTTGTTTTCTTCATAGTAACTCTTAACTTCAGCATCTTTTATAGTAATGCCGTAATCAGCAATATCAAATTTCCAAAAAACTCCTGCTCGCTTTTCAGGCGTTTTAAATTGTTCATTGTTTTTTGATTTTTTATAAAAAGCCTCTAAATCTTTATCAGTTGTGTTTTTTTCTTTTGATTCAGCAATAAACTTTTGTAACGGCAATGCAATAACAGAATAGTTTTTTTGAGCAAATTCCNTATTATATTGCGTTTCTAATTCAAACGTAGGTGTATAGATACTTAAATCAACAATGGCATTAAATATACCATTTTTTGCATCCAAACTTACACCATCAATAAATTCTTCAAATGTTTGAGGCGCAATGATTTTAGTTAAAACTTCTTCATTTAATTCGCCACTAGGTGTAAAAAAGTATGGCGGAAGCTGACCAAACGTTTGGTCTAAAGATTTTTTTACAATATATTCTGGAACGCTTAATCGTAAAACGTTCATAGCATGTTGACTTAACAGGTTTGCTACTCCTCCCATTACAGCATCTTTTTCAGGTTTCTTTCCTGCAAGAACTATACCTTTTTGACGAAACTCTTCTTTTTGTAATTTTGCTATCTTAATCATATAGTGCAAGCGAGTAGGTGAAAGTGTTTCATCATACACTTTAATAGACCAATCTTTTTCTGATCCTACATTTATGAGGATGCCGCTTCCAACAGCCATCATGAATAAAAATATCCATAAAATGGCTTTATATAAATTTGTATTGATGATTTTACGCATTATTCCCATCATACGCGTGTTCCTTGTTATGGTTAAAAGTGAAATTGTTTAAACTATTTTTATATCGCTATCTTTGATTCGTTCAACTTTTTTTATTTTGTTAATAATATCCTGCAATTGATCTTGAGAGTCATACTGTTTTGTAACAACCTGATACCAATGTTTAACTTTTCCAGCAGCAGACTTGCTAGATCTTTGCTTTACTTCAACTGATATACCTTGTTTCTTTAATCTATTAACAAAACTCAAAGCCGCAGCTTTAGTTCCGAAACCTAGTAACGTTGCTCTATGTTTTTTTAGAGATTTTATTTGCTTGGAAGGTTCTTTTTTGGCAACCGATTGAACATCTTGTTGAAGAGGCAATTCTTCTTGCTTATTATTATCTTGTTTTACTTTTTCAGCAAATGATTGCATAGTTGATACATAACTTGCTTGATCAGCTTCTGACTCTTGAACAACGCGTTGGCCAAATCCTTCAAGAACACTTTGCTTACCCCAAAAATAACCCACCATAAAAATAAGAATACAAAATATAGAAAGAGCTGCTACTGCGACACTAGCTTGTTTTCTTGTTATATAAATGACATCTTTTTCCGAAATCATACTTCAACCAAACGCCTTTATAATTTTTTTTAAAATCAACTGCACTTAGTTATAAACAAACAGGGCATAAAGTCAAGCCGATCTAAGCAATTAATGCAATTATATATGGCATACTGTTGTAGCTAAAGTATCTTACTTTACGTAAAAAACCTTAACTATTTTTTTAAGAGATATTGTTGAACAGTATGTTGCAATGAATTGTCATCGGGAGTGATGAGAGTAACCAAATTATCACTCCCTTTAATCAAGAGGTCATTATGCATTTTTTTTAAAAAGGTAATTTGTCTTTTAGCATAATTACGAGTTTTTTTTTGAATAATAGCAATCGTTTTTGATAAAGATTTTTTATCTTGCAACATAAGCAATAAATCATCATAGCCAATCATTTTTTTGCGCAACAAAAACTGCTCCCATGACGAACCTTGTAATTTTTTCACTTCATCAAGCCAACCTTCATCAATCATCTCAATAACTCGCCTATCAATTCTTTGATATAATTCATCGCGATCACGATCACAGATAATAAAATAATAATCAGACAGAGGATTAAAAATAGGCTTAAACTCAGAAGGCTTTTTGCCTGTTGCATGAAAAATTGCTAGCGCTCGTATAACTCTATAGCGATCTTGCGGATCAATGACCTTGGCACGCTGATTATCAATCTTGTGCAATTGATTCCATAAATCTTTACTATCAAGGCTGCTTGATTCAAGGTTTTGAATATGAACATCAGTACCTACAACTTCATGTTGTTGATAAAAAAATGATTGAATATAAAAAACTGATCCACCTGTAATGATTGGCACTTTCCCACGAGACCAAATATCTTGCAACAAAGAAACTAAGTCTTTACGGAATTTTGCAATAGAATACAGAACAGGTTCATCGATAATATCAAACATATGATGAGGAACTGACTCATTTTGCCATTTAGGTTTGGCTACCCCAATGCTCATTGGTTTATAAAAAGATCCAATATCAGCATTAATTATTTCACCATTTATTTGTTGAGCAAATTTAATAGCAAAAGAAGATTTACCTGTAGCGGTAGCGCCAGAAATAATAACAACATTTTTTTTATTCATACCAAAAGTATAACAAAAAATATATTTTTATGGAGTATTAACCACAGTTACTGATTGTATAACAGCGTCACCTAAGCCGCTAGCTGTCAAAGTAGTATTGCTACGAACTGCATAACGCAATAATAAATAAATAATTTCAATCTGGTCACTAGACGGTGACTCTAACTCTTTAGCAGCACTTACTAAAGCTGTCTCAATATCAGCAACATTTATAGAAATATTATTATCTAAAGCATAATTTAATACAATATTCACTACTTCTTTCTGAGTTGCGCTAGCAGCTTCATTGAGAGTTGAGCCCAAGCCACTTGCTGTTAATGTAAGATTATTTTTAATAGCATATCTTAATAATAAATGTACTACTTCTATTTGTTGATCAGTTAAAATATCTCTGTTCATTGCTGCATTGTTCAAAGCATTTTGAACATCAGTAGCACTTAACATGATGCTACTTTGTAACGAATGATTTAAAAGAAGTTGTATTACTTCTCGAGGCGAAGAAATTGCAGCCTCTACAACAGCCGTTCCTAACCCTGAAGGAGTTATAACAACACCAGATTGCGAGCTGTAATTTAGTAACGTATAAACTAAGCTAAAATGATTACTATCTACAGGGTATCTTGCCTCAGCTGAAGCAAGCAAAGCATTTTCTAAATCAGAAACAGACAAATTGACCCCTTTTAACAAACTATGACTGACAAGTAAGTTTAAAATTTCTTTCTGAATTGCTGCAGTATTGGTAGAGCTACAAGTGGTTGGACTTGTGTAAACACATAGAGCTATACAAAGTAAAGTATATATTTTTTTCATAACTAACTTCCTTTTATTTTCTTACCAGAGACTTTAAAAAAAATTAGCGTGAATTTGCAAGCAAAAAATAATGATCCTACCAAAATTAGTAGGATCATTATTATATACGTCTATAAGTTTTGAGTTTTTAAATCTTTTGATAGTTCTGTTTTTTTCACCATCGTTCTTTTTTTCGTCAAGCAAGCAACAGATTTTTTAAGATAAGAAAGAGCTTCTTTTTTATCTATATTCATAACAGCAGATATTTCTTCGATTAACATAGATTCAATTTTACTGTGCAAGTTTCTTTCCCCAAAAGAAAGTTCTTTTTCTTGAGAAATTGTTAATAAATCACGGTAAATTGAAGATAATTTAAAAAGATCTCCAGATCGAAGACCTAATTGATATTTTTTATTTCTGCGATTCCAATTATTAACACCAACTTCTTGTTTGTGCTGAACAATCGGCTGAGTTAAGACCTTGAACATATCTTGCAAATCTACATCTGTACTCAATCTTCTAATACCAACTACTTCAAGTCGATCTTCAGGAATTAGTACAGCCATATCTTTATCGTAAAACTTGAGTTCATAAAAACTTGTTGCTTTACCAGCAACGTGCCTCTTTACCAGTTTACTTATTATTGCAACTCCGTAACCGGGGTATACAACTTTTTCGTTTACTTGGAACATAATTCGTTCTCCTAAACGAAGAAATTATATTTCGCTTGCAAAAAATACTCATCCGTAGTATTGATAGCATCCATTATATCGAATTATTTGTATATTTTAAAGAGAACAAATTGAAATTAAAGAAATAGTCTTTTTGTTAAGTGTTTTTAGATCAAAATTTATTGCAAGTATTAAAAATTTATATAAAAATTATGATTTTTTTAATATTGTACCTATACTGTAAAACCATAAACAAAATAATAATTAGGAATGTATAATAGATGTATAAAAAATTTATCCAAGCAATTACATGGAATTCTATTAATATTTTTTTATACAAAGCAATTCTTTTAACACATCAGGTTGTTCTTTTTTATTTTATCCCTAAAAGTATGTATGGAACATCTGGTGCATTGTTCGCAACTATATACATGATAATTGGCTTAACAGGTTTTGGCTTTGACTATTCTTTATTTTCTTATTTTGCTGAATACAGCAAAAATCAATCTTGTTTTAAAAAATTAATTCCTCAATATATTATACGATTAATAACAATCATAATCGTAGCTAGCTTATTATATGCCATATATATACAAAAAACCCATCCAAAAATCATATCGTTTTTAATAGAAGGTATACCGCTAGGACTACTACCCTATTTGTTGTTGATTTTTGTATCAGAAAGCTTTAAACGTTCTTTAGAAACATTAGCTCAATTAGCATTCCTGAATAAAAAAATTACAAAAATTCAAGTTTCCATGATTTTGTTATATGTCATTTTGTTTTGGGGAGCATACGCAGTTAATAAGAACATTACGTTACACAATATATTTATACCAATGGTTATTATTTCTTATTTAGAGATTGTTTTTTTATATAGAATAATAAAAAACTATTATCATAGCTTGTCCAAAGATAATAGTTGCCATGATTTGTACAAAAGAACAATTACAAAAAACCAAATTTATAACTATATCAACCAAGTAAGCAAGAACTTTTTTTCTCCAAATTTTTTAATGCTCATTATTGCTTATAACTTAGGTATGCACCAAGCAGGGACTATTAGGTTTTTTACAAACATTATCACACTGTTATATATGCTGCTTCATAGATCGGTGAGCGTTCCAAGCGGAGCTTTGTTGTCTAACATGACAAAAGAAGCTTTTGTCAAAATTAAAGAAGTATTCTTAACAGTTACAAATACTTATATCCAGTTTCTTTATGCGCTTGCTATAACATTTGCTATTACTATTATTCCTCATGTAATTGCTAATGTTGCAGAAACTTCAATTACGTATCATATCTTATTATTTATCATTGCAGGGTTTACCGAGTATTTAACGCTAACATATGAAAAGTTATACATAACTCAAAACGCTTCTAATGTTTTATTCTATATAAATATAATTAGCGTTTCCTCTCTATTCATTATTCTCAGCTTAGTCAGTAACACATATCAGCCCTTGCTGCTAATTCCTATTATCTGTATCAGAATAATGTCAGCATGCAGTATTGGCATATACGCTTATAGAAAATGGCAGATTAGGCCTAATCTATCTATTTTGCCTCAAACACTGTACGTGAGCTTTGCTTTAGCTGCTATTTTGCAATTCATTATTAACAGATAATGCTGTAGCCTTTCACTTCAAAATAACGCAAAACCCTTGTTTTAAGGCACTTCGTTGATCTATAGTAATAATATAAATTAAATAAAAACCTTATAAAAGGAGAGTTATAATGAAGAAGCTTTTTTTGCTACAGGTAGCTTGTGTAGCACTAATCACTACTAATGCTATTATGTCTAAAGTTTCAAAGTTAGATCAATTTGAAAATTCTAAAAATGAAGCTCTTTCATCACCATCTATCATGGACGAAATTAAATCAGATGTAAGCTCAGTTTTTAGTGAAATGAGAGAAAAGCTTTCTGAAGTATCAAATGCTCTTGTTGCTTTAGAACAACACCACACAGTATTGGCTCAACATAGCGAAGCTTCAGCACATGTAACAGAAAACTTAGACAAGTCAGTAACTGGAAAAACGAAAAAACATTTGCGTAACTGGGAGTCAGTTAGTGATAAATCTGATAGCTCAGCTGATAAGGATAGAAAAAAGCTACATGACGAAATAAATCGTATACATGATCACACTAAAAAATCTGTTGAGAGAAGCCATAAAGATCATAAAGCAACAGTAGAAGCCCATAATGAAGCTCAAAAAGCAGTAGCTCATGAAGACAAACACCCTAAAGTTGAAACACACTCAAAAGATCGTATGCATGGTTGATAAACAAAATTAATATAATTAACATATAAATTATATTAAAAAGGAAGCACAACATTGCGCTTCCTTTTTCTTTATCTCCCCTTTAGTAAAGACATGCATCTTTATAAGGTTTCATTGTGTTATATAAATTATTTATCTTATATTCCTTATTTATTATTTTTAATTGCTTTATTCCTTTATAAGGTCGCAGCGCCAGCAAGACCGCACCCCCCTTTCAGACAAGTTTACGAAGTCTGAAACTTCAGCCCCTCAGGGCTTTTCCCCCGTTAGTATAAGGCTGCAAGTTGAATGACGGAGTAATTTAAAATTAAAAATAATAAAATCTAAAGTAAGTGACTAAAATTTCTTGACGGCTTTGCCTAAGGCAGTTATCCTGTAATTGTATTAAGAAAGCAAAATTAACACTAACAAATCAAAGGAAAAGATTAATGGGAAAAATAATCGGTATTGATTTGGGTACCACCAACTCAGCAATGGCGTTCATGGAAGGGCAAACTCCTAAAGTGATCCCAAATAAAGAAGGTCAAAACACAACTCCATCAATCGTAGCATTCGACAAAGATGGTAAAAGATTAGTAGGTGTAACAGCTAAGCGTCAAGCAGTAACTAATCCTGAAAGAACTATTTACTCTGCAAAAAGATTTATTGGGCACAAGTTCAATGAAGTTAAAAATGAAATTAGCAACTACCCTTATAAAATTGTAGCTGCAGATAACGGCGACGTAGCATTTGAAGTAGACGGTAAAAAATTGTCTCCTCAAGAAATTTCTGCTGCAATATTAAGTCATTTAAAACAAACAGCAGAAGACTACTTAGGTCAAAAAGTAACAGAGGCTGTTATTACAGTGCCTGCTTATTTTAACGACGCTCAACGTCAAGCAACTAAAGATGCTGGTAAAATTGCTGGCCTAGAAGTAAAAAGAATCATCAACGAGCCAACAGCAGCAGCTTTAGCGTATGGCTGTGAAAAGAAAAAAGATGAAACAATCGCAGTATTTGACTTCGGTGGTGGAACTTTTGACGTATCTATCTTAGAAGTACAAGACGGTGTTATCGAAGTTAAATCAACAAGTGGTAACAACAAATTAGGTGGCGATGACGTCGACGAAAAAATCATCAATTTTTTAATTGAAGAATTTAAAAAAGAAAACGGCATAGATCTACGCCAAAACAAAATGGCGCTACAAAGACTTAAAGAAGAGGCTGAAAAAGCTAAAAAAGAACTTTCTTCAACTGAGCAAACAGAAATAAGTCTGCCATATATCACAGCTGACGAAACAGGTCCTAAGCACTTACAAGTTAAATTGTCACGTGCTAAATTAGAGTCATTATGCGAAGATATATTCCAAAAGCTTTTAGAACCATGCAAGCAAGCGCTTTCAGATGCTAAATTGTCTAAAAATGATATCAACGAAGTAATACTAGTAGGTGGTTCAACTCGTATGCCAAAAATCAAATCTTTGGTAAAAGATTTCTTTGGCAAAGCTCCTAACCAATCTGTAAACCCTGACGAAGTGGTAGCAATCGGTGCTGCAACTCAAGGTGGAATTTTGGCTGGTGATGTAACAGATGTATTGTTACTTGACGTTACCCCCCTATCACTTGGTATCGAGACTATGGGTGGCGTTACCACAAAGCTAATTGAACGAAATACAACTATTCCTACGAAAAAATCTCAGGTATTCTCAACAGCCGAAGATAATCAACCAGCTGTAGACATTAGAGTCGTGCAAGGTGAACGAGAAATGGCTCGAGACAACAAGCAATTAGGAGACTTCAAATTAGAAGGTATTCCAGCAGCACCTCGTGGAACACCGCAAATTGAAGTGACATTTGATATAGATGCTAATGGTATATTAAATGTTACAGCTAAAGACAAAGGCACAGGCAAAGAACATAGCATCAAAATAACAAACAGCAGTGGCTTGTCTGAAGATGAAATCAACAAAATGGTACAAGACGCTAAAGAGCACGAAACAGAAGACAAAAAGCTGAAAGAAACAGTAGAAGCTCGCAATAAACTTGATGGTTTAATCTTAAATACAGAAAAAACTATCAAAGAAAACAAAGAAAAACTTCCTTCAGAAGAAGTAGAAAAAGTGCAAGCAGCTGTTGAACAAGCTAAAAAAGATCTAAAAGAAAAAGAAAACGATCTTGAAGGTCTAAAAAAAGCAGCAGAAGATTTAATGGCATCTGCACAAAAAATTGCTGAAATTCTCTACAAAGAAGCACAGCAAGCACAAGGTCAACAAGAAAATCCTGATCAAAAATCATCTGAAAAAAAAGATGATGACAATGATGATCAAGGTCCTATCGACGTTGAAGCATAACGCTAATTATTACAAAAAGGGCTCGTTTTCGGGCCCTTTTTCATAGTATCCACACACCCTACTCATCAAAAACCACCCTACCCATTTGCATCTAACTATCAGCATGATAAAATAGTAACTAATAAAAGTAATAATTTATGCAAAACATAGGAACAATATATGTCGAACTTTTCACTTATATTGCTATGGTTCAGCGCTCTATCGGGCGTTTTCGTTAACAAAAAGAAAAAAGAAGACGAAATTAACAAGCCAATAGTAAATAGCCAAGATATAGAAAAATAAACGGTGGATATTTGTTATCATCAAAACCACCGTTTATTCTTTTTAAAATACAATCACGAGCTACTCACTTACAATAAAAATACTAGGTTTAAAAAAGTTTTCACAATTTTTTCTTTCTTTATTCTTATTTTGTTTGCTCAATAGATGCTTGCGCTTTATGATTACGCAATTTTTTTCACAAAGCTTACTCTTTTATTTGTGACGCAACGTCATCAAGCCTAACTTAACTAAATATGATTGTAAGTATTCATCTTTTTTACTTTTTGACTTAGATTGCAAAGCAGGAAGTTTACCATCTTTTGATTTTGTTACTGATTCAAGTATCTGATGATAAAACTTAACAGATCCGTGCCTATCAAAATGATACTCCATAAAATATGATTGACTTTGAAGAGCCATGCGAACATACCGCTTAACGTATAGCAAAATTGTATTATGTGGCTGAACCTGAGCCTTATCAGTAGCCAACAAACGTACAACATAATCTAAAATTCCTGATAAATCTTTTGTAACAAAACGAGTACAAGCTATATGAGGGTTACAAACATCTACACCACGAATATGTAAACAACATGACTTCTCATCATCCGTATAAGATTCCCACAAATATATCTCTGTTTTCAACGTCCCTTGCATAAAAAACAAACTCAAGATCATACACAACCTTATATACTTCATCGTATCCCCTCTAAAAACACCCTACTTGCTTGAAGAATACAAAAAAATGGTCTGGTTTTACAATATATTACTCTAACGAAACGGTATAGATTCCATTGCTACCTGAAAGCTTAATATTTAAGACTGTTTTTTCACCTTGATAACCTTTTGCCGTATACGCAACAAGGGATTCTTGCTTAGATGCATCTGTTTGTTCTAAAAAAACTCTTGCACAATGATCATGCTGTGTCATATCACACATCTCTTTTCCAAGACTCTTTCCTTTCTTTTTACTCTTATTTCTTTTAGCAAAAAGAGCATACGGAGAATGATGATCAAGAGAAAGGGTATAACCTTGTGATAACTCTAATAATGAACAACCATGCGACGTGTCAGATACCGTATAATTGCATATGATCTTTTTTTGCGTAGATGATTGAGCAATCAAGTTAGAAAGATAATCAATTTTATTTTTTTTAGGCTTGATATACCAAGCAGATGTAATCGTTAAATCTGATGTATTATAGATTGTTCCAATTTTCCACACCGCATACATAGGTGCATGCAATATAACGCAGCTCCAAAATAACAAATAAGGTATTTTCACTTTCTATATTCCTCATACATCACATCTAACAAATCTATTTCGTCTTTACATTCAATGGTATGAAATGTTTTTAATACAACATCTTTGTCTTTATATGCATGTTCTGATAATCCAGCTTTTTTACATAACGATTGCACAAGCTGATTTTTGCTCCAATTTTGTTCAACTGCTACAGAAGGTAAATACGCAGCAGAATGATTGTTTTGATGTAACCACACACCATCAATTCCTATATTAATTGATTGGTATGATGGAATCTTTTGTATAGAATGCACAACAGAAACAACGATTTCTATGTATGGTAGCTCTTCTGGCAATATTTTTGCAAAGCGCTCATCTTGTGTAGCTGCAGCTATAGTCATATTACATACTGTTTGATATAACGGTTTATCACTCGAAACGCGACCCATACAACCTCGCATTGTTTTGATTCCTTGTTTATCAATGTGATACAAGGTAACAAAAGCTCCTTGATGCTTTGCCAAGCTACGAGTCGCAACACCAGGAAGCTGACACTTACTTACGATTTTTTTTTGATCTGATTGTTTACCCAGCACAGATGTTAAAGTATTTCTAGCAAGCTGTAATAATATTTTCTTTTCATAACCATGTAATACATGTGTCGATGTATCTTGTGTAACCACAACAGATGCATAACTCACGCTATGCTGAAAAGTTTTGTCTTGTGTTGTAGAAGTATCATAAGCAATTATTTTTGACTGCACTTGACCCAAAGCACCTTGCTCTATAAGAGCTAGCAATAGCGTAATAGCAGAAGCACCACAAACAGTAGCTTTTGTTTTTTGTAAAGTGTCATTAAATTTTTGAATGTTTTGTAACTCAATTGCTTGCAGCAAATTCGTATCAAGTTGGTATATATTTTGCATAATATTTTGTGTAAACGGCTCATAAGAAAAACGCTTGCCATAGTGAGTCAAGTCAGAACTAACAATGATCAGAGTACGATCATCAATAACTGATTGCAACAAACTAACTACCTGCGCTTTAGCTTTATGATTTATTTGCCCTACTAGCAAAGGCACTATCTTACAATCAAATCCACAAAACTTTTGTATAAAAGGTAATTGCACATTAATCGCATGCTCTGATTCATGAATACCTTCTTGATAATGACATAAAGAAGTATCTTGAGACAGTAGACGCAATGCTTCTTTATCTACATGAAGATGACCTAAAACATTTTTATATAATTCGTATTCTTAATTTGGTAACAACAGACCTGTCAACGCTGTATGGTGACTAGGAGCAAGTATAATTACGCGTTTATAATAATTTTTTGGTAATAGCCGATATCCAGCGGCAGCTATTGAACCAGAATAATCAAATCCAGCATGAGGACAGATTAATGCTTTAATTTTTGACTGATCCGTCTGTACATCATAATGCTGTTCAGCATATGATCCATGCTTTGCTAATGATGCATATAATTCATGTTTTTTTGTTGGATACCAAGCAGAACTCAAATGAACTTTATAAGTTGCAATTGACAACAACCAGCAAGGCATAACTACTAAAATTACTATTGATAACTGTATACGACTGCTTTGCATATAACTTCTCCTTACTAAACTTGAAGACAAGCAAAACATAATTTCATTTTTTTTTGAAGCTTTAATTGCAACACATCGATAAACTATTGCAATTAAATTTAGAAAAAATTTACATTATACATAATAAAAAATTTAAAAAGGACATAGACAATGATGAAAAAAATATTATGTACAACAATGTTAATGTTAACAATATATCAAAATGAAAAAGCATCATACTACAACACCAAACAAAGAAGTGAAAAGCATAGACAAGCACAAAGCTTGAGAAGGCAACAACAAATGTCTTCTCAAAAAAATTATACACAATCAAAAAATACAAGTTCACCTACAACAAATTCATCGTCAAATTACCTAAATCAAAATTTTAGTATAACATTAACATATAATACAAAAGGTCTAATTTACGGATTAAACAACAAATCTGAAACTCTTGATTTTATTGCCCCTTTTACAACAAATCACACCACAGAAGGGTTAACATTAGAAGTTACTATCTATCCAAACTCTACAGCTATGCCAGGAAAAGACCAAATATATAACTACCTGATTGTTGGACTATTATACTCCTCTAATCATGAAGTTATTGCTCGTATATACCAAAAAATCAACATGGACTACCCACCTAACACATTAACCATAAATTACGATCAACCAATAAGCAAAAATTACGATTTATTTACCACGAATAAAAATTTAAGCGGTCAAGAAAACCATATGTTATTTCAAAAAGAAACCCCTGTTAGAAAAAAATATCTGATTATACAAGAAAACTCACAGCTGGTAGTTAAAGAAAGCTAGAGATTCTTACGCAACTGTGTTAGGCTAATTTTAGTATAAAAATCAATTATTAACTGAAAAATACGATCTTTATGAATATTAAAGTTGGCCTTGTCGGACTTCCTAATGTTGGAAAATCATCATTATTTAACGCGTTAACCAAATCATCAATCCCTGCAGAAAATTATCCTTTTTGCACAATTGATCCGCACGTTGCAATCACACATGTTCCAGACGAAAGAATTGCAAAATTACAACAAATCTACAATTCTCGAAAACAAATCCCTGCAAACGTTTCATTCGTTGACATCGCAGGACTTGTAAAAGGTGCAGCAGCTGGACAAGGACTAGGTAATCAATTCTTAGCAAACATACAAGAAGTTAATTTAATTTTACACGTTTTACGTTGCTTTGATGATGACAATGTTATAAGAGAACAAGGGGACATTAACCCTGTAGGTGACTTTGAGACAATTATTAATGAGTTAATGCTCAAAGATCTAGAAAGCCTAAATAAACGATTAGAAAAAATTACAGCTCAACTTAAAAAGCAAAGTACATCTCCACAAGAAAAAAAAGATTTAACTGCTGAACAAGAATTACTACACAAAGTTGCTCAGCATATTGATAATTTTGATGCACCAGCAATACGAAAAGCAGTATTAGAGTCATCAGTCACAACAATTCCACTGTTAAGTTCTAAAAACTTTATGATTATTGCGAACGTCTCAGAAGAAGACATTGCAAATCCAACACAAAATCAATATGTACAACAAGTTATTGATCGCTTTGGCAAAGAACGTGTCATACCATTATGTGTTAAAACAGAATTAGAATTATCGCAGCTTGATGACACTGAAAAAAAAGAAATGATGGATATGCTTGGGTTACAAAAACCAATCCTTGAAACTGTCATTGAAAAAAGCTTTCACAATCTTGGGCTTATTACCTTTTTCACCTGTGGACCACAAGAAATTCATGCTTGGCCAATCATCAAAGGTATAAACGTACAAGCTGCAGCAGGAGAAATTCACTCAGACCTTGAACGAGGATTTATCTGTGCAGAAGTATTTAACTATAATGATTTGTTAGAAAAACCGCTTAAGGAACTAAAAGATTCAGGTAAAATCAGAACAGAAGGTAAAGGGTATATCGTGCAAGATGGCGATATAATACTCGTAAGATTTAATGTTTAGTACTTAAAAAAAAGGAATCGTATGGAGTTTGTAAACAGTATACAAACATTATTAACAACACCTGCAACAACTATTGTAGGTAAAATAATTGCTATTGTTACTATTGTTGGACTTAGTTGGCTTATCAATAAAATGGTAAACAAATCTATACAACAACTATGCGCAAGCGATCAATATAGCATTATCATATGTAAAATACTTAACATTATCGTGCATATAACCATCGTGATGACGACCGTGCTCTTTGTATTGTATCACACAGGCATTAACCTTGACTTTTTGTATCGCATAGAACATAAAATCGCTGCTCTTGGTTTTTCTGGAATATTATTAACCTTAGGTCTCAAGGATATTATTGACGATATATTTGCAGGATTTATGATCGTTAATGACAAAAATTTTAAAGTTGGTGAATATATTCAAACCAAAGATTGGGGCGGAATAATACAAAGCATTGACATGAGACATACTATATTGAAAACCGATAAACGTACAATTATTGTTCCTAACACCGTTTTATATCGATCAGCAATAACAGTTCTTCATGATAAAGAAGAACAAAAACAAAATAACGCTAAATCAAATCAGTAACATAATCAAACAAGTAAACGTAAGGATAAAAACATGTTACCTATATTTCATAATTTTTTAGAATTTTCATACAAGAATTTATCAGAAAATGCACTTAGCATTAGCATGAAAACTCTAACTGTTTTAACTATAATAATTGGTGGTTACTTTGCAGAAAAATTTATTATTAATGCTTTAAAACATTTTTTAGAAAACAAAAAAGTTAACAAACATAGTGCATTATTAATTAGAAAAATCATACGATATTCTATTAATTTATTGTTAATAATTTTAATTTTACAAAATTTAGGTGTCGAAATATCACCGCTTATCGGTGCTTTAGGAATATCTGGTGTTGCCCTCAGCTTCGGTATGAAAGATATGATCTCTAACATCATTGCAGGTATGCTCATCATGGCATATCAACAATTTAAAGTCGGCGATGAAATCAAGATCAAAGATTGGCAAGGTAAAGTAATCGACATTAACATCCGCTACACAACACTTCAAACTGAAGAAATGACAGTATTTGTACCAAACTCAGTACTATATAGCACCACAGTTGCCATTATAAAACCTAAAAACTTTTAAAGAATTTTTACATAAAAAAAGATGCTAGTTATTGAATATAACTAGCATCTTTTTTTATGTTGTTTTTTATACTATTTCTTGAACCGCACAAGGAAATTCTGATGTGTTATTTTTCTTAGCATGATAACGTAACCAAGCATTATGATGCTGCTCAAGTAATCCTTTTAATCGTTGTTGTTTAGCTCTTGCTTCATCATTTTTTTTACTAATACCAAGCTTATTTCTTTCACGAAAAGAAGACGATTCTTTTTGAAATTCTCTTTCTTCTTCTTCTGACCGTACAGGCTTTGTTTTATAAACAACAAAACAATCTTTCGGCAAAAATATTGAGCTATTTTTTTTATGATCTTTTTTTTCTTCAAAATTTTCACTAGATAAACTACTTTGTTTACTATCTGCATTCTTCATAGTAGACAAATCAGGATTACTACCCGATAATTCTCCACCTGATCCTAACAAAGATAATGAAGCACATACTCCAAATAATAATAAAACTTTTTTCATAAAAACCCCTAAAAACGTTATTCTAATACTAAATTTACTACATTTAAAAGTTTTGAAAAGAGCTGTTATTGTTCACAGCTCTTTTCAAAACGTAGGCAAATTCTTATTTTGTTACTTTTTCTTCAATTTTTGATTGTAACCAACGACAATTTGTCTGATTGACTAACTCAATAAATTGTTGCTTATCTTTTAAAAGATTTAGGTCTACACCTACATTTAACAACAATTTAATTATCTGTATTTCTTTATCTGTAAATAGCTTTTGATTTCTATTTTCCAATAAAGCATCTACAGCTAATTTTGTTAGTACATATTTATGAGCGTTGTTATAGTTAGATTGAGAAACATCTGATTGCATATGATGATAATATTTTATAAGATCAATCACTGCATCTAAATCTTGATATTTAACTGCAATAGGTAGGTGCAAAGCAAGCTGCCACACATTACCCCAATTGCTTGCTCTAGCACCAAGCATAATGCTATTCATTTTTATAAAAAATTTTAATTGTATATAATCATATGTATCAAGATCTTTACATGTATCTATAACATAAGAAGTCTTTAAAAACATAATAAGTATTTTCAACTCAACTTGTAACGATTTGCTTATAAACTTTACTTTTCGCTTAAAAGATTCTTTCTCTTCAATTTGATTCAAAATGATTTCATTATCTAAAGCAGTTCGTTGAGAGTTAAGGTTTTCTTCGATCATACGATCAAATTCTTTCCAATCTTGATGTATCAAAACTTGCTTTAGCCTAAACATATAAGAACCTTTTTCTTGCATTTCTTGTTCAAGTTTCATATACAATGCATAAGAAGCAGCAACTTTACATGTTTTACACACAAGACAAAATGCAGCAAATCTTTTACCATACTTCCAAAAGTTTTGATTGTAATATTCTTTATCTTGCTGCTGACGATTTCTCCAATCATCTCCATACACATGCTTACGAGTATCCATACTATATGTATGTGGCATACTATTACTCATGCTTGTATGATAACCTTGAGAATTAAACGCACTTGGAGCAATAAAGTTTTTACCAAAACTCGAAGACTTTGTTGTCACAGTACGACGTAACATACCATGCATACTTACTGAAAAAAATAACAAAATTGATACTAATGATTTAGTAAACTTATTCATATATACCTCCATTTTTAAACACTTTTACTACACTATTAGTATCTCACATAGACAACAGATGGTCAAAAGCCCCAAAGTATAATTTAGAGGCACTATCAACGCTTATCGTCAGAAATATTACTTCATCCGCTGTATATTACTGTGCTCTGCTTTTTTTTGATATTGATACGCATAATCAACACACGCATCACCACAATCTCCGACTACATCTGCAGCTTTTTCACAGCCACAACCATATAAAACAGTAGCCACAGTATAACCTGAACAACTCGCCAACCAAAAAGTTAAAGCAAGACCTTGAATAGCTATTGTATGCAAAGATTCTTTAGTGTTGCGATGATCAGAAAGGGTACTAGAAGTTGTCCAACATAATAATCCAAAAAGAATAATATAACGACTCATATCAGCATCTTTTATATGAAAATTACAATTTAAGCTAACGGCATTTGCTGAGCAATAGAACTAGCCTGTTGTGGTAATAATTGCTTCATTCCTGGAGTTACCTTATAGCCAAATACCTGAGCTAACATTGGCTCACTTTCAAGAACCTTATCTTTTGACAATGCAACTAAGACATTATCAGTAGTTTCAACAGTAATTTGATCTCCAGAATCTGCTAATGCATGTCGCAAATCATCTAAAGTAGATACTTTTTGACCATTTACCTTCTTCAAGACTGATCCCTGAATACGTAATCGAGCTCGATATGCAGGAGAATTAGGCAATACATAGGTAACAACCAAATGAGGCTTATCTTGCATTTTTTCTTCTGCAAACTTTGCTAATCCAGGAGCTGTTTTTACTAAGTGAGGCAAGTGATTTAACATCAAAGGCATAACAACATAACCACCAAATGATTCATACGGCAACTCTTCATATCCAGGATACACCATACGGACCGGTGCTAATTTCTTACGATTAAAGGTACATACAAACTGCTTACGTTGTCCTTTGCGATATACTACTAATGACACTTTTTTACCTACCGCTAAACGAGATATATACTCAGCTGTTGATATTTTATCTTCGCTCCAAGGAACAGTGACATCACCATACAAATCTACAGACAATCCATTTACTTCGTAAATCATATCACCTGGCTTTAGTTGCCCTTTTAACGGACTATCATAAAGCACATCTACGACATAGGTCCCACCGGGCTCGGGATTGCCAAGCGCTTTAACCAATTCTTCTGTTGCCATCGACTGATAAACACCAATATAAGGTTTGCGAACCAATCCACCTGCTCTTAAATCTTTCAGAAAAATCTTTAAGTCATTAATCGGTATAAAATAACCAACATTCTGTGCTTCTACAACGCCAGCTCTATTAATCCCAACAACATAACCATGCATATCAATCGAAGGCCCACCTGAGCTTCCAGGGTTAATAGCTGCACTCATTTGTATCATACCTGACTCTCGACCACTGATAACACCCGTAGTACTTTTTAATGATTCTTGACCTAACGGATATCCTAAAGCTAATATCTCTTGAGAGCGCATCACCTGGTCTGAATCACCTAAAGGCAAATAAGTCATTTTGCCAACTGTTGCTTTAATTTTTTCAACATCTTCTGCTTTAAACTTTAACAAAGCAATATCTTTTTCTGGCATAATGCCGACAAGATCTAACTCAAACTGATGTTTACCAAATGCTGGCATTTGAGCCATAATCATTGTTGCTTGATTAACAACATGAGCATTTGTTATGACTTCACCTTCTTGACTAATAATAAAGGCAGAACCAGATTCTCTCCTTGGAGAAGGTACTTGATATGGTTGCAACACGTTGTGCTCTGCAGTCGTTACAATTAATTGTAAAACTGTATTTTGTAAAGTACGTTGCAAACGAGACCATAATTGTGACTGTGTTGCCGTTGTTTGTGTATTAATAACAGAAGTACTTGAATCATCATGCTGCTTGATTTCATAATCATGTATTTTAGTTTCTAAGCCGATAATATAATGCTCTAAGTCAATATGTCGTTGATGCATATTATACACAAAGTAACCACCTACAAACATAATCAGTCCAACACTTAGCAACACAACAATATCAATGATTTTCATACTCACCTATTTCTGCAAAATTATATTCTTACAAATTTCTCTCACAGTTTAAACAGAAACAAAAAAATGACTAGTCAAAAATAACTAGTCATTTTGTAGTCATATGTAAAATTTATCTTGGTACATAGCGCATACGCAAAGGACTCATAAATGAAGATCGCCATGTAGTATACGTATCAAACCATTTTTTATGTTCTTCTTGGGACAAGGTAATATCTTGAGTTTTTTTATACGCGTAAAGAACTAAACCTTCTGCAATAGCATATTTAACAATTGGATTATGAGAGTATCCAAATAATTTTATTTTAATATGCTCTTTGTTCCCTAAAAATCCATGCATTGGATCGATTTCAGCATGACTATCATCTATTTGTTGTTGAATGACACTTTGTTCATACATAGCTTGCAAAACAGCATTTTCAGCAGTTGCATGTTCTACATATTTTGAATATTTATCCAGATCATACATAAATTTTTTAACATCTGTTACTTCTTCAAAAAGGTTTGTCCCATTAAATTCAGATATGTTTTTTTTATAAGCATTTGCCTTTAAAGCTCGATATATAAAAATATCCATATCAACAAGTGGAGCCTGAACAGTGTCTATACTTGCAGCTTTTCTTAAAGCATCATGTTTAGTAATAATTTTAGAAACAACACTGTCTTGCGTAGAAAATGTTTGATCATCATCATTCTGCTGCTCAGCATTATTACGTAGCCTATCACCTCTAAAATGATGAACATCGACATATTCTGATTCACATGACATACACGGCCCTGCAAACATAAGATTATAACAATGTAAACCTACCATAAGTAACATAATTTTTTTCATCAAAACCTCCATAATGAAATTATATCGAATACGTATCGAAGAACACATGAAATTTATATAATCTTTTTTTCATGCTACTTCTTTTATTATTCAAATTCTAAAACTGAATTGTTTGTTACTGGTTTGGACGCCACTGAACCTAATGATCGAAACCAGTCTTGAGAATAATTATTTTTTTGTGATGCAACCTGTACAACAACTTGCGATAAAGCATCTTTTGTTGCACTCGATGATTGCTTTTCATGATTATTAGCATGGTTTTGCAAAGCTATTTTACAAGATTTTGCTTGTAGACTTTGTACATTTTTTTCTAACCCAGCTACTTGATTAAGATTCTCCTGCGATACATTATTTACACTAACGGCTGCAGCTGATGCTGCAAATTGTAAATTATTACTAGTCATTGTTTCTTGTATAACTAAACGAATTTCATTAACATGTGGACACTTATTTTTTTGTAACAAATAATTTTGAAACCGTCGCACTTCTAAATCTAATGTTGAAGAACAATCAACAGTACACTCTTTTTTATGCAACATAATTTTAAAGGCTTCTCCTTTTTTAGACAACTTAAGACTTCCATCTGAATTACGAACTACTTTTTTAGAAATTGTTGTTGTAACTTGAGGATCAACAAACACTTGCTCTACTCGTTTAATGGTATTTTTGCCAGACTGAGAGAAAGCTCCTTGCATTCTTTTACCTCGATTACTCAAAGGTAAATGCATACTCGCATGTTCATTAACATCATCAGCAAAGGTAACTTTACGAACATCAGATGTATGTAAACTCACCACAAATATCGCACAAAACGCTATAATTTTTTGATACATAAACCACCCCTACAGTGCTATTTTATATACTTTTTACTTTATTATTATACTACAGCTTAAAACGCCAGGCAAAAGGATTAAACCTTTTTTACAAAGCTTTTTTACAAAAATTTTTATACAATTAATCTATTTTTTTAATCTTTTGAGACTTTTTAGTTTGAGATATTTGGCGCAAGTATTGTTCCAACTGATTACGATAATGCTCAGCTTTTTCTTCTGCATAATTTTGACACTCTTGACAACAACAATAATTGTTTGCAATTGACATATATGCAGGCACATTGCATGCATCATGAGAAACACCATCTATCATAGCAGCACAACAAAATACTGCCCAATATGACCCTTGACAACATTTAGTCATAGACTCATAATATTTTTTTTGCCAGTCGACCTTTTGGTTGCTTTTTTGATGTACTGATGCATGTTGTCTTTGCTTGCGTTTTACTTTAAACACTACGTTGTGTTGAGGTTCTTGTACTGATCCATAAACACCAGTTTGTACAACTAAACCGAACAGCAATATACTTTTTTTTATATAGATATATCTCATAACTTACTTACTATCTATTCATACAGACAAAAATATTAACTATAAATGTGTAATTTCTTTGTTTTTTCTATCGGCTTTCTTTACGAACTGTTATACCTTTTGGTTTTTTGATGCACTTACTCCAAAGAACATTACCTGGTATTGTTGGCAAAAAATTTTCTATACAGTGATTACAATCTTCTAAATCTTTATCAGGTGCAAAAGTAATTTGTTTTTGCCGTGCAAATTGATTTACCACACATATAATATTAGATTCTACTCCATATTGGTTTGTTTTATATAAAGCGTCTACATTTTCATAAAAGTTTTATCTTTATTGAAAGCAACTTTGCCTTCATGCAAATCACTACTTAATTGCTCTTGTTGTCGCAATTGAATAACACGCATCTCAGCTAAAAATAGCTTTACACCTTCTCGAATAATTGCTTCGCTAGGAGCACCATTCATAAAAGCAATACTTCTTACATTTCGTTCTTCTGTGCTGTCAAAATCATACTTTAGTCGTTTTGCATGCAAATGTTCCCTTACTTGTGCAGGTGTAATTTCTGAGCCAAACTTCCAATCATATTTTTGAGCAGCAAATTGTAATAACTGCTTGATTCTTGTTTGAGGCAATACCGAATATTCTTCTTTTGTAGCTATACGTAATACATTTTGCTCGAAGGTCAAATTGAGAGAAAGATTAAGCGAACGAGTGTCATTGCTTAATCGATTATTTAAATCACATTCTGCTGCATTATATTCCTCAACAACACTGCTAACTCCAGTAAAGCTACAAGACTTTGTTTCTGATAATAAATCATACAATCTCCTAACTTCAACTTCAAGATGATTCCAAAAAACAAGGTACCAAACTGCATAACAAAATTAATTTTTTTAACATGAAAACCCCTAATATTTCCTTTTAAAAAAGCATTTTATACGTATTAAGAATACTACATTTTATAAAAGCACGCAAAAAATCTATTGTTTTATAACTTTATATTTAGGATTGTTTAAAAATTTCAAAAAGTAGCAACATATAGATACAACTAAAAAAAGTATACATGTTAATACTTTAACGATATATAAATCTGTTAAAAATCTAGTAAATCTGCGTTCGCTTCTATAACAAATACATCTAAAAAGTCATAGTGAATCTGTATTCACTTTTATGACTAACTCATCTAATATTTCATCCAGTGAATCTGTATTCACTTTTATATCTAACTCATCTAAAAATTTATTATATTTTTTCAACTTTGAAGATTGAGTAAAAATTATACTATGCTCATTTGCAAATTGATTTACAACACCAACAATATGTCTATCTCCGTTATTTAAATCATTATAATCTTGATCATCACAATATTCGCGAGTTTCGCTCAAGCGAGATACATTTTGATAAAACGATTCTGAAGGGTCCAAAGCTACTTTACCCTGTTGCAAATCAGAATATAATTTATCTGCATAATAAAAGCGTACAAACAACTCAACCCCACCTTCAAGTAATCTTTTATCCCAATGTTTAAGAACCTTATGCATTTGAGCGATATTTTCTTGTCTTGTTACATTAAAATTGTAAGGTATTTCTCGAGCTATAAGCAAATCGTAAATCAACTTTCTAGTCATCGTAGGTTTCTTAGCTACAGTAGCATCTGCTGGTCTTTGTTGTGTTGGAAAAATTATATGTTTTTTACCTTGTGTTGCTAACATACTGACATATTGATAACTTTGTAAACTTTTTTTGCATCTACTTGTTTTATCAGATGCATGCAAACAATAAACAGTACACAATAACGGTATTAAAATTACTATTTTATGCATATAAATCTCTCAACAAAATGTATAATATCAATTATATTCTACCCTTAAAGAATAACCTTACAAAAACAATTACCATACCTTGCAGTCAATAATTATGCAATATCTAGATGACAATAACGATCAACATAAACTTTTTACCTATTTTTTGTTACAATACAAATATAATTTTAATTATTGTTCTATAAAGGATATCTGTCATGAATCAACATGTGACACTCGATAAAATTGTAGCTTTATGTAAGCGTAAAGGATTTGTGTTTCCAGCTGCTGATATTTACGGTGGAATAAATGGAATATACGATTTTGGTCACCTTGGTTCTTTGATGAAAGATAACCTTAAAAATTTATGGAAAAAATCTGTCCAAAATGATCGTGGTGAAATTTATTTTATCGACGGATCACTCATCGGACCGCAAGCAATGTGGCATGCATCAGGACATATTGAAAATTTTCATGATCCAATGATTGATTGCATGAACTGCAAAAAACGATTTCGTACTGATGATGATAATATCGACATCAATAAACCATGTCCAGCATGTGGCATTCAAAAGTGGACCGACATTAGAGACTTCAACTTAATGTTTCAAACACAATTAGGTGCATTAGCAGATGATGCTTCTAAAGCATACTTGCGTCCAGAAACAGCTCAAACTATTTTTGTTCAATTTAAAAATATCATGTCAACTAATCGAGCTAAACTTCCATTTGGTATTGCACAAATAGGTAAAGCGTTTCGCAATGAAATAACCCCAAAACAATTTCTATTTCGTATGCGCGAATTTGAACAAATGGAAATGGAATGGTTTTGCAAAGCAGAAAATAGTATGAATCAATTTGATTATTGGTTGCAAAAACGTAAAGAGTTTTATCAAGCAATCGGTATCAATATGAACAAAATCAGAATGTACGAACACCCACAAGAAAAATTATCTCATTACAGTAAAAAAACTGTTGATTTTGAATACGAATTTCCATTTGGATTTAAAGAACTTGAAGGTGTAGCACATCGAACTAATTTTGATCTATCACAACACAGCAAACATTCAGGTAAAGATCTTGCGGTATTTGATCAAGCAACCAATACTAGCGAAATACCAACCGTAATCGAAACTTCAGTAGGAGTTGAACGATTATTTTTAACCTTGCTATTTGATGCGTATTGTGAAGATGAAATGGATGGTGACACTCGTGTTGTACTTAAGCTACACCCTCATATAGCACCAATCAAAGCAGCAGTTTTTCCACTTATTAAAAAATTAAGCGAACCTGCTGAAAAGTTATACCAACAATTAAAAGCTACATTTACGCACATCGATTTTGACGAAAAAGGATCCATTGGTAAACGTTATCGTCGCCAAGATGAAATTGGAACACCTGTGTGTATCACGTATGATTTTGAAAGTCTAGAAAACAATACAGTAACAGTCAGAGATCGAGATACAGGAACACAAGACCGTATTGCCATAGATAACGTAGAACAATACATTGCCGATAAAATTCAGTAGTTCTAAACAACTAACATATACATAGATAACAAAGGGGCTATTACTTATTTATAAATAAAGTTAATAGTCCCATCACTTGCTAAGATTGCTATCTTAATTTTATCTAAAGTGTATGTATGAGCCTGTGTTGCTAATTCATTAAGAAGTTCACGCTTCGTAATACCATGACTATTCATATTTTCCCAATTAATATGTCCATCATGTACCAATTCAACAGCAGTACCTTTTACAAAACGTTCAACAAGTGTCGAGTGAAACGCTATCGTTTTCATCGCATAATTTAAAATTATCAAGACACAAGCTGCTATCATAATTGATAAAAAAGTCTCTACCATAATAATTGCGTTAGCAAAAATAGATCCTAACATCACAAACAACATAAAGTTAAAAGGAGTCCTAATACCAATAATTTTCTTATTTGATCGCGCAATAATAACACCTAAGAAATATACAAATATTGCACGAAAACTCATAGCAAATGCATCATACATGTAAAAAGTATTCCACTCTACCGCATCTTTTAAAAACTGTAAAAAACTCATTACTTCCCTTTTTTATATACAACTGAAACACTATGTTACATTTTCTAACTGTGCAACAAGTGGCACTGCGTTAACTTTCTTATTTCTATTTAATTGTTTTTTATATGCATTTTCCATTTTTGTAAATGATATTTTCCATGAAGGATTTTCTTTAATATTTGGATGATTTATAACAAAAGGAAAAAGATTTTTATCTTGCGTATAAACTGTCGATTCTAACACCTGTAAAGCTTGCTCTGTATTAATCTGACTTATATGTTTACTCTCTAATAGTTGCGATAGTACTTGTTGATTTTTATCAAAAAAATTATTTATAACAATATACAATAATGCATCGTGCATAACTTGCTCAAAAAATGGAAATGTAATCAGTTTTTTTACAAATTCTAATTTCTGATGTTGTAACAATAAATTAAATATCTGTATAGCATGCTTGCTTAGTGCTGAAGCTTGGATAACTCCTAATTCATATAACTGTATACAAAGCGTAACAACTTCTACTACGTCGCAATCAATTGCAACAGCAACCATACTCCCTGCGTAGCTAAAAAAATCTCCGTAAATTTGTTGAGGTTTATCTACGTTTGCAAGACGCTCTTTTAAAATAACAATCAATTTTGTTAATAAATCATAACTAACTTGATTACACTGCTTTGATGCTTGTACAACAAAACAAGGAGCAAAATCATATAAAAATAGTGATGCAAAAACCTTATCTTCTAAAAAACTTTTTACTAACATATTGTTATCTTCTGTAACAACTTGTTTAAAAGCTATGCCGAGCAAAACTCCATCGATGCGTTGATGCAAACTTAAAAAAGCTCTTGCAAGCATAATGTCGTTTGCATAAATAGCTTTTAAAAGTTCTTTTCCTAAATCACGTTCAGAATAACCTTTAACTCTGACAATTTCATGTATAACGTCATGATAACCGATTCTAAAAGCTTCTCTTACCATCCGACTTGAATAAAAAACAGGCAAATTACCGAAATGTTCAATATTACTCATGTAACCAAGAATATCTTGATAATGTGGACTGAGTAAAATCCTTCGAATCATACTCATATCAAGATTTTGTACTGAAGTAAAAAGCATGTTTCTTAAAAAAGTCTCATATTGTGGTCGCAAATTTGTCTGTTCTAAAATCGTAGTAACAAGATCTTGATTGTTTTGCCTAAAAGCTTGTATCAACTGTTCATACATACTTGGTGCTTGCGATAAACTATTTTGATTATATAAAGTACCGACTCTTTGCTGTTGAGGCATTTGTGCACCACTTACAAAAAAACTTTGTATCATAAAGAAACATAATAATATCATTTTTTGCTTCATCGTAACCCTTTAAATTTTCACTTTGTTACCGCTATAATAACAAATAAGCTTTTATGAAAACAACAATTTGCATAGGCCTGACAAAGAAAGCGTATCTTTTTTCATTAAGATATTGACCTTTTTGTTGTATGATTACTATGATGCTTACACTAATCGTTTCCAAATAGAAAGGATTTTATGATTACCCATCATGGTAAAAAGTTTATAAAATATTACCCCCAACATATGATTCTACTTTCACTCATTTCATTTACCATACTTGGAACATTGTTGCTTGCATTACCAGCAGCTCGAGTCAAAGATATCCCACTGCTTGATTTATTTTTTACCTCGGCATCACTAACAACAGTAACAGGCATGATGACAGTACCTATGGATAGCTTTAGCAATCTTGGTCACATTATAATCTTATGTTTAATGCAAATAGGTGGCTTAGGCCTCATGACACTCAGCCTATTATTCATGTATACATTTACTAATTTAGGTGTGTACACACAAGTGGTTGCAAGTGAAGTTCTTTCTATTAAAAGTTTTAAAGATACAAAAAATATATTATTTTTCATGTTAAAAATGACAATTATTTTAGAAGCTATTGGTGCAGCAATCATATTTCCAACACTATGTAAAACATACTCAATAAAACGAGCTTTATTTTTATCAGTGTTTCATGCAGTATCATCATTTTGTAACGCAGGTTTTAGTTTATTTCCTCAAGAAATAACTACGTTTATCGATCATCCATTTATTATGTTTACGACAACTGTTCTTATGACTATGGGTGGACTAGGATTTGTTACGTGGCATGAAGTGCTCATGAAAGTAAAAAAAGACAGTCAATATAAAGGTATGTCATGGCATACGAAATTGGTATTTAAAATTTATGGAGCAACTACATTATGTAGTGCTCTTTTATTTTGGATGCTCGAACGTCACAATACCTTAGCTAACTTTCCTTTATTTAAAAAAATATATATAATTGCGTTTGCTGCAATTTCTATGAAAAGTACCGGCTTTGAAGTATTGCCTATTACAGCTGTACATTTAGCAACATTAGTACTCGCAATGGTAACCATGTTTATCGGATCTGCACCATTATCTACAGGTAGTGGTATTAAAACAAGTGTGTTTGCTATTTATCTTGGTGTTATTCGAGCAGCAGTTTTAGGAAAAAGACATGCTGTACTATTTGGTAGGCATATTATTGACGAACAAGTATACAAAGCTATGGCAGTTATAGCTTTAAGCTTATCTTGGATTCTCATCACAACATTTTGCTTACTGATTACAGAACCTAATTATCATTTTATTGATATCTTATTTGAAGCAGTATCAGCGTTTACTAATAATGGTTTAAGTACCCATATTACAATTTATATTAGCTCTATAGGTAAAATATTTATCATGGCAACAATGATCATCGGCCGTGTTGGTGCTCTTGCGTTAGTCATGAGCATGAAACGATTTATTGATACTCACGAAATTAGTTATCCCAAAGAACGTATTATTATGGGATAAAGATGATTAATATATTTTTTTTTGTTACAGTAAGCAACACGCACAAGCTCATCATATAAAATGATAAGGAAATACATATGAAATTTTGTATTATTGGTCTTGGTATATTTGGAAAAAAATTAGCCGAAAAACTATTTGATCATGGTGCAGAAGTATTAGCTGTTGACCAAGACGAACATGAAATTTCACTCATTCAAGATAAAGTAACGCAAGCTGTATGTACTGAAATTGTAGATATTGCTTCACTAGAAGCAATAGGTATCGAAGAAATTGATATTGTTGTTATTGCAATCGGTGAAAATATTGCACAATCTATTTTAATTGCAGCAATTATCAAAAAACGATTTCAGCATGCTAAAGTGATTGCTCGCGCAGCTTCACAAACGCAAAAAGAAATTTTAGAACTATTAAAAGTTGATCAAGTTGTCTTACCAGAAGCAGAAACTGCTAGCGAACTTGCAGATGTTTTAAGCTCACCCTTTGTTAACCTTGCACGATTAAGTAATACATATTCAATTGGACTCATTTCTATACCTGATGATTTCATCGGCAAAAAAATTCAAGACCTCGGACTGTACAAAAAATATAAAGTAAACTGTATTGCTGTACAACGGGATAAAGAATATATATCAATCAATAGCAACTACGTTATTTTAGATTACGATGAACTCGTTGTAGCTGGTAAAGATGAAGATATTATTATGCTACAAAATAGTACAAAATAACTACCTACCCTGGAGAAAAAGTAGATGAAGCTGTTTTATAGTCATCCTGAACTATCTATTTTTGCATCTACATTATGCTTAAGTGGTTATTATACAATCATGAAACGCTTTAAAGAACACTCTATGATTATGTTCTTCTGGTTGCATATCATATCGTATACGACATTTGCTTTATTATTTTTGCATAAAGATAAAGCATTTGTATTTGATACAGAAGCTTTAGAACAACTCATCTTTAACACAAGTTATAACAATGTACTTTTATATATCCTTGCTTCACTATGTCTGGTTGGAACATATCAAATTTTTCAACTATTAATTCAAAAATATGAAATGTTTGCTATTTTAGCACTTTCGCAAATAAGTGTTATCTTTTCAACAATAGGTTATATACTACTTGGCGATGATGTCAGCTTGGTCTCTATTATTGGTATTATTATTATTGCTCTTGGTGCTTTGATCGCAGGATCCAATAATCTATTTTGGAAAAGTCCAATTAAAACAATAAAAAACTATGATACATATTTATTAAAATATACATGTATTAACGGATTGTTAACTACATGCATCGCGCTGATTACCTATCTATGCACAACAGAATATAGTGATATAACACGCTCAATCTTACATACATTAACTAAATATACTCACTTTATTCCATTTGTTGCTTTATCTCCAATCCATTTTAATATCGGTGCAGAATTTTCTAATATTATCATCATGCTATTATTCATTACCTACTACACCCATAAACAAAAGCTGATTCTACCTATATTAAAAAATCATATAATATTTTTTATCATTATGGGAATACTGTATACAATGCACGCATTTTTATACTATTCAGCATTTGACTTCATCGAAAACAAAAATATTATCAGCGCTATTACCTCACTAGCTCTTCCAATAACCATGATTACGTCACACTATTATGCTGATATCAAAGTATCTCAAAATCAAATAATTGGCATGACTGTCATTACTCTTGGTAGCATCGTTTCTATCTGGATATAAAACGATACCTACCAATTGCTACTCTATATAACATATGATATTTTGAAAGTAATGGAACAATTACTAGTAATTATGGAGGTTTTATGAAAAAAAGTATGATATTAGTAATAATCGCAACATCTATAACAAGTTTAAATTTTGCTTCAGATAACAATACACCTGCAAACAACAATAATAAAAACATTGTAAGTGTATTAACTAAGCCTTTTTTAAAAGATTATGATAATGAGCGTATTGCAAAGCATCATCCAACTCTAAAAGATATGCTATTACCAAACGCTACTGCAACAATTAGAAATGCAATTGCATTACTTCGTAGCACACTTACAACAGATACACCAAAAACTAATCAGAATAATCAAGCATAATATTGCAAATTATAACTAATTAGTAGCAAGAAAACAAAGTAAAAGGCCCTACCATATGAGGTATAGGGCCTTACTTATCTTACGATACTCAAATCTTTTAAATAGATTCTACTCTGATAACCGTATGTGGTTGACGGTGACCTTTTTTAACACGTGATTTTTTACGACGCTTAAATTTGAAAGCTATAATTTTTGGACCTTTATCGTGCTTAACAATAGAAACTTTGATACCTGTTGCTACAAATGGCTGTCCAACTTCTACAGTATCATTATTTTTCTTTAATAATACTTCTTTAATTTCGACTGTATCACCAGGGTTACCATCGATTTTTTCGATTGCAACTGTTTTACCTTCGATGCCTTGATACTGCTTACCGCCAATTTCAAAAATAGCGTATTTGCTGAATGATTCTTGTGATTCCATGAATATTACACCCTTTGAACGAGAATTTTCATCATTTTTATATTAAAAGCATATCAGATTTTGATACTTTGTCCAGATCAACCTCTATGCATTTTGCCCCTTAAAACCCTTGTTTTAAAGCAATTTTATCTGCTATGATAAGTATAGTTGATAAAAGCTTATAAATAAGGAGGTTGTAATGAAAAAATCATTATTTTTATCAGTTTTAACACTAGTATCATGTCATATTACATTTGGATCTTCATTCTATCGAGGAAAAGACGGTAAAATGCATTTTGAGGGACCACCAATGGTAAGTGACACTTCTTTTGGAAACTCAAATTCAAAAGCTCAAGCAAAAAAAGCAGCTGCTCGTAAAAAAGCAGGTAAAGCAAAAGCTTTTTCAGCAAAAGCTACATTAATTTCAATTACAGGACATAATGGACAAGTAGGTTATTATGACCAATCAACAGGCACTGCTATTATTGCAGGTCAAGGTGTATTTACAAACGTACACACACATAATCCTACAACAACACCTATGCATCTTCAATTCCCTCACTTACATTTAACCTTGTTTGGTCATGTTCCAACAAAATCTATAACATCTGTACATCAAGGTAAAGAAGGTGGTACAGACATGCTAGAATTATACGGAATTCCCGTAACTGCAAATCATGTAGCAACACATAACCATATGTTAGGTACAACAGCTGATTCTAAAACGCCATCAAACTTAGATCACAATCATATGTTAGGTACAACAAGTGATTCTAAAACTCCAAAAGATTTAACACATCAACATAAACTTGGAACAACTGGTGACTCTAAAGCTCCAGCTGATATTATGCATGTACATAATTTACCTGCTGGCAGTGAAATTATGGGTCAACACAATACGTTAAAAAATCAACCTCATCCTTTATTAATGGAACCTGGTTTACCAGTATCTCAGTAACATAAAAAGAGGCTATCTTAATTGATAGCCTCTTTTATTATTTTTCGATTTTGGTTATTTTCGGAACAATAACATCTTTTAACACTGTAACTAATAACGAAGGTTGACACCTCATATATGCTAATGCCAATGCTTTTTCTTTATCAAGTGTTTTATCTTTTTTACGTAACAATTCAGCAAGCATCGTAACTTTGTTTTCTTTTTGTGATAAATATATAGCATTTTGTATTAGAGCACCACGATCAACAAGAGCCTTAACATGTTCAATATTGTTGTTTTTCACAGCATACTTTAATAATGCTTCAGGATCTTTTCCATGATACACTAATAATTCAAACATATAAGGATTACTGTCTAATAATTTCCCATATAAATCTTTTACAAGATGATTATCATAATCAGCAACCTTAAGCAGCGCTTCAAAACCGGCAACATCATCTTCTTCTATTGCTAGCAATACTTTTTCTTGCAATTTTTTATAATACGCATGATCACTTTTTTGTGTCGTATACCATCCACCTGTCACCGCTGCAATTCCTACAAGCCACTCTCTAGAATATCGTGTAAAATTATTGTACATCATATTGCAACCAGCAAAGACATAATCAGCATGAGCTTTATTTGATTTTTTAAAATTATCTAGCGTGCTTCTTACCGAATTAATATTGTCGTGCATTTTTTTTCTATATTTTTTAGCTGACTCATATCCATAAGAAACAAAATCATACATAGATTTTGTTTTCGTACGTACAGAATGTGATGCTTTTTGATATTTGTCATGTACATTTTTTATGCGATCAGATCGCAACATACGCTCTTTTATATGATTTGGAACTTGTCTTGCATTGGAAGTAACAGTAGCACGTGCTCCTCGAATTATATGTTGAAAGCTTGAAGCATGCAAGTGTCTATCAATAGATGGTAATGCTAATAAAATAATAAAAAAACGATTTGTTATCATAAATGTCCCCGAAGACCTCCTATATAAATTTTCTTTATATAAAATCAGTATTACAAATACAAAAAGATTTGCAAGTTTTGCCTATATAAAAGCAAAAATCACTCTTCTAGCAAATCTTTAAGATCCCATAATGCTTGCTGTGCTTGTCGAGGAGTCATTGCATCAATATCTAAAGACTGTAATGTTTCAATAATCTTGGTATCAGTTGATTCATCAACAACATTTACAATAGTATCAACCGTACTAGGTACGCTATCATGCTTCACATCATGCAATTCTTTAAGTACTACTTGCGCACGTTTAATAACAGCAGAAGGCAATTGTGCTAATTTTGCAACTTCTATACCAAAACTTCCATCAGCAACACCTCGTACAATTTTATGTAAAAATACAATGCCTGATTTCGTTTTTTTGCTATCCATATAATAACTCACAATTCCTGGATGCATATCTTGTAATGATGTTAGCTCATGATAATGAGTTGCAAATAAACAACGTGCTTGTACTTGCTGTACTAAATACTCTACTATAGCTTGCGCTAACGCTAAACCATCATACGTACTGGTCCCGCGACCAACTTCATCTAAAATAACTAAACTTTTATTGGTAGCTTGCAAGCAAATTTGAGCTGTCTCTTCCATCTCTACTAAAAACGTACTTTTACCTTGTGCTAAGTGATCTCCTGCACCAATCCGAGTAAAAATACGATCTAGCAACGGTAAACTTGCTTGCTTTGCTGGCACAAAACATCCTGTCTGTGCTAGTAAACAAATTAATGCAACTTGACGTAAATAAGTTGATTTACCACCCATATTTGGACCTGTCACAATCCACAAGTTTTGTTCATCAGTTAACGTTGTATCATTAGCAATAAACTGTTGCTCTGACAAAGCTGAAATGATTGGATGCTTACCATCTTGAATACAAATATCACCCTGCTGATTAAACGAAGGTCGTATATAACCATACTCATAAGATACACGTGCAAAACCAACAAGAGCATCTAATGTTGCAATTGCTTGAGCAGAAAGACGTAAATCATGAATATATTCACGTGTTTTTTGCTTCACTTGCATAAAAATATCTTTTTCTCGCTTTGCAAAATTTGTACGAGCTTGCATTATCTCAAACTGTAACGCTTGTAATTCTTTAGTAACATAACGTTTACGATTGACTAAAGACTGCTGTTCAATATAATCCTGAGGCACTTGTGCAACATTTGCCTTAGTAACTTCTATATAGTAACCATGTACATTATTTTGACGAATTTTTAATGAAGAAATACTGGTACGATGTTGCTCTTGTTGTTCAAGTTTTAAAATATTTTGTGAACTATTTTGTACTAAATCACGCATGCGGTCTAGCTCAGCATCAAAATCAGATTTAATAATATAATCTGATTCAATATCATCATCACAAGCTGATGATAATAACTGTTCTAATTCAGAAAAATCAGATAATGAATTAACAATTGCTTGTAACATTTCAGAAGAACATGTACGTAATACTTGTAATAATTCTGGTAATACTTGTAATAATGTTGCTAAATTAACATAATCTTGTACAGATGCTTTATCTAAAGATATTCGACCAACAATACGCTGCATATCACCAAATCGAGATAATAAATTCTGTATTGTTTGAAATGTAATAGGATTTTGTAACAATTCTTGAATAACATTTTGACGTTGTTCAATCAAATTTTGTTCGACTAACGGTGCTAAAAGCCAGCGTTTAATCATACGAGAACCCATCGAGGTTACCGCTTTGTCTACAAATGAAAATAATGTGTGTGATCGAGAACCATCAAAACTATTTTTTACTATATCTAAATTTTTTTGTGTTGCACCATCTAGCATTAAAAATGATTCTGGTTTATACCATGAAATGGTTTTAAATTCTTGTAATGCAGCTTGTTGATTTTTTTCTAAATATTGTTTCCATAAAATGGTAGCACATAATATTGATGTATCTTGCATTACAGATTGAGCTGACTGTGTATCAAACTGTTGCATAATCCATGATTTTTCTTGATCCAATAATGCTTCATCAAATTCAGCTGTATGCTGTGTGGTATAAAATCCACGCTGTTTAAAAAATTTTGCATACTCACCCATACCGCGACCTGCAAGCATTAATATTTCGTCAGGTAAAAACCGATATAACTCTGTTTCGAGTTGACGAGATGCACCGTACGGCAGTACCGTTGCATGCAACTGAGAAGTGAGTAACTCAGAAAATAATAATCCATAGCCAGATTTAGTAGGAAAAAATGAAAACAAATATGAATTAGATTTTGCATCTAACAAATTTTCAGATGTTAATGTACCAGGTGTCAAAACATTCGTAACACCTCGAGCAACCATTTTACCAGTGGTAGCAGGCTCAAGTTGATCACACAATGCAACTTTAAATCCACCTTTTACTAACTTTGGAATATAATGTTCAATTGCATGTACAGGAAACCCACATAGTGGAATAGGTTTTCCAGCAATTTCACCGCGCTTAGTTAAAGTGATTCCAAGATATTCAGATACTTTTTTTGCGTCATCAAAAAATAATTCATAAAAATCGCCTACCTGAAACAATAACAACGAATCAGAATATTCTTGTTTCGTTGCAACATATTGTTTCATTAATGGTGTCAATCCAGATATGTTGCTAAAATCCATTATTACCTTTTTATTTGGCAAAAAGTTACATCAAGAAAATACATAATAACATGTACTTTATTACTATACTAAACCTATCAACATTTGCCAAAATTTATGCACATATCATGAAACATCACTTATTAAATATCGTCTTAATAGAAGAATTTCCCTTACAAACAGGACATGCATTATTTGTTTTTCGTGTCCATTCTGCATAACAATCAGTACAAATAAATTGTTTGTTTTTACAACAATTTAACGTCGCCCACAAAGAAGGATTAATATCTTTCATAGATGCAAGACATACAGGACAAACAGAACCATCAGTAATTTCATAACTATGAAACTTTTTATTTTTTGCTATGTTTGTTTGAATTGATTGTAAAAAAGTATGCATATACGTAATATAACCAGATACAAGATCTTGATTCGTATGATGTATTGTTAAAGCTTTTAATAATGATTCGATACTATGACTTTGAAAAATACGTAATAACCTATTAATTATAACGTGTAAAGAGGGAGCATCGCGTTGAAAAGCCTTTTGAATACTGTCAGGATCAAATGCATCACCAATTTCAACGTTATACAGATAAGCCAAAGTTAAAGTTTTTTGTCGTAGACGAGTTAACTGACGCTCTATTTCAAATCGTCGTAGCAGTATGACTCCTTGGTCAATTTCTGCATGTAATAATCTTAATTGTTCGATATATTTCATATAATTATAAAATACAATATCATATAAAAAAGCAGAACGTATCTGACACCATTCATCATAAGCATCAATAATAATTCTATCTCGATCTGTGACACCTAAGTTTCTTAAAAGAATCGTTTCTTTTAAAGCAAAATAAGGTTTCAATAGCATAACTATCTGATGAAAGTTATTTTGCTTTGCTATGTTCATCAACGTTTCATTCTGACATCCTACACGGGTATTAGCACCATAATCCAATAAGATTTTTACTACTGCTTCATGCCCTTTCACGCAAGCAGCACACAAAGGAGTATGCAGCTGAAGATAAGCTTGATTAATATTAATTCCAGGCATATCCAAAAGTAACTTTACTATCTCAACGTTACCTCTGTAAGATGCAAGATACAAAGCAGAACAACTATTATTTGTAAGTTTATTAACATCTATCATGTTTGTATTCAAAAGTAATCTAACAATATTTACATGTTGATTATATACAGCATGATGCAAAGCATTATAACCATCTATTGACGACAGAGTATTAGGATTTAATCTTTTTTTAAACAATAAATATGGAATCACTCCAATAATATTTTTAGAACAAGCAATATTCAAAGCATTAATCTGATCATCTAACGACATACGATCAAACTCACTACCAGAAATTAACAAATCAGCAATTCTTTCATATTTATACTCAAGAGCATGCAATATCGCATAACTAATACTTTCAACGCTAGCATAGCGCAACTTGTTATCTGCTATCAAATCTTCTAAAGCATCACTATTATTATTTTGTACAACTATCTGTAAGTAATCTGAAACATCATGATTCTGTAGATGTGTACGCATAACATCTGCAGATTGATGTAACATATTTTGAATTTTATTTTTATATATCTTTTTTTTAATAATCCTTTTTTCTGCAGTTTGCACATAACAACAAAACAAAGATAAAAAAAACAATAAAACTAATCTCATTTAGACACTCCTTTCATAACAATATTAAACAGTTTTTGGCTAACTTATATTCTTACGTTGCATGTAACCCTTACCTGCTTTTTGCAAAACACGTACAGCTTTTTCATCTTGTACCTGCTTATCAAGATCTAACGTCGCTAATAATTGCATTGCAAATTGTTTATCTGCTTTCGTGTCAACTAATGAAAACAACAACCATTTAATACGATCTTTCTGAAATAACTTTAATAGCTCTTCTACAATAAGATTATAAGCAAGTTGCGAATTACCAGGATATAACGCAAATTGATACACACCATCTTTTTTGTTAATAGGAAATATCAAATTATGCAGATCATTTGGATTATGTTCCATACGAAACAATTCATAAGCATCAAGAAACTTAGTAGTGATGCTTTGTTTGTTCTGTATGTATGGCTCTATTGCTACATACGGTTTTAAAGCTGTGTGAGCAAATTTTAACTTTGAATCTTTTTTATAATAAGGTGCAAAAAAATCTACCAATGTAAAATTTAAACCTTCAGATGCAATATCTAATATTTGACAATCACTTGCCCCATGAAAAAACAATAATTTCGATATTTCGACATAGCCTTTATATATTGCTAAACATAAAGGAGAGTAACTCATTTTAGGTTTTTTATTGAGATCTATTCCAGGAACACGCAATAAGAGTTTAACAATTTCAACTCTATTATCATCAATAGCACTATATAAAGGAGTTTCACCTAAAAAACTTTTATTAACATCTACTTTATAGTTACCCTGCGCATCTTTTACAGATAACAATGCTTCAATCACTGCTATATGATTATTAACACATGCACTATACAAAGCAGTTATGCCGTTAGAAACTGCATGATTAATATCTATATCTGGATGAGCCAACAATAATCTTACAATAGGAACAAAACCTTTCAGCGAAGCAATAATTAAAGGGGTTGAACCACCTTGCAATGATGCATTAACTAATATTCCTGGCTGTTGTAATAATAATGCTACTATTTGATAACGGTTTTCCTTGCATGCAATATATAATGGACTTGCTCCATCGGGTCTAATTCTATTAATATCGACCATGCGTTTATTATCTGAATCTTGATACTCAAGCAATAATTGTACAATCTTTGTAAATCCTTGCGCTACTGCAACATATAATGGAGTTGTTCCATCGTTTGCAGGTTTATTAACATCAACCATACGTTTGCTATCTGAATTTTTATATTCCAACAATAATTGTACAATATCTGCAAATCCTCGCTCTGTTGCTATATATAAAGGCGAAAAGGTGTTTGAAGCTTTATTAATCAATATCTTTTTATTCTGTAACAACATCTTTACTATTTAAATTTGATGCAACATCACAGCTAACACAAGAGGCGTAGTGCCATTGAAAGCTGCTTTATTTACATCAATGCCAGGTAATCGCAACAACATTTCAACAATAGCGTTATGCCTACTATTAATCGCTACCAATAACGGAGTTTCACCTGTTTGTAGGTTAATATCATTACTATTACATAAGTTCTCTTGTAACAGCCACTGTACTATATCTAAATAACCTTGACGAGCTGTATGTAGTAACAAATTGTCGTAATTAGCCAAAACAATTGTTGCAAGTTCTTGTTTATCTGCATTGTGTCTACATAACAATTGTACCATATCATAAAAACCATAATAACATGATAAGGCTAAAGGGCTCCAACCACTTGGGTCTTTACTATTAGGATTAACACCTTGTTGTAGCAAATTAGTTGCTAACGTAATATTGTTTTTCCACACACTATCAAAAAACTTTTGTTCTTGTTCTGTATTTGTAGAAACTTGATCAGCTTCTTGCTCTCCCAAGCTAGAAGTAATATCTGAAAACCTAAAACTATTAGTTGGAATATTATTATTGTTAAGATATTGTTCTCGATTTGATGCAGAACATACACATGTCAACATCTGCAATACTAAAAAAACGACAACACATCCTCTTGATAACTTCATTATTTATCTCCTTTTTTAATAATCATAGATACTCTCAATACTATTTTGCAACAAAAGGAAATAGCTACCAACTTTACACAAGATTGGTAGCTACAATTTTATACAAGATGCAATAATAAATAATTATGAAATCAATTTACAATAACGATGAATTCCATTGACGTATTCACGGAATATTTTTTCAAACTCATATGTCACAGTAAACATACCTTTGTTAGATTGACTTGCAGCTTCTAATTCTTGAGATGACATAGCTAATAACTCTTCCATAGTCTGTAAATATTGATTTGTCAGATCTATTAATTGCTCTATTTTAGCCATGCCGCGACTTCTACTATGTCCTGACAAGGAATTTGCATTATTTTGCAAATGTACCAAAGCAAAAGATGCCACTTGTTGTACTTGTTGAGCTAACAAATTACACATTATGCCAATATCTTGTTTACCAATTATATCTTGTTGAAATAAATCTACTTGATCAATGTTACGTTGACGCTTTGCCATAACTGGAGCAGCATAATTTTGCAAAACTTCTACTTCGTTACCCTTTTTTGTATATTTTTGTCTGAGATCTTCACACTGAAACTCAAAAAATCCATCGTGTATCATTTCATCCTGCTGACGATCTTTTACACAACGAGTTAAGTTTGCAATATAATCTTTCAAATGACTACTTGCTTGTCCGTGTAAATGATCTGCTGACAATAATGCTGAATGCAGATCATAGTGAACGCTACCTGACTTAATATCGACTAAAAGGTCCCACACTTGTGTATGTTCACGAATATACCATGAAACAGATTCTGGTGTTGTGACATTCGTCCAAACATCTTTTAATTTTTCATATGTAGCGGTCACAACAAGACTTGCTATAAAACTAGGACTTAATTCTATTAAATTTTTAGCAATCCCAACAACACCGTCTTTAACGACCTTAACACTGCTACGCAATGCTTGCGATGTTGATGAAGCTGTTTCTTTCATAAGATAAATAGGATTTAACAAACTTTGATTATTCGTTAGTTCTTTTTTCACTTCTGGCTTATGCTGCAACCAATCTAAAAAGAATCTTTTTGCCTTAAATTCCATATCACCTTCGATATGATTAACACGCATTTCCATGATTCTTTCATAATCTTCACGATGCTTTACAAAGTTAGTTAATCGACACATAAGATAAAATGATGCTAATCCTGCTGTCATATAACCATATTTAATGCATGTTCGCTTGAATTCTCTTTGTTTATGCTTTACTTGCTCTTGTTTGATTTGGGCCTGTGTCGGATTCTCTACTCGAGACAATTTGACAACATGACTAGATAATGCAATTTGATTACAACTGACGAAGAATATCGCAATAATCAATTTATTGAAAAAATGAGACATATATAAAAATCCTAAATATATAAAAATAGTAAGCACCTACATTTTGTATTAAGATAGCAAAAAAACGATTTTTTAGCAATTTGCTGGACTTTTTGACATACTTTCATAGTAAGTATAACTAAACGAACAATCCTTATGACAAAATAATATATGCGTCAAAAAATAGCCTGTTACTCTATAAGGATATTGTATGAATCACAAACTGTTCACATTGCTTATTATGCTGCATACATCTCACCATCTTACCCCACTCGAAAAAAGTTATACTGATGACCCTTCTACCCAATTAAACTCAGACGGAACAGACTCAAGCTCTGATGAAGAAGAGTTTGACGAAGAAGAAAGCTATGAAGACCTCTACCCATTACACGTCGAGGCCGCTCAAGATAATGTCTCTGACGTTCGTAACCTGATTAGAGCAGGATATCCTATCAACGAACAAGACAAAGCTAGATTTCTTGGTTCTAAATAAGTTAAACAATTTTATTGCAATATCTTTTTAAGATATTTCCCTGTAAAGCTACCTTTTGCTCGAGCGACTTGCTCTGGAGTACCCTGTGCAACAATTAAGCCACCACCACTGCCGCCTTCTGGTCCTAAATCAATAATGTAATCAGATGTTTTAAGCACATCTAAGTTATGCTCAATAACAATGACAGAATTACCTTTATTGATTAAACGATTAAGTACCATTAATAGCTTTGCTATATCATGAGTGTGCAGCCCAGTAGTTGGCTCATCGAGGATATACAAGGTATTTTTGCCACGCTTTGCTAACTCATTGACCAATTTAATACGTTGTGCTTCACCACCAGATAAAGTTGTTGCTGGTTGACCAAGCTTCACATAATCAAGACCAACATCACACAGTAGCTGCAAACGCTTTGCAATCGCAGCATGTGCTTTAAAGAACTCTAACGCTTCGAAAGCAGTCATATCTAGAATGTCAGCAATATTTTTTTTCTTATATAAGATTTGCAACGTTTCTTGACTGTATCGCTTACCCTTACATACCTTACATGTCATAATAACATCTGGTAAAAAGTGCATCGCTACTTTAATAATACCTTCACCGCTACACTTGTAACAACGACCTTTCGATACATTAAAGCTAAACTGCCCTGCTGCATAACCGCGAGCTTTACTCTCAGGTAAACTTGCAAACAATTCACGTATAGGATTAAAAATACCAATATACGTTGCAGGATTTGATCGAGAGGTACGACCAATAGGAGACTGGTCAATTTGTACCATGTTTTCGATATGCTCAATACCTTCGATTTTATTTTTATCTGACAATTTCCATTTTTGCTGTGACGCTAACTCTTTATGCACAGTTGGTACCAGCTCTTCAAATATCAATGAGCTTTTACCAGAACCTGAAACCCCTGATATCGCACACAACACATGTAGTGGAAATGTAATCGTAAGATCTTGTAAATTATTTTTATTAGCATGCTTCAAAGTTAAAAATTTATCTGTTGTACGAAGACGTTCAGGAACAGCGATTTTAAGCTTCCCGCTTAAATACTTACCAGTTAAAGAATTATTATTTTTTGCTACTTGGTCAGGAGTACCTGCTGCAGTTACTTGTCCACCATTAATACCAGCTGCAGGACCCATATCAATAAGATAATCTGCTACACGCATTGTATCTTCGTCGTGCTCAACAACAATAACGGTATTACCTAAGTCTTTGAGCGATTGCAATGTTTCAATTAAACGATCGTTATCACGCTGGTGAAGACCGATACTTGGTTCATCCAATACATATAACACACCACTTAATGCACAACCAACTTGCTTTGCCAAACGAATACGCTGCCCTTCTCCACCTGACAATGTACGCGCTGTACGATTAAGCGAAAGATACGCTAATCCAACATTAACTAAAAATTGCAACCTACTTGTTGTTTCTTTTAATACGCTTTCTGCAATTTCTTTTTCAAAATCTGTTAACGTAATATTTTGCAAAAACTGTAGTGACTCATCAATCGGCAGGTCACATAATTCATAAATATTTTTATTACCAATTTTTACGGATAAAGCTTGCTTTGACAAACGTTGACCATGACACTGAGGACACTCTTTTACTTGTCTACCCATATACAGATAATAACCATCATCATCATCTTCATGTAAAACACCAAGACCATCACATTCAGGACATGCACCAATCGGCGAATTAAAAGAGAAAAAACGTGGTTCAAGTTCAGGAAATGCAACCTGACAATCAAGACACATACGTTTCGATGAATATAATGTTGAAGTACCATCTACCTCAATTTTGCAAAGGTTATCTGCAACATCAAAACTTTTTTGTACTGACTCTTGTACACGAGCTAATGTATCAGACTCTTGATCAATCGTAATACGATCTAGCAAAACATCTATATCATGTTTATATGTTTTTTTTAAACCAAGTTGTTCAACTTCTGAAACATGTTCAAATTTATGCATTGCTCCATCAATAACAAAACGGTAAAAACCTTTTGCCATCAAATCAACAAGCTCTTGTTTAAATTCACCTTTTTTTTGCTTTGCAATTGGTGCAGCAATTGTCACTGTTTTACCTTGCATCCCAGTGATCACATGTTGCGCTATCTGACTTGAGCTATATGCTTTAATCTCTGATGAGCATAAAAAACAATGTGGAATACCGATACGTGCATATAAAATTCTGAAATAATCATACACTTCTGTAATAGTTCCAACGGTTGATCGTGGGTTATGACCAACTGTTTTTTGTTCAATAGCAATAGATGGACATAGCCCTTCAATACGATCAAAATCAGGTTTTTTTGCGATGCCTAAGAACTGTCGTGCATATGCTGACAATGATTCCATGTAGCGACGCTTACCTTCTACGTACAAAATATCTAAAGCTAAGGAACTTTTACCTGATCCAGAAGGACCAGTTATAACAACTAATTTGTTTTTCGGAAACTCGACTGAAATGTTTTTAAGATTATGCTCTCGCGCTCCGATAATTTTTATCGAATCCATAAAAAATCTTTATGATAAGGCATTACACTTATTTTTATAAGCATACCACGCATCATAAAAAACCTCAAAGTCTCTCACCCTTCAAAACCGAATAAAAAATAATGAATATAGCATTTTTACCTATATAAAAGTAGCATACAACATACAATCCATGATAAATAAAAACTCAACTTAACAGAGCCCACAATATATTTTTTAGACAACTCAGATCCGATCTCTGATACCTATCACGGCTTTCTTCAATTTATATAAAAATGACTTTGTATCTCAACAGCACGCTGATATACAAATACTGAAAACAAATCTCATATTAAAAATATCTATTGTTTTTTTGATTTTTACAAAAATAGACCGTATACTAACACTATATTGAAATATGGTGAGTATAGCTCAGTTGGTAGAGCACCAGATTGTGGTTCTGGGGGTCGTGGGTTCGAGACCCACTACTCACCCCAATTTCATAAAATTCTTGAAAATATTCATTTTTGCAGTACAGTAATACCTGTATTGAATCAAAATATCGGGATGTGGCGCAATTGGTAGCGCACTCGCTTTGGGAGCGAGGGGTTGTGAGTTCGAGTCTCGCCATCCCGACCATTATTTATCTTAATTTTCAGATAAGCGATATGATGCATGCAGCATAATTAATAAGCTTATCAAAATCAAACCTAACTCTATTAACGACAACACTGTATTAAACTGTGAACAATCATAATATGTATCTACATAATACATAATTACAATTAAACCAGACACAATTAAACTTGCACCTATAATTGGCATAATAAATATTGAACCATAATACAAAAGTGCTATTGATATAACACCTGCAACACCCAACTTAATAAACGAAATCGTACACTCTTTACTTTGTTTTTCTTTATATAAATCACTTTCTTTCCACTCAGCTTCGCGAAGCTTATGGCTCTCTTCGTGCTTAGCAGGATAACCTTTCATAAACTGATGATGCTCTTTCCAGTAAGAAGGATAATCAATTTTAGGGGACACCAACTTACATCCTAGATAAACAGTTGAAGGAATACTAATTATTAAAGCAATTGCTATCAATAATTCTTGTACATTTTTTAACATATACTTACTCCGTTTACGCAGTTTTATTATTTTTACGCTTAATTTTTGTTTTTTTTACTGTACCTTGCTGTCCTTGATACAAACGATATAATGCAACTGATATAAAACCTAATGCCAAGACTGCTACAATAAACTCTAACAACTCTATGTGCTTCGGATTAAATCCTTGAACAGAAAAACGAAGCAGAAACAGACCACCTATAGTCAAACCAAAGCTTAAACTTTTGTGAAATTTAAAAAGCCCAAGAACTAAAGCAGTAATACCAAATACAGCAAAAAATAGCTCTTTGACAATACCAACTAAATGTAAATTATGGCTTAATAAAACAATACATCTCGACAACAAAAATGCAATTGCAACAGTATATGCTTTATGACGAATATTTTCAGATTTTTGCATCATATGACTATCCTTTTTATTTCAAAACTATTTCTTTTTAAATAACACTTTACACACACGATACAATATGTATCCAGTAAGCAAAACAAGAGCAACAATCCCAACATATTGAGCAATCACTTTTATTTTAGCAATAATATGACTCTGAATAATTTTATCTAAAAAACCACTTATTCCTGGCATACTCGCTACAGCTTTAGCAGGCACATCTAACGCCTTACCAGGTATTTCAAGTGGAGATGGAACAGATAGACTATATGAAACATAACTTAGCATATACATGCTCAATATTTTTTTCATACATTACTCCTTTACATAAGTTCATAGGATAAAACTAGTAAAAAAATAAGAAATCTTATTTAGAAAAAACAAGCTTTTCTTTATAAAACAAAGATGTTACCATACCCCTATTGTTTGTATTATAATAGGCTAAAAATGAATCAATATAATCTAGATACACCCACAAACAAAGCAAAACTCATGTTGCAACAATTACATATATTGTATGCAACTATCACTATGCAAACAATATGGAATATTTTTTCAGAAAAAAGCCACATGATAATTATAGGATATATCGTAACTTTACAGACAAAAATAACTTACACTTGTTGCAGCATACTTGATTGGTATCAAAACTTTAAAATTGCTATACCGATGACTCAATCACTATTATTTCATAATTATTTTTACAAACAAATCATACCTACTCTTTGTTTAAACAGATTCGTTACTATCACAAAAAAAATAAACCTATGTACTCATACTCAGATATTTTCATGCGTTTTTATGTATAAAAATTGGCAATTAAAAAAGGAATATACCTATGAGCTGTTTCAGTAAAAAGTGTTTTATAATATTTTTATGTATGTCTTTTGCTGTAGTAGCAAATAACTCTAACTATGAAAACATCATTGATCAACACGCAGAGCAATGGACTACCACATATATTGCCAACGCACCAAACCATGAAACCCAAACAATTATTGATTTACTATTATTAAGCTACCAAATTGTTGAAACATCATGCGCTATGATTGTTGCAAAATTTACGATTCAAGAAGAAATTTTTAAAATATATACCCCATCATTTATAGATTCATGGCACGAAAATTTACAAATTAATCAAAACGATACTCGCAAACTTGAACAGTCTATTTGCGCCATCAAAGATGCGCAACACAAGTTGCAAACAATTTATGCAAAATTCCAAAAATTACTTCCTTTCATTATTAAAATTAATCCGCAACCTACGCAAACAATTATTTCTGATCTTAAAGATTGTTTAATTGCTTGGGGAAAAGAACAACAAATTGTCACCGAACAACTTTTTGCTGTACAAAGTGAGTTCTCTCAGGTAATTGCCAATATCGCAGAAATCAAACCTCTTTTTGAAACCATTACCCAGTCTCCAGAACTCAAGCATACTTACCTTAAAGAAACTGCAAGCTTTTTTGCAAAAACTTATAAAAATATTGATATTGTTATTGACCACTTTACAAAGACTCGAATAGAAGGGGTACTTAAAATACAAGAGTTTTTCAAAGAATTTTTTAAACGCTATTATCTCATGATATATAATACAAGCAAAAATGACCAAATAGACAGACTAACTATCTTAGCAACTTCTGATCAAAAACCCCCTTTACCAGGTGCATTTTTTGCATAACCTGCTACGCTATAAATAGTATATATTTAAGAAAAAAAAGGGACCAACTATGAAAAATAAAAAGATATCAATATTTGCTCTAGGAGCAGCTTTAAGCTTATTTGCATCAAATATGCAATCAAGCTCAACAAATACCAAACCAGGTGAAAACTATGTTTTTGCTGCGTATAATTGGTTAAAAAATATGACTTCAACACCAAGTCAACGAGCATATGAAGAAAAGCTCAATACGCTTTTAACAGCACATCAACAAGGATACCCACCAGCTCAAGAAACATATCAAAAGTTAAATAGTCAAAAACCTTTTGTTACCAGTATTGGTATATCTATGTCTCAAACAGAAGATACAAATAACACTATTCATCCTGAATATTTAAAAACACTGCTTGCTGAACAATCTCAAAAACAAAACAATCCTCAACAATGGCTTAAAGAGCGTCACGGATATGTCGTAAGATCAGAACAAGAATATAGACCTTTTACTACCGAAGACAAAAAAAATATGGTAGAACAACTACATAAATTAGGCGTGTTCAAACAAAAAGGTGCACAAGGTTTACCCGCATATCGACTATCAATAGAACTTGCAGACATTGTAGATAACAATGGAAACACTGATAATAATAAGCTTCAAGAACAAGCAGAATTTTTATCTGAATTAGGTAATCCATTAACATTTATGCACCACTATACTAACCCACAATGTAAACCACGTTTATTTGAATCAAGAGAAGATATCACATGGTTTGCTGATAAATGTGTAGACGTAGTTAGAGCATGTCCAGGATTGACACATGTTTGCCCTATCAGTCAAATTATGGGTTTTGGTTTACAAGTAGCACGACAAGAAATGTTACCACCTTTTTCATGTGACATTAAGCCTAAAAAGCAAATTTCTTTTCTTGATAAATTAAGCAATTTCGATTTTACCGATGCAAAAGCAACAGAATTTTTAGAAAATATTGTTGAGGCACAAATAACAGCCGGATTAAAAATAAAAAATACGAGACCTAATATTAAAGTACTTATCTCACACCAATGGAAACCTATGAAAACAAAGCACAGCTTTGGTAATCTAAGACAACCTATTGAAAAATGTGTGGCAAATATTGCTGATAATATGTGCAATCAAAAATTTGTTGCTATGGTCAAAGCAAAAGATCCTAAATTACAAAGTTTTGATGGTATTGCCCTAAGCGTTTACCCTTCATTATACTTTGAAGATTGGAAACCAGATGGCAACAACTGTTCTGGAAAACTTGATCCTGAAGCTGCTCTTGAAGCGATTGTTCAAACAGCTCAAGCTTTCCCTGGCAAAGATATTTACATTGTAGAAACAGGTTGCAATCTTGACAATAAAACAGAAATAGCTGACAAACAAAAATTTGTTGATATGACACTCTATGTTTGTCAACTTGCACAAGAAATGGGTATACCTGTTAAAACATGTTATTTCTGGGGTCAAAATAATGATCAATACTTTGAATGGAATAAAGTAAAAGATCGTAAAAATTCAAGCAAAAATGATAAAGCTCAGTTTGGACCATTTGATACTATGGACCCAGAATCAATGAACCCATACGGTGAATATCTTAAAAAAGTAATTTCTTAAAAAGAAGATATAAAAAGGCGCTCACGTGAGCGCCTTTTTATATACGTTATTTAGTCCAAAATAAATCTTCTGATAAAACTAACTGTAATTCTAATTGCTGACGCTTTGTAATATTAGGTATCAACTTAACAATTTTTGCTATTTGATCATCTAACAAATCAAGACTTTTTTGTTGTCTTTTTTTATTTTTTATTTGTCGTGCAATATTAGATGTAATACGATCTTGTATTTGCTGCTGTTCTGTATCTGATAAAACTGGGATGAATCTTTTTGCTTTATCTTTTTGTTTGTTACTTTGTTTTGATATCTTATTTTCAAACTCTTTTTTAACAGCTATGGCATCTTGATTGTTTTTATGTATTTCATTGTTATCTTGTTTCGCATTAGAAAGTTTTTTCTTACTATCTAGTACAGGATCTTTTGTTAAGGTAATAACGTTTTTAGTAGATGATTTTTGCGTTTTTACTTTTTTATTATCACTGTTTTTACGTGATACTTGCGGTATAGGTACAGTGTTTGATTCATTAGCAACCTGAGCATTTGTTAATTTTTTTTTACCAAACCCATACGATACACTTGAACTATCGGTTGCATGTGATACAACGTATTCACCAAAATCGCCATCTGAATAGATAATACCTATTGTTCCAAGTCCTGCTACAGTTGTTAACAGTATTGCTGAAATTACTTTATTCATAGTTTTCCCCTTTTTTTAATTCCATTTAAGTTAAAAAATAATCTTTCATAAAATCAAGTTTTTTCGTCCATACAAAACAAATAAGACTCTTCTTTCAATCAATCTCTAGCAATGAATTTGTACCGATTGTTATAAAAACATAAGAACAAAGGAATAAATTTATGATAAAAAAAGAAAAACAACTGTACTTATTTATTATTATATTGCTCAGTGGATGTGTAGGCTATCTAGCACTATTAAACAAGTCATCTATCACTAATATTTACTGGGGTCTTGCTAAAAAAACATACCAATCTTTAGAGTTTTTACCCCGTGATATTAAAATATTTAACCAACAAGTACAACAAGCACATGTGTTACTAGATCAATCAACGATTCCTTCTGCAAAAGAGTTGTATCTAAAAATGAATAGTGAAGGACAAATTTTTAATATCGGAACAGGAATTGGACTAACACAAACTGTATACAATACTGCACCCTCTGTAACTCGGCCAACTACGATGCGTAAGTTGTTATACAACAAAGCATCACAAATTAAGAACCCTTATAAATGGCTAAAAGAAAGACAATGGTATGTTCTGACTTCGTTACCTGAAATACATTGTCAGGACTGTAAAGGCTATGTTAACTTACATAAAATTAAGGAAGTATCAGGAGAAGTTCGCGAAAACATATTACAGAATGTAGCAGAAACGTTAATCAATCCTAAATATAACGAAATCATAGTGACACAATGTCCATATTGTCACAGTCCTCACATTAAAATGAAACCTCAAGTCTATAAAGAGTTTACAACTCAACAACAAAGTAACATGTTGCAACAAGTTGTCGATCTAGGATCGTTAACACAATCAAAATTATTACCAAGCTGTAGAATATCTTTACAATTATCAGATGTCCTTCAAGAAAATTCAGATCAAATTGATTCTTTAAAATTAAAAAAAGTTGCTCAATTTATAGCACAATTTAAAAATCCTCTTATTTTCTTTCACCATTATAGCAATCCTGCAGTTAAACCACATTTATTTGAAAAACAAGAAGATATTACATGGTTTGCTGATATTTGCAGACAAATTATTCAAGAATGTCCTCATGTCACTCATGTATGCCCTATCAGCCAACCTTTTGGATTTGGATTTAAAGTTGCAAATCAAGAAATGCTTCCACCATTTGGTTGTCATATTGATACGGCACAATACCTTAAATACATCATGCTGGCACAAAAAGAAGCAACTATTGCTATCAAATCAGTACGACCTGATATCAAAGTATTACTATCACATCAGTGGAAACCTATGAAACCATCACATACCAAGTTTTATGATCCACGTTACGGCTTTGAAAAAATTGCATCATCAATCGCTGACATTATGTATAATCAATCTTTTATTGATCTGTTTAAAGATCAAGCAGAATACGTTGATGGCATAGCACTCAGCATTTATCCTGCATTATATTTTAATTACTTTAAGCCAATTGATGGAAACTGCTCTGGAATTGTAGATCAACATGCCGCACTAGACTCTATTTTAGAAATGCATAAAACATTTCCTGAAAAAGATATTTATATTGTAGAAGCTGGATGTAACTGTAGTGATCCAACAACACAAAAACGATTTCTCGATACTGCTTTATATGTATGTTACCTTGCTCGACAAATGAGCATTCCCATTAAAACATGTTTCTTTTGGACACATACCAATGATATTGATTTTTATCGGGAATGGAATTATCCACCTGCATCAACATACTTTGGTTTTTATGACACGATACAACCTGGTTCACTAAATGGCTTTGGAGCTTACTTAAAAGAAATCATTACANAGCAATAAACTTTACAAACAACCATGCTAACTTATACTTAACAATAGTAATCTATTTTTAGTATGAAAGTTCTACATGTTACACAAATTGTCATTACCAGTTCAATTACTTATAACGCTCGGCTCAGTTGTTATATTTGGAAAATTATTGCCATTTACCATGGTGCAAATTTTGTATACATGCAGCATCATTATTAAAGAGTGTCTTGGCTTTTTGTTACCGTGTATGATTTACTCTTTTATTACACATGGCATTGTATCTTTTCAAAAAAATACACCTATTATTATAGCAATATTACTGTTATGCGTTTTTGCTTCAAACATGTTAACTCCATTATTAGCGTATCTTGTAAGCACAAACATGCTTACATACATGACACCAGATATTTTCACACATCACGTTAATACCGCTATTCATCATATACAACCGTTATATACTATATCTTTGCCACGACTATTGTCTGCAGAATACGCTATTATACTTGCAGTGTTAACCGGTATGTATGTGTCTTATACACAAAACAAAAAAATTGAATCTGTAATTACAAGTCTAAAAAACTTTATAGAATCAATCATTACAAGATTTTTTATACCTATTTTACCTTTGTATATTTTTGGATTTTTAATTGAATTACATTACAAAGGTGTCTTTTTTGATTTGTTTCAATCATATGGAAAAACATATGCATTAATTATTGGACTACAATATTTTATTATTTTTATATTGTACTTTATTGCAAGCCAAGCTAACTTGCATACAGCATTTTCATACATGAAAATTGCATTGCCATCATACATTACAGCATTTGGAACGATGTCAAGTACAGCAGCAATACCAGTTACTGTTACCTGTGCAGAAAAAAACACTAACAATAAACCGCTAGCGCAAATAGCAACCCCTATTCTTGCAAATATTCATATGACAGGAGATGCTGTTACTGTGCCAGTTTTAGCGATAGTAACATTATACTTATTTCAAGGTACAATTCCTTCAATTACAACTTTTATCAGCTTTATTATTTATTATTCCGCTACCATGCTTGGTGCCTCAGGGATACCAGGTGGCGCAGTGATTGTTATGATACCTATATTAAAATCAATTCTTGGTTTTACTGATGATATGATTAGCATCATGATGACACTTCACTTATTACAAGATGGCTTTGGTACCGGTGGCAATGTTATGGGTGACGGCGCACTGATGATTATCATTAATAAAATATTAAAAAAATTAAACATCTAAATTTATAAATTTTGTATTACAACTTTACAAAAATTAACTTATTTTATACTTTTGAACATAGAAAAATTAACTAACTTTTTTATCAGAAAGTATATATGAAATTATCGTTACCCTTTCAATTATTGCTGGTATTGGGCTTCGTTGTTTTTTTTGGATGCAAACTTGATCTTTGTACAATTCAATTTTTTTATACCCTTAGTTTAACTCTTAAAGAGTGCTTAAGTTTTCTACTTCCATTTATTGTATTTTCATTTATCAGTTCTGGTATTTTATCTTTTAAAAAGAATGCACCAACAGTCATTGGCATTTTATTAAGCTGCATTCTTATCTCAAATGCAACTATTGCTTTTTTTGCTTACTTTGTAAGTACTTCTATACTTAAAGGCATTACAAATGGTGTTACGATTCATCATTTAACTACCAATGATACACTAACTCCTTTATGGTCATTTTGCTTACCACGTATTATTACATCTGAACATGCTATGCTGCTTGCAATTATTGTTGGTATCGGATTATCCTTTATGCAAAATAAAAATATTGAACAATCCATACACAGATTTAAACAAACAATCGAATGGATTTTAAACACGTTGTTTATTCCTATTTTGCCATTGTATATTACTGGTTTTTTACTTGATATCTATCATCAAGGCGTATTCTTACAACTCTTTACATCATACGGTAAAACATTTGCACTAATCTTTGGTTTACATATTATTGTGATTTTCTTGATATATTTACTTGCAAGTATGTTTAAACCTCAACGAGCGATGTATTATATCAATACTGCTCTACCATCGTACTTAACTGCTTTTGGAACTATGTCGAGCACTGCGGCAATACCAGTTACCGTTAACTGTGCTACAAAAAACACTGGTAACAAACCACTCGCTCAAGTTGCTGCACCTATTTTAGCAAATGTCCACCTTCTTGGAGATGCTATTAGTACACCTGTACTTGCAATTACAACGTTATTTTTATTTCACGGTACTGTTCCTACTCTGACAACATTTGCAACTTTTGTTACTTATTTTTGTTTAACAATGCTTGCTGTATCTGGTGTGCCTGGTGGTGGAATTATTGTTATGATACCTATCTTAAAAGGCATATTAGGTTTTTCTGATGCTATGATCAGTATTATTACAACTTTATATTTATTGCAAGATGCTTTTGGTACTGCAGCTAACGTGATGGGCGATGGTGCATTAATGATTATTGTTAATAAATTATTACATAAACTTGGTATCAAATAACGAATTTCACAACAATGTTTTTTGTTAACAAAAGATTCTTATGCTATTTTGACTGGGCAGCTTTTGGATTACTCCTGTTGCTTTCTTGTATTAGCTTAAGCTTTGTTTTTAGCGCAACATATAAATTAACAGCTACAACATATTCTATCTTTTTCAAAAAACAATTAGTGGGTATTTTAACTGGTATATGTATTTATTTTTTTTGTAGCTTTGTTGATTATCGAACATTATGTCGCGTAGGCTACTGGCTATATATTTTCACCATGTTCTTGCTTATTTTCACTTTATTTAAAGGATCTGTAGGCATGGGAGCACAGCGATGGATCAACTTAGGCTTTATCAAGTTTCAACCTTCAGAACTTGCTAAAATTTTTTTTCCAATGTTTATTACCTATTATTTTTTACATGATACTCAAAACTCACATCCAACAGCAAGTACCTATATAATACCTATCCTAGTATTAGGCAGTAGTTTTATCCTTGTATTAAAACAACCTGATTTAGGAACAGCCTTAATTTTGCTTTTTTCAGGATCATGTATGTTTTGGTTTATTGGATTATCAACACGTTTTTTTCTTATTGTGGCTGCATGTCTATTGATAACAGCACCAATCAGTTGGCAATTTTTAAAACCTTATCAAAAAAAACGTATTTTAGTTTTTTTAGGTCAAGGAAACAAAAATAAAGAACGATATCAAATCGAACAATCTAAAATAGCAGTCGGATCAGGAGGCATTTGGGGCAAAGGATACTTACAGGGCACACAAAACAAATTATCTTTTTTACCTGAAAGTCGTACTGACTTTATTTTTTCTGTAATTTGTGAAGAAACTGGATTGCTAGGAGCAATCATGATACTACTGCTATATCTTATGCTTTTTGTTCGCATACTTTGGCTTATTAATACAATTACAGGCTTTTATCCCCATCTTATGTGTTTAGGATTACTTATGCCGATTATATTATCAACAATTATCAATGTTTGCATGATTCTTGATTTATTACCTATTGTAGGTATTCCACTACCATTTATGAGTTATGGCATTACACATATTTGGACAGGATTTGCTAGTTTAGGTTGTATTAATAGCATTACTTGCCAACGATACTTTCAAGAACTTTAAATACATCAATAAAATTATTATTTTTTTATTTATGATAAATTTTGCTATATAAGTAGTAAACATATAAAAAAGGAATAGTTATGAAGAAAATAATAATTTTTATACTCATACATGTATCATTGTCTACTTTTACTTCCGAAGAAGAATATAATTGGAGCCCTAACAATACAAGCTTAGAGTATACAACTCACAAATTATCAAACAAATCAGCCAATAAACAAAATGTAGAACACGTACAGCATCAATCTACACAATCAACCATAACCTACAATCAAAACAACAACGAAACACAACAAAAATCTTCTTATAACTCTCCATATAAAACTAAAATAAATCTCAATGATGAAAAAACTTTTACAGAAAAAGCAGTTGAAACATTAGCAGATGAAACACAAAAACAAATCACTGAAGCAGTTACTGAAAACAAAAAAAAAGGAAAAAGAATTGAACTACAAGATAATAAAAAAATAATACCTAACAAGAAAAAAAAATATCTACAAAATGAATCTCAACCTATACCAGATCAAGAAGAAGCTTTATATGAATTAAATCAACAATATAACCAAGCAATAAAACAATTAACTGCACAACAAGAAGAAGAATTATTTATATTTTCTCCTGATGTTCACGATTTTTTAAAACAAATACACAATCAAGAACGTAATAGCATTACTGATATTCATAATAAAATTTTATCACAAGAATTACCTACTATGTATACGCAACAAGATTTACAGCGATTGCTACAAAAACAAGGCAATTTATTTAATCAAGTAAATCAAACATCATCTACTTATAAACAACAAATTCAAAATTTTATTGATTATAAAAACCAACAAAAAGATTACTGGAAAAATCAGTTAGAACAAGCACAACAAGCAAAATCTCTAGCTACATCAAGAGAAGCTCAAAATCAAGCTATGCAAAACATTATTACGATACAAAACAAAATTAAAAATATAAGACAATCACTTGAAGAAGAGCAAACAACTAAGCTATCTGCTATTTATCATGATCTAAAAAAAGCATTCACAGCAATTATCGTTTCTTTACGGTCTAATACAAGTATGCAAGATAGCCCTCCTGAAAGCCACAGCCCTCATAGTCATGTACATTATGATTTCAACAAAAAGAAGAAAAAACGCAAAAAACAAAGTGAAAATGAAAGTTTTGATCAAAATAACAATATTCCATTTGAAGACCTATTTTCAAACAATGATCAATTAACCTAATAGCCCTTGTAGCAAAGGTTATTGCTAATGAAAAAAGATACGTACCCTTTTGCGCATATATGCATATCATGCTATCGTATATATAGCTTGAAAAGCATACATGTAGTTGCAAATCAAGCTATAAATGGAACAAATGGAGGTTACGATGAGTAAGATGTTTAAATTCCTTATATATATAGGAACCCTGATCATAGCAGGGCATCTATCGTTATGCCCTATGTATCGTAGTGCACCGCATGCTAGTCAAGCATTAGATGTAGCTTTCAACACTTTACAAACGTCAAATACAGCTATAACTACTAATAACAACACAACACCTGTTGTCGATAGTACTCGTGCAAAAAACGAAACTTTTGATGAATTAGCACAAGAATCTCAAGCTGATAACCTTGCACGTAATAATACTACTGAAAGTAATGACGACTCAATACATGATAATACAACCTATACACCTCAAAGCTGGGCAGTGCAAGATCAATCTTTTACCCAATCAGTAAGTAATTTGTTTAAAAAATGGACTGGATATCAAGGTTTTCAAAACACTCATTCTGCTCTTGCTAGAGCAAAAAATCCATTAACAGCTGATCAAATTACACAATTAAAACTTATGCTTGCAGGACATGTTGCTCAAAACAATACAGCTTTATACGATTGGTTAATGAATGATAGTCTATGGCAAAATGTAGAGCAAAAGCATATTGGTCTTTTTTATCACTTATATGAAGCGACCCAAGGTAAACGAAATCATCAATTTCATAACCTTATAAACGAATTGCGTGACATTCTTCTTCAAGAATGGGAGCGTTCTAATATTGATGCTTTTAATAATATGGCACAAGAGTACCCTATGCCTACACAACAAGAACAAGCTCGTTATATACAAGCACAGAAAAAAACTACATCTCAAGTACCTGTACACCATAAACCTATTGCAAAAACTGGTATGTTACAAAAATCAAGACAATGGCATATACCTGCAAAAACAGTTATGAGTAACTCAACACCACAAGTATCTTTAAACAATACACAACATCATACAGATGCAGAACTAAACCAAATGCTCAAGAATTCAGAACAAATGCTTGTACAAAGCCATGAACATATCACACGTAATAAATCTATGATGCAAGAAGAGCAAAAGCAACGTGCAGCTCTTGTTCGAGATTTTTTGCTTAAAAAAGAACAAATAGAATTACAAGAAAATGCTCAAAACGAACTAGAAAAACTTGCTACAGAATATTCAACAATGTTACATAACGTAACAAATCAAATGCATGTAGAAGGCAAACAAGCACTTGATCGTCAACATATACGTGAACAAAAAGAAATACAAAATCAGAAAGAAGCTACATACAAAAACAACCTACAACTAAAACGTAAAGAGCAATACGATCAGAAAAAAGAACGCAAATCTTTGGCAAAAAAACGTACTGAAGAAGAAAAGTTACAAGTAAAAGAAGAAAAAACACAACAATTAATTAATGAAAAAGAGCAGCAACAAAATCATGACAGCAATCTATCTACACAAAAACAACAGCAAAAAAAATTAGAACAAAAAACACGTAAAGCAGAAAAAGAATTCAAACGAGAAAGTCGTTTACTTGCTGAAGAAGCAGAACGTGATTATATACATATTACAAAGAATGAACAAGATAATTTTAAACAATTACTACAAACAAAAAAAGATATTTTACAATCATATCAGCCAGATCTAACACCTATTTTTCAATCGCCTCAACAAGTACGTCAAGCTGATACTGATATCAACCCACTTACTGAAGAAACAGTTAATCTAGCTGCGTTAGCTCCTGACAAAACCAACGCTAAAATAACACATACACAACCTACTAACATTGTACCGCTTGAAGAAGAGCCTTTTAGTAAAGCTGACACATCAGATGTACCACAGCAATCAACGAAAAATCGTGCTGCACATACACAGCCTATTGATCCTGTTGCACATCCTGAACCAGTACAAGCTCAGACTGCTCGTACCCCAGATGCTGATATCAACCCACTTGACGAAGAAAAAGTTAATCTAGCTGCGCTAGCTCCTGACAAAGTCAATGCTAAAACAGCACATACAGCAGAATCTATAAACATTGCTCCGCTTGACGAAGAGCCTTTTAGCACAGCTAATAAGTCAGATGTACCACAGCAATCAAAGAAAAACCGTGCTCCACATACACAGCCTATTGATCCTGTTGCACATCCTGAACCAGTACAAGCACAGACTGCTCGCACACCAGATGCTGATATCAACCCACTTGCCGAAGAAAAAGTTAATCTATCTGCATTAGCTCCTGACAAAGTCAACGCTAAAACAGCACATGCACAACCTAAAGACTTTGCTCCGCTTGACGAAGAACCTTTTAGCACTGCTGATAAGTCAGATGCATCACAGCAACCAACGAAAAATCGTGCTGCACATACACAGCCTATCGATCCTGTTGCACATCCTGAACCAGTACAAGCTCAGACTGCTCGTAAATCAGATGCTGATATCAACCCACTTACTGAAGAAACAGTTAATCTAGCTGCACAAGCTCCTAACAAAGTCAACGCTAAAACAGCACATACACAACCTACTAACGCTCAGGAATTTGAGGAAAACACTGTACCAAATACAAAAGCAACACCTAATGCACAGTCGCATCATAATACGTTTTCTACAAAAGAAACACCAACTGACAGTAATCAAGATGGTTCTAACAATTCACGTTGGAAAAAATTTAGATCCTTTAAAAAACAATGGAAAAGTAGACATAATAATTTAAAAGATCCTTTCACAGTTGATATTGAATCAGAAAGCGATGAAGATGACAACAATCAGGATAAAGGAACAAACATACATACTCAAACAGAAAATAACGATAACTTTGATAACTATACAGATGATGATTCAGATAACGATACAGGAGATGATTCAGACAAAGGTCAAGACAACAAGAAAAAGAAAAATAATAGCAATAATACAGGTGACGGAACAAATACTAATCAAAATAAAAGAACAAATCAAACTAATAATAAAACTAAAACAGTTTCACAAATACATAATAATAAGCCTGCTCATACTAAAAACAATAAAACAATTCATGTTCCTGAAAAGAAACAACCAATTCAACCGTATAGTACTAATATTAATCATCCAGAAAAACAAAGACATACTGATACGATGAAAAATTCTACGATTAATGAAGTTTTGCCAAAGTTAGACACAATAACAACAGATGATTTTTATGATGTACCAGAAAGTACTTCAACCTTTACTACACCAGAACAACCTAACAGTATCAGACAGACACCCTTAACAGAGTTAGATGTTACTATTAATAATCCACAACAGGCATCTGATCGTAGTAAACAGTTATACCCTGCAAGCACTTCTAGTAAAATAAAATATCACCAAAAAGAAACTAAAGATAAGTACAACAAAAAACATAACATTCATAACAATATACAAAACATACAACCGAAACAAACATATCATAGTGACACTGCACAAACAACATCAAACACATCAGAAAATAGTTCGGTACTAGATTTCATCTACAAATTCTTTATAAACATTATCAAAAAAATACGCAGCTGGTTGTAATACGAGCGATATATAAATTACTCTCCTTATTGTCCCCGATATAGTATCGGGGGCTTTTTTTACCCAAATTATACAAAAATATTGTTTTAAGCTATGATACATGTATGCGTAAAAATGATAGAGTTTTGTAATATGAAAAACAGATGAACGAAATAGAAACACCGCAACATCTTATATCAGAAGAAACTGACCAAGAACATCATTATGATTTTGTACCAAAAACTTTTGATGATTATATTGGTCAATCTACCTTAAAAGATAAGCTCAAAGTATACGTACAAGCTTGTAAGCAACGTAACGAAGCTTTAGATCATATGCTATTATTTGGACCTCCAGGACTTGGAAAAACAACCTTATGTCAAATAATGGCTCACGTCATGAATGTTAATATCAAAATTTGTAGCGGTCCTGTACTTGAACGCAAAGGCGATCTAGTTGCTATCCTATCAGGTTTACAAGAACATGATATTTTATTTATTGATGAAATACACCGTACACCAACAGCAATCGAAGAAGTTTTATATAGCGCTATGGAGCAATTTAAAGTAGACGTTATTATAGGACAAGGACCAGGGGCTAAAACAGTTACTCTACCTATACAACCTTTTACACTCATTGGTGCTACTACCAAAAGTGGTGCTATTTCTGCACCTTTGCGCAGCCGATTTGGTATTAGTGAACATCTTGATTTTTACTCGCCACAAGACCTAAGCGAAGTGATTATACAAAATGCACAACATTTACAACTTAGCATTGAACCTGACGCTGCAATCATTTTAGCAGAACGTTCTCGAGGAACACCTCGTATTGCAAAAAAATTATTACGCCGAATTCGTGATTTTGCCCAAGTAACTAACAAAAATAAAGCAACTGCAGTCTTAGTAGAACAATCTATGAAAACATTAGGTATTGATGAGCATGGATTCACTCATATTGATAACATGCTTCTTAAAAAAATACTTATCGAGTATAAAGGTGGACCAGTAGGTCTAGACACACTTGCTTCATTAATAGGTGAAGACAAAGAAACTATAGAAACTGTGTACGAACCGTATTTATTGCGACAAGGTTTTTTAGAAAAAACAGCTAAAGGTCGTCAAATACCTATCAACAAAATGCCTTTATTGCAAAAGAAATATATCGGTCAAAACTCAATTTTTGAATAAATATAGTATGTATATTTTTTTACTATTTTTGCTATCTTCTCTAACTATTATAACTTCAGACACACCAAAATATTATAAAATTGTACCAAAAAATAATAACACTTTAGAGTTAACAGGTAATCTTGTCACTGATATCAATAGAAATATTTTTTTTATAACAAGCACAAAAGCATTTATTAAAGAAGACAGATTTTTTAAAGAAATTCCAAAAACACCTATTGTAATTCCACTAAAAAGAAACGAAACGTTAACAACTCGTACAATACACTTGCAACTCATTTTAACAAAATAATTCATAAACATCTGTTAACTACTACAAATAGCAATACAAAACAATGGTATGCATCTATTTAAAAATATATAGTATCAATGTAGCTTAGTATGCTATTCGACAAACTTTTTGAAAAGCGCTACTCTTTATATAAAAGGCTAAATATTACAAGATTAGACTTTCAGGAGTTAAATTATGGCAGGNCATTCCAAATGGGCCAATATTAAACATAAAAAAGCCAAAGAAGATGCAAAGCGTGGTAAAGAGTTTACAAAATTAATTAAAGAAATTACTATCGCTGCACGTTCTGGTGGAGATATTACTGGTAATCCACGCTTAAGAACACTTGTTGATAAAGCAAAAAAAATCAATATGCCTTCTGACAATATTACACGAGCTATCAAAAAAGGTACTGGTGAACTTCCGGGTGTATCATATGAACATGTTACTTATGAAGGACATGGCCCTGGAGGCAGTGCTATTTTAGTAGAAGTATTAACTGATAATAAAAATCGTGCTGTAGCTGACATGCGTCATATATTTTCAAAATATGGTGGCAACCTAGGAGAAACAGGTGCTGTTAATTGGATGTTTGAAAAGTTAGGCGTGATTAGAACAAAATCACCAGATATGTCAGAAGAAGAATTATTTGAACAACTCATTGAGCAAGATCTTCAAGATTTATCTATCCATGATGGTGTCTTGACTATTACAACACCAATGCAAAGTCTAAATGAAGTAACAGAGGCTGTAAAAAATCTAAACATTGATATCGATCATTCAGAACTTGAATGGATTGCAAAAAACCCAATGGCTGTTGCTCCTGAGCATGAAGAAAAAGCTTTTTTACTGTTAGAAAAATTAGAAGATAATGACGACGTACAAAACGTGTATACCAATTTAGCATAGGAAAATCTATATATGGTACAAAGTATGACTGGTTATGCCAGTTCAATTATTGAAATTCCCATTAAAGAACAAGAGCGACTATCATTATCCATTAGTATCAAATCATTAAACTCTCGCTATTTCGAGGCAACCTGTAAAGTACCATACCTTCTTGCTAATATTGATGTGTCGATACAACGAATTTTAAAACAAAAATTACATCGTGGGCACGTCTATATCACTGTTAAAATACAACATGACACACTTAAGCACTCAGTAGTTCCTTCATTATCAACAGTAAAAGGTTATTTAAAAGCAATTAAAACAATTAAAGATGAATGCAAGATTAATGATGCTGTATCTTTACAAAGTATTTTACAATTACCTAATATTTTACAAGTAGCAGAAGAAGCATTAACGCAAAAAACAGAAAAAGCTATCTTAAAAGAAATAGAAGGAATAGCAGATCAGTTAATAAAAACAAGAAAAACTGAAGGTAAAATTCTTGTTGGCGATATCACAACGCAAATAAAAATAATCGCAAAAAAATTAACTGAAATAGAAAAAGCATCTCTTAAAGCTGCAGTCGAAAAAAAACAAGAATTAAATACCGTAATTTCCAAGCTACAAACTTTTTCTCCTGAAGAACTATGCACAAATAAATGTTTACTAGAAAATCAAAAAACTGTTCTTCTGTCTGAACTTGAAAAAATTGATATTAATGAAGAAATTGTACGAGCAAATTCTCATATTACAACAATATTAGAGTGGCTAAAAAGTGAAAGCGATACAAAAGGTAAAAAACTTGATTTTATTTTGCAAGAATTAAACCGTGAAACAAATACAATTGCATCAAAATGCTCTAGTTTTACTATTAGTTCACGATCTATCGATATCAAAGCTGCATTAGAAAAATGTCGCGAACAAGCTCAAAACATTGTATAACGATCTAAAAACAGGTATGCTCCTACATAATAAAAAAGGAGTATACCTGTATGAAATCTATTTCAAAAATATTATATGTAATGCTGCTATGGCAATGTCATTATACTATCCCTTCTTCCATCAAACCATTACCTGACCAGCCTGATTACAGGCAAACATGGAAAAACATCTTTGCTCAAATACAAGAAGCTACTGATAAGGAAATGTTAGAGCTTCCAAAAAATCTCCCTGAAGGAACTTTTCAAAATTATCACCCTGATGAAATATTTATAACGTTTCAACACAAACAACGCTTATTAGATGCAACCTATGGTACAGAAAAAAGAAAATTTTGTTTAGATACGTTAACAAAACAAATACAACAAACATTTTTAGTTGAAGAGCTAGTTGTTGCAGAAGCATTTGCTACAGGTATAAAAAAACGTAATGTTGAAACAGACCAATATAATACTGCTAATTATTATCGATCTACTCGTGAAACCTACTATCCTCATGTTGTAATGCCAATGTTACAAGCTCGCATTGAGCAACTTGATCCTACTTTCAAAGAAAACCATAAAGAAAGAACGAAAGAAATAACTGATCAAAAAAACAATGATCAAGTAGATAGTGATCAAGAAGACGACGATATTGTCATAATACCAGAACCAAGCAACGAAGAAGAACTACAAATGAACAGTATTATTAAAGCCAGTCTACCAACCGTACAAGAACGAGTACATCAATCTCATAACAATAGCTCCCATGAAGAATCAAGACCTACCAAAAAAGCTAATTTTACAAGATGGATAAAAGATGTTGCTACATTTATGAATATGATGGGAGGAGGTAGCTTTGATACACATGAAGAGAGTCTCAACGACGAGTAATCAATCTGATAACAAATATGTTTTACTTGTTTTGCTCTGAAGAAACAATATTTTCGATCAGTTTTTCTGTTACATATTTGTATGTTTTTTTACTTGATCCTATTGCGATCATCGAACCACTTATCACTATGCCACCTCCAAGTCCATATACAAATGCTTTTAGCCTTGAACTATTTTTACTATCAGCTTGTTTGTAAGAATGATACTGACGTATAGGCATACCTAAAGACTTTTGCACATGAGGTGCTAATCCTTGACGATGCAACATACCGTATGAAGACTGCGCAATACTTACTAAAGCTATGATTGTTACTATATAGTTTTTCATTATAGTCCAAATATAGAAATGTTATTACTTGTATCACACCGATGCCTTAATACTGATAATAAATAAGATAAACGAGATATTTTGTTATACCCTAACGATTCATACAGTCTTTGTGCATTTAAATTATTATCATATACGGTAAGAGATACTACCTTTCCATGTTGATACAACATATGATTTTCTATCATCGATACTAATTGAGTAGCTAAGCCTTTACCTCGACAATCTGCACGTACTGCTACTTGATAAATAACTGCTTCATTTGTTATCAAACTAGCATAAGCACATATTCTATTAGTTTCTTTTTCTTTAATCACAAAAAAGACAGTACTTTGATCAAAATTTGTATTAAATGGTCCACAATTTTCTAAAATATGTTTATCTTCCCACAATTTTTTTACTTCTTTTTCAATAGGTAACAATGTTTGTTTAGTATGTATAGACACCTTATAGTCGGAAGGTAAACTAACTTTTTGTTTGGTCACATTGTTTTTATTCATATACAAAACAGTTTTACCAGGAAGTAAGTAATTAGGCTTTTTAGGCATCTCTAGCATAGAATAGATACCACTAGCAGCTAAAGCTGCTAAACAACTCACACCAGCAATATAGTAGGGTCGACGTTGTTTCTTACTATCTTCATTTTCTGAATATCGATCATCCGAATTACAAACAACAAGCTCTTTTGCTACATTTTGTATAGGCACATGTATGAGAGCAGTATTTTTTACAATACTTCTCTGTGGCCTTATACAACGCAGCATGCTATATAATTGAGGCATTGTCGATAATGCGATTATACATAATAATAACTTTTTCATATAAACCTCGTATATATTACGTAATTACTATTTTTGAGACATTTTATACAAGCCATATGACAACATACACGCCATTGCTACTATATGTTTTTCTGTAAATACAGGGTCTTTGCCGCGATAGTCTTTTTTGCTATATTCTGCATCAAATGTCATATCTTCATAGTATTGACTATCGTAATAATCACTGTTATTTGTTGTCGAACTTTTACTAGTTGTTGAATTTCGACTGTTATTTTTACTTTGTTCTAATACTGTTTCATAAGCTGCTTGAACTTCTTGAAATTTCAGAGTATTACCCGTTATATGATTATCAGGATGATATTTTTTAACTAATGCTCGATAATTGTGTTTAATCTTGTCGTCATTCGCACCTGGCTGCAAACCTAATATCATATACGGACAACCTGAATATTTCTTTGTTAATGATACTAACGTAGGACTAATAGTCGTAGCAATGCGCTGTGGCGATGAAATATATAAGCCTCTGCGCAACATACCATACGATTCAGATATAGTAGATAATGCAATACACGCATATAATAATAACTTTTTCATTTGAACAACCCCCATTTTTTCTTAAATTAACTTTTATTTATAGTATATAGTATACAATATGGTTATATTAGTACAAAAGCTACCACCCTTTTTACATACTCAAATACACTGCCAGAGATCATATCCATAACCTCATAACTTAAACATCAACTTGCTGTAATGCTGCTACAATTTTTTCTTCGTCTTCTTTTGAAGTAAAGCCATAATATTCAGCAGCTTCAAATACTTGCTGCGTTATAACATCTAAATCTGTTTCACTAGTATTAAACACATAACGATGTAACAAATCATCTAATGTTGCAATCTGATACATATACTTATACATACCCCAGCTGACAGCAGCAATAGCTGCTAAACCTATCCATTGTGTATAACTATTACTCGTTACAATTGATTGATCTGATGTTTTTTCAAATTGCGCATCAGGTATCGTACCATTATTATCTTTCTGTATTGTGTCATTTTGTGTTGCTGTAGTATTATCTTGTATTTTTGACGTGAAAGATGATTTTACAAATTCTAAGACTTTGTCTGGATAATTATGCAGTATATATAAGACTAATCCCCCCAAACAGCTTTTTACAAAGAATTTTTTAACTTTGTATTCCAAATTTTGTAATACATGGCGTCCTTGCACACGGTTCTTAATTTCATCCCATCTACATTTATTTGTAGAAGTAAATGTCGTATTCAGCATACAGTTACATACTAATTTCATAGCATCTTCGAGATTTGCAAATAGCTTTACATCAAAACAAATACCAGAATTTTCCCAATCTTTTTTCATCTTATATAGATCATCAGCTTCTTTTATTAACTGTTCGATGATTTCCAATTCTCGCTTTTGACGATCAACATGCTGTAACTTTTTGAGTTCTTGTTCAACAAAATTTCTAAGTTTTTTATAATGATCTATTTTTTGCTGTAAAAAAAGATTTATTTGTTCTTTTGAAAATTGTTCATTACCTGTATCAGAATTAGGTTTATACGATGATTTTGAACTTGTATATGAATTTCCAGAAGCTGTATTTGTACTATATGAGCTACTATTGTAACACATATTTTTCCAGCTTTTCTTTTCTATTTCGCTCGCATTTTTAAACGCATCATATGCATTATTAATTCTTTGAAACTTTTGGCTAGTTCCACCTGTATCAGGATGAAACTTCATTGCTAATTTTCGATATTGACTCTTTACTTGACTATCAGACCAGCTTGGATCAGCCTCTAATACAACATAAGGATTATCTGTATACGAACTACCTGATTGTGCAACTTTTGAGTTAAACATAACTGGAGCTGTAACCAACCCTGCACGATGATTCGCATAAGATGCTAATCCAGCAGATAATGCTGTTTGACCAAATCGCTGTAATCCAGCTTGTGCCAACACAGGTGGCACCGTAGTTAACGTATGAAATATTGATACAACAAAAAAGATCTGTATATAAAAATAATTATTCACCAAAGCCCCTAAAAATGCTTTTAATAAAGAGTTTTACTAATAATAAGTTACCATACTTTGTCAAAAAATAAAATTTTCACATGAAAGAATGTATCATTTATTTCTTTAGTCATTCATCGAAGATTCTCCACTTACAACAGATTGGCCAAATTCAGCTTCTTTCATAGTAATAGCAATCGTAGACAGAGGTCTTGATTGTAAAACATTTTCAAATTTTCCTTCACTACGCCCACTAAGCAATGACATCATATCTGAGCATGACTGTTCTTTTAATCCTTGAGCATGCTCATATAAAGACAAAATTTGTTCAGGTTCTAAATATGATACTTTACTCACAATCACAGTTGTCAAACTCATATGGATACCTACTTGTAATACTTGATCTTCTACAGAAGCTACATAGCCCAATTTTTTACCAAGTAAAATATCTTGAATCCAGTTAATACCTTTTTTTTGATCTATCACTAAAGGACATTGTTCACTCGTATACATATGTATAGGCACTGTTAACAATAAAAAACAAATTATATTTACCTTCATATTACTTTACCTTTACACGACTAGCTATGACATATAGTAAAGTAAATTTTATATACACAATCAAAACAATTTCAAGTAAGCTTATAAAACCAGCTACATTTACAAAAAGATAACTATTAATCTAAAAACTTACATAAAAGGCCCAAGGAAATCTCATTTATGAGTAAACATTTTACGCAGCTGCATGTCCATACAGAGTATTCATTACTTGATGGAGCTATGACCTTACCAAACCTTATTAATCAAGCCAAAGAACAGGGAATGCAATCACTTGCTATCACTGATCACGGTAATATTTTTGGTGCTGTAAAATTTTTCCAATTATGTAAACAAGCTGGTATTAAACCTATCTTAGGAATGGAAGCTTACTTAACAGAAGATGTTAATCAACGATCTGTTGAAAAAAAGTACTATCATATCATTTTGCTCGTGCAAAATGAACAAGGTTACAAGAACCTCTGTAAATTAATTTCGTATTCATATAAGGAAGGTTTCTACTTTAAGCCTCGTATTGATTACAAAACACTTGAAAAATACAACGAAGGACTGATTGTTACCTCAGCATGTCTAGGTGGTCATATTCCACAACTGCTCAAAAATGGGCATGAAGAGCAAGCCATTGAACAAATTAGATGGTTTACTGATAGATTTGGTAAAGATCGTTTTTATTTTGAAGTACAACCAGATGAGCAAGATGAACAAAAAGTACTCAATAAGCAGCTTTTTGAGTTTTCAAAAACGCTGGATATCCAGACAGTAGCAACAACCGATTGTCATTATTTATCTCTTGATCATCATGAAGCACATGAAATTATGCTTGCCATAGGAACCGGCAAAAAATTTGATGATCCAACACGATTTACATTTGGTGACTGTCGAGCTTATATGCGATCAGAACAAGAGATGCTTGCTGCATTCCCGAACAATCATGAAGCTATATACAACACAGGTAAAATTGCAGATATGTGCAATTTTGAATTTGAAACTAACAAACTATTTTTTCCCAAATTTGCCATACCAAAGAATAAAACGGATGAAGAACACTTTCAAGACTTATGCCTTGCTGGTCTCGATAAACTTATTGCACAAAAACGTATAGCATCTGACGATAAACCAAAATACCTTGAACGACTAACTATCGAAATGAATCTTATTATTAAAATGAGATTTGTTGGGTACTTCTTGATCGTAAGTGATTTTATTATGTGGGCACGAGCAAATCATATCCCAGTTGGTCCTGGACGAGGATCAGCTGCCGGTGCTCTCGTTGCATGGTGTTTAGAAATAACAAATATTGATCCACTTAAATACAATTTACTTTTTGAACGTTTCTTAAATCCTGAACGTGTCAGTATGCCTGATATCGATATCGACTTTTGCATTCAAGGCAGAGAAACAGTCATCAATCACATCAAAGATAAATACGGCCATGATAAAGTATGCCAAATTATTACGTTTGGAACCATGCTTGCAAAAGGTGTGATTAAAGATGTTGCTCGAGCTTTAGGATTACCGTTTGAAGAATCAAATATGATTACAAGTTTGATTCCAGATCAGCTAAAAATCACACTCAAAGATGCAATTCAACAAGAACCAAGACTCAAAGAGTTAATCAATAACAATCCTAAAGTAAAACATATCTTTGATATTGCATTTAAACTAGAAGGTATTACTCGTCATGCTTCAAAGCATGCTGCTGGTATTGTTATTACACCAGAAGCAACTGATGAAATGTTGCCTATTTTTATACCTCCTAAAGATGATGCGGTAGTTGCACAATATGCAATGACCGAACTTGAAAGCATTGGCTTTTTAAAAATTGATCTTTTAGGACTTAAAAACTTAACGCTTGTCAAAAAAACCTTAGAATTAATCAAACAACATCGTAACATTACTATCGACATTGATCATATACCACTTGATGATGCAAAAGCATTTGAACTGATTCAAGCAGGTAAGACATCTGGGGTATTCCAACTTGAATCAGAAGGTCTAAAGGAAGTATTACGAAAACTTCAACCAAGTAAATTTGAAGATATTATTGCAGTAAACGCATTGTATCGACCAGGACCTCTTGGTTCAGGGATGGTCGACGATTTTATTTTACGACGACATGGCAAACAAAAAATAGAATATCTTTTTGATGAACTTGCACCAATTCTTGAAGAAACATATGGTGTTATCGTATATCAAGAACAGGTTATGAAAATTGCTTCTGCTATTGGTGGTTACTCTCTTGGCGAATCAGATATTTTGCGTCGAGCAATGGGTAAGAAAAAAATTGATGTCATGGCAGAGCAAAAAAAACTCTTTATCGAACGTGCAACAAAACGTAACTTCAATGCTAAAAAATCAGAAGAACTTTTTGATCTGATGGCTTACTTTGCTGGTTATGGTTTTAACAAATCTCACTCTGCAGCATATGCTATGATTGCGTACCAAACTGCATATCTTAAAGCTAATTATCCTACAGAATTTTTAGCATCATTAATATCATTAGAAGCAACGCATGCCGATAAAATGGCTTTTTATCTTAAAGAAGCTAAAGAAATGGGCATAGAATTACTACCGCCTAACATTAATACCTCACAAGTAGATTTTTCTATTGTTGATGGCAAAATTTTATTTGGATTACAAGGTATTAAAAGTATTGGACTCACCGCACTCAATAACATCATTACCGAACGTGACAAGTCAGGCCCATTTAAAGATCTATTACATCTATGCGAACATATTGATTTGCGTACTTCAAACAAACGAGTACTTGAAAATTTGATTTGTGCAGGTGCACTCGATACACTTGCTGGAACACGAGCACAAAAATATCATGAGCTTGCCAATGTTATCGAAAAGGCTCTTGAAACTAAAGAACGTAAGCGAACTGGTCAAATGACATTATTTGCACCAACGAATAATGTCAACGGCGAGTCTGATCCCTATGTTTTTACCTCTAAAGCAGAATGGTCTGATAAAGAAAAGTTAGAAAAAGAAAAAGAAGTTCTTGGTTTTTATATCAGTTCACATCCATTACAAACATATCAAAATCATTTACAATGGTTTAAAACTGAATCATTTGAACATATACTGACCAATTTAAAGTCTCAAAAAATAATTCCAACTAAAGAGCCATGGGTAACATCATGTGGATTGCTTACGACGAAAAAAATCATTACGACGAAAAAAGGCGACCGTATGGCTTTTGTACAACTTGAAGACATGTCTGGTCAAGCAGAAATTATTGTATTTCCTCGAGTATTTAGTCAAGTTGAAAATTGGCTCAATGACTATTCTATATTTATGGTTAAAGGCGCACTTGACGTAACAAGCAATACAACATGTAAAATTAAAGCTAATCAGTTAGTACCACTTGATTTATTATTTGATCAATGGCCTAAAATTCAAGGTGTAACTATCAATCTACCGTCACAACAGCAATCTGAACATATTCAAACGTTAACATCATTACATACAGGTAAAATTCCATTACACCTTACGTTTACCGAGCATAACAAACGTATCTACCTAAAAGCAAAAAAACATATCGCTCTTTCTTTTGAGATACTTGATGTATTACAAGCTTCAGGTTTTTCAGGAAATATTGAGTTATAATAAGTTTTTAACGGCCTAATAAAGAGCGTAGCATCCACATAGTTTTTTCATGTTTCATTAACATATCTTCTAGTAAGTTAATCGAACCAAAATCGTCTGTATCTTTTTCTAAAAACTTTATAACATCACGATATTCAGCTATTTGATATTCATACTGTTCAAATAATTTTTGTATCATTTGCTGAGGAGTTGGAACTTTACCTTTATCTTCTTTAATGGTTGCATGTTTAATCATAGCATCCATAGAGCCCAAAGCTATTCCATCAACTACTCGTACTCGCTCTGCTAAATCATCTAAATAAACAAATAAGTCATCATATTGTTGATTAAATAATTTGTGATAATCATTAAACTCAGGTCCTTTTAAATTCCAATGATAATTTAATGTTTGCATTAATAACACTGCAGTATTAGCTACTAAAACATTGAGACGCTCTGCAATCAATTTTTTTTCTTTTTGTTTCACAACGATACTCCTGAATACTATTTGCTTATTTTTATAAAAAATATATCAACTAAAACTTTATCTCTTTTGTTGATAATTTTGTTATAACATAGATTATATAAAGAAAAAATATTCTTTTTTAAAAATTATTCTCAATATATTGCAAGGCCTTTGCATGCATATCTTTATTAAGACTTTCAAGCTCAGATAAAAACTCTAACAACTCTTCTTCATAATCATGTTGATCATGCAAAACATCTATTACCTGATACACATATGAACTAACTTGTTTATTTGTTGGATCATAGAGTAATAATGAACGAACAAATCGAATGCTCAATTGTCCTTGCAAAGAAATATCACTTTCAAGCAAATAACGATGAAACAAGTTTGATATAAATGCAAATTTATTATGCTCTAAACAAACTTTTGCTAATCGAGAAAACGTATTAAGCAAGCTCACACGATCTTGAAGTAACAAATATACATCAAAGAGTGCTTCTAATATTTTTTCTTCATGTTTAAACATACAAACATGTTCATACACACTTGCTGCTGCTTTTATTTTGCCAGCTTTTTTATATAAATTCGCTGCAACATGATATCTATCCAACGCAGTATCATCATCAAAAGCTAACAATATATCGCCTTCTAACTGATAGGGAATTGCTTCATCCTGCACAGAGTGCATTAACAGTTTATGAACACTTAACGCCCGTTCTTTCTCTCCACGAGCAACAAAGTCTGCAAGTTTAAACCATGCAACATTATATGATTCTGATGCCAGCAACCTCATAGGCAAATCCTTTTTTTAGTAACGAGGACTTATCACTTAATGGTATATCACGTAATGTAAAAAATAAAACCACAAACCGTAAAGAGATCTATTAAGAACTATCCAAAAACAAGCTTTTTTACCAGTATTTTGTTTTGTTTTTTGTTATTTATATCATGCACAATAATAAAACTAACGACTATACTCGTTGAATCCTCAAATTGAAATTAAAAATGAAATGCAATTTTATCAAAAAATCATGCTAGAAAATATGCAAATTTAATATTATTTCTTATATTGCTTTATTAAAAGGCATTATCTCTATTTGATGATTATTTCTTATTATTTAGCAGTTGCATAGACTACCATTGCTTGCTACAATTTGTCTAATTATTTGCATAATCAAATCGCAAATACATATAAAAAAATAAAATTTATAGTTCATAAAGGAGTCCAAATGAAAAAAATATTTGCTGCCTCAATTGCTTTATTAGCAACATCACAATTGCAAACCATTGATCTTAAAGAAAGTGCTCAACAAACTGTTGGACACTCTAGTTTTTGGGCACCTTTGTTAGGAGCTGCTATCGTTCACGTTAAAACAAATGGATTTACTTTACCAAAATTTAATCAAGGAAATGTAGAAAAATTTGTTGTCATACCTGCATGTGTTAGAGCTTCTTGTGAATGTGCACAATCTGAGAATCCTTGGTTTAAATATGTAGGAACTGTTGCTACAACAGGTTTCGCTGGATGGAGAGCATATACAAACTACAAACCAAAATCACAGCCCAAAAAACAACAAGAACAAACTTTTAATAATGATCAAATAAGACATTAATAATTTTTATTTATAAAGGATATACATGAACAAAAAGTATATATTACCAGCAGTCTTTCTACTTGGATCAATCTCACATCAAACAGAAACAAGTCAAAGCATGTCAGAATTAAGAGAAGATTATCCAGCTGCATTTGCTTTACTTTTACTAAACACAGGTGCTAATATTGCAAACCTAGCTCCAAAAGCTGTACAAGCATATAAACACTGGAAAAATCCTGAAGCAGGACAACGAAATCAACAATATCCTAGCACAGCTGCTTTAGATGCCAATCTTGACGGATTTGAATTTGACAATCTTAACCAGTTACTAAATCAATTAGAACAAACAAACAATTCATCTGATGATACATTAATTGATCAATCTCATCTTCGTTCTGCAGTAATTACTGCTGCAAGCGACAACAATAACAATCTAAATTTAGCTGTAGATTCAGAAAAAAGCGATGATGATACAGATATTTTATCTCTCCCAGTAAAACATCATCCTAATGCACTTATCTTACTAGCAAAATCTGTACTTACACTACGTGCACAAATAAGCGATATGCAAAACAATGCTGAAAGAAAACAAGAGATTACTTCAATAGAAGCAACATCAGCACTTAAAACAGTAACATCAACAATTACAGCATTAAAAGATCAATTATCTGAAGCAAACACAAAAATAAGCAACTTAGAAAAACGTATGCCTGAAGGAGATAATCCAATTTCAGCATTATTTGCTCCATTTGCACTGCAAGACACAGTGACATCATTGCAAAGCAGATTCCCAGAAGGTACTGATAAACTTGTTGCACAAAGTAGCTTTGACACACTTGCGAGTGAAGTAACAACAACAACACAAAGCTTAGAAAAAACTAACAAGAGACTTCCTGAAGGAGATAATCCAATTGCAAAATTATTTGCACCAGCTGCACTGGAAGAAACAGTTACATCATTGCAAAGCAACACTGTAACAAAAGAAGAAATTGTAAAAGTTCAAAATGCTTTAAATGATTATGCAAAACGTGCTGAATTACAATCAGAATTAGAAAATTTCAGAAAATCTCTGCAACAAGCTTCTACTACAACACCTACAAATGTAGTAGCAACTGGTGATGACCAATAAATAAAATTACTTCTTTCACAAATTGTAATGCAAAAGCTCTTGGTTCTTTATCAAGAGCTTTTGCATTAGTAAGCATAAGAAATATATGAATATCAAGCATATACAATTAATCATACTGATGATAAACTCAGCATCAACGATAACACCTTTTAGCTTCTTTGATTTTAAAAATAATAACCCAGTTCTCTTTTGGGGTTTATCTGCTCTTGTTGCTACCAATATCACCATCATCGGTAGCTTACTTACCCAAAAAACAAAGTCTAATCTCAATGATAATGAAACTATACTTGAATTACATCATACTTTACGCAATACCCAACAAGAATTAGAAGATAATAAAAAACTTAACTATCAGCTTGCATGCAACTGTAAAACGTTGCAACAATCTGTATGTTCACTACAAAAAGAAACAAATCTACACAAAGCATTATTAACTCAAACATATACTCCACTTAGCTTGCATCATTGTTTACAAAATGAGCTACATATACTAACTCAACAAACGATAAATGCATCTCAAAAATTAACAAGACTAGAACATGCAACAGCTACATCTATAGGAACGCTTCAAGAACAATTACAAACTTTTGGCAATGAACAATTAGTACAGCAATATCAACAAGAGTTAGAGCAATTACGTGCTCAAATAGAAGCTATTTCTCAAGTGCTACCAAGAAATGAACAAGGCTTATTTGTCACTGTTGCTCGAAATAATAGTTATTTAAAAAATATAGGATCTAAAGATTCTTTAGACCAAGATACTTAAAATTTATTTAACATAAAAATATTACATCTTTTTTGCAAATCAGAATATTGTTGCTTTTGTAAAAGCATATCTGCTACCTTTATACAAAAGAATCTCAATTGTACATAAAGGGGGGGAATCTTATGAAAGCACATCTATTGCTCGTGCTGTTTGTTCTATGTTCAAGCGTTTCACTCATGACATATACATGCGCAACAATAGAACCACCACGTATCATGCTATGTATGCAATGACTGTAATTGTTGCATAATCACAAATATATAATGAAAAAATGGGGGATATCATGAAAAAATTATTTATTGTACTTTTATTATCAGCTCATACGATTATCTACAACTGCAACCTATGTTATGACTACACAGGAAGACGTTTACGTAAACAAGCAATGAGCAAAGTAACTTGTGACTGTAATTGCCAACAACAAAAAATATCTCGTCATATCGATGGTCACCGATGTGTTAAATGTAACTGCTTTGTAATGCCACATGATATTAAAGCAGATAACGTACAACCAGAAACTCCAAAAATTATCAACGAATGGAAACAAAATAAATTACAACGATATCAAAAACCAACAGTTAATGATACATCTAATATGTATCTAATCGACTATAGCGATACAAAAAAATAAAAGGAGAAAGGAGCACATCCTTTCTCCTTTTCATACTTTAAGATAATGTATTAACAGCTTGTAACCACCCTACTGGCGTACCAGTATCAAAACGCTGTCCTTTAACCTGAACTGCATATACTCGATAACCCTGTTGTATCATGAGGTTAATAGTATCTGGTAATAAAATTTCACCCGTAGGTGCTAATGTTTGTGGTATATATGTAAACAAATCATGATGAAAAACATATCGTCCAACAATTGCTAAATCTGATGGTGCTTGCTCTATAGATGGCTTTTCAATTAATCGATCAATTTCAAAGCAATTGTCAGCTACTTGTCTACGTGGAGCAATAACACCATACGATGATATTTTATCTTGAGGAACTTGTTGCACTGCTATTACCATCACTTTATGTTGTTGTGCAATAGATGCTAATTGACCGATTTCAGGTTGATCTCCAACAATAATATCATCGGGTAATGCTACTGCAAAATATTCTTCTCTATCGATAAAAGATTGAGCTTGCAGTAAAGCATCAGCAAGGCCTTTGGGCTGATTTTGTATATAATATGAAAAACTTGTTTGCGCTATCAACGAGTACAATTCTTTCATACAATCACTTTTACCATCTTGTTTAAGAATAGCATCTAGCTGGGCATTATATGAAAAATAATCTGTGATAATTTTTTTATCTGGCGATAATACGATAGAAATATTTGATATCGATGCATCAATTGCTTCTTGCACTATATATTCTATAGCTGGCTTATGAGACAATGGCAACATTTCTTTCGGTATTGTTTTTGTGATAGGTAAAAACCTGCTTCCGATACCAGCTGCTGGAATAATCATTTTTGAAATCATCATGAAACAAGCTTTCTTTATTTTTATATCAGGCCTAAGTAATAAAAAGATATACACCTGCTAGAATACAACTATATGATATAATCGTCCTATTAAAACTGTTTTAAAAACTCTATCGTACCACTATGCAATAATCGTATATCTGATATTTGATATTTAAGCATTACTAATCGTGTTAAACCGAAGCCAAATGCAAAACCTGAATACTCTTCAGGATCAAGGTCGCAATGTTTTAACACGTTTGGGTGAACAAGACCTGCTCCCATTAACTCTATCCACTTTGTTTGTTTACAAACAGAACACCCTTTTGTACAAAACGGACATGTCGCATCAATTTCTAAGCCAGGCTCTACAAATGGAAAATAACCTGGACGTACACGTAAATTAACTTTTTTACCAAAAAATGTACTTAAAAAAGATTTTAACGTTGCTAATAAATTTGCTACGGATACATTCTTACCCACATACAAACCTTCAAACTGCATAAACATAAAATCATGTGAAGCATCTGTAGCTTCATTACGCATTGTTCTACCTGGTGCTATGATCGCTATTGGTGGCTTTTGGTGTTTCATAGTTTGAATCTGAACTGTTGAAGTTTGTGTTCGTAATAAACGATTATGATCAATCCAAAAAGTATCTGATTCTTCTCGAGCAGGATGATCATCAGGAATATTAAGTGCTGTAAAATTAAAAAACTCTGTAACTAATTCTGGTCCATCTGCTACCTGAAATCCCATAGACATAAAGATTGACTGTATTTCCTCAGTAACCCGTGTATATGGATGCAATGAACCGTGCCCTACTGGCTTGCTGATCGTAACATCAAAATATTTTTCTTTATCTTGAGCAACTTTAAGTTTTTGTTGAAATATTGTTTCTTTTTGTGCTTCAAAAAGGGCATTGATTTCTTTTTTTAGAGCATTTAACTCTGGACCCATAATGCGTTTTTGGTCAGCATCGAGCTCTTTGAGTCCTGCAAATATTTCAGCTATGGTTCCTTGGCGAGTAAGGTGTTGTAATCGAAATTCTTCAAGATTTGATTCAGTTGATACTTCTTGAAGCTCTTTGATTAAAGCCTGTTTTAATTCTTTAACTTTTTTACTATCCACAGCTAATATTCCACTCAAAATTAAAAAACGTACGATATTTCTATTTTAGGGTACCAAAGGAGTAATTGATTAGCAAATTTAGCAATCAGTTATTAATGATTAAAAATGAACACACAAAACAAAAGCTACATACTTTAATATAATTAAATTATATCTTATAAAAATAATTCGCTATAAATCTCGTTGACAAAAACAAATAGGAACAGTATTCTATTTAACGAATTGATCATAAATTTCTTCTTTTTTCAATTCTCTTGAATTTTGCATTCAAAGCCCAGGTAGCTCAGTGGTAGAGCATGTGCCTGAAGAGCACAGTGTCGGTGGTTCGATTCCATCTCTGGGCACCATCTATTTAAAACTTCATAATCATTTTCTAAACATACAAATTAGTTGTATATCATCAATCGTTACAATTACTACAAAAACTACTTTTGCTTATACTTATTATTACTATAAACAGTAATTACTTTACCAACAGGTTCAGATGTGTTACTACTTTTATCTTGTTAGGTATTCTTTGTAACATGATTATGCAAATCAGCAAACTTGGTAACAATGTAAGGATATTTTTTGCAACAGCAGGATCATAATCATCTCCTGGATGTGGACATCCTCCAACAATATCTAACATCGATAACAGCGACATAATAATGAGACTATACATTTTCCTATGTACCCTTAAAACATTTATTTGTATATTTTTTTAATTTTAACTTGATTACATAGATATAGCTCGTGGCTAGCATTTGAAAAAAGAGCAAATTCAGGTATCTTGATTATATATATTTTTTTATATCATATTTTACTATAAAGGATTATTATGACCAATGAATATGATACCCATTATTTGTACCACCATTATAATCACCCTGTTTATAATCACAAATTAGTATCATTATTTATTACAGTCATACTAACATCAGTCGCAATCGCGACTATTTTTTATAGTAGTTTATAATTTATTTTTGTTCTTGATACAAATACAACATTTCTACTCATATTTTAGGATTAATAACGATGAAAAAACAACCACCTATAAGTGTTATTACTATTGGTCTTGCAATATTTTCTATGCTTTTTGGCGCTGGTAACATTATTTACCCAATTAAAGCTGGAGTTCTTGCAGGAAATAAAAATTTCTTTGGTATTGTTGGATTTTTAATCACTGGAGTGCTCTTACCGGTCATCGGGCTTGTTTCTATGATATTATTTGAAGGTAATTATAGAAAGTATTTTAATCGTCTTGGCAAAATACCAGGATTTTTAGCAGTATTATTCTGTATGCTTGTTATTGGACCCTTCATAGCAATGCCACGATGTATTACAGTACCATATGATATGATTCATCCATTTTTACCTGCAAGTGTCACGTTGCCAATCTTTAGCATCTTGTTTACCACTATTACTTTTTTACTAACATACAAAGAATCTCGACTTCTTGAAGTGCTTGGTAACATTATCAGTCCAACCCTTCTTGCATCATTAGCATTCATCACAATCAAAGGATTACTACAAGCTAACCAAATGACACCACAAATACTTGCTACTTCAAAAGTATTTTCAGCGCAATTAATTCATGGCTTTCAAACATTAGATTTACTTGGTGCAATGTTTTTTGCGTATATTGTTATCAGAATATTAAAAGCTAATAAAGGCGACAGTGAAATCAGCAACAAAGATCTAGCTTTATACAGCTTACAAGGTGGCCTAATAGGAGCAGGATTGCTCGCTCTTGTGTATGTTGGCTATAGTTATCTTGGCGCATATTATGGTCACATTGTGCTACCATCGATGAACGGTGCCGAAATGTTTAGTAAGATTGCTGTACAAATTGTGCATGAATATGGAGTTATTGTTATTGTAACTGCTGTATTAATGGCATGCTTTTCAACCATTAGTGCTTTAGCAGCAGTGTTAGCAGAATATTTACACTATGATATCTTTAACAAAAAATTAAGCTATATCCCATGTTTAATATTGACACTTGCTACAACAACGATTGTTGCTAACTTTGGTTTAACAAATATTTTAACATACAGTGCACCATTTATTAACATTGGCTATCCGATTATTATCACTATTATGCTATGTAATCTTGCGTATAGTTTATTTGATATTAAACCTATTAAACTACCAGTTAGCATCGCAAGTATTATCATTATAGCAGCACACATATATCAATATTTATAATAACAAAGTGACTCATATGATGATCAATGAAATTATATTCTTTTTTCATGTAACATTAATCAGTTGTACGACATTACTATTTGGTAAACTTGGTAAAGAAGCGCTTGTTTCTTACATTTCACTATTATTTGTTGTTGCAAATATCTTTGTTATCAAACAAATTACGCTATTTAATTGGTATGCTACTAGTGCTGATGCTTTTATCATAGGAGTAAGCTTTGGCATTAACTTGCTACAAGAAACATGGGGCAAAGAAATTGCACGTAAAACAATCTGGATTAGCTTTGCATGTTCAGCTTTTTATATGATCATGGCAGAGTTTCTTCTTGGTTATGCTCCAACATCTGCAGATACAACACACATTCATTTTGCACATCTTATGTCTCATACCTTACGGATTGTCATTGCATCATTCATATCATATCTGATCACACAAACAGCAGATACATATCTATATGCATTTATGAGAAAAAAAACGAGCGACAAATACTTCGTCGCTCGTAATTATATATCAATGTGCTCTTCACAACTATTTGATACAATTTTATTTTCATTCCTTGGCTTATACGGCATCATGGAGCATATAACACACATTATGATCGTTAGTTACATGATTAAACTGGTTGCAATTATACTCACAACGCCATTTTTAATGTATGCCAAAAAAATTGTACGAAAATAAAATTGTTACTTTACTTATCTCCTTGTGAAACTTTATTTTGTTGTATATAAGCTTCACGCTTTAATTTTTGTTCTTGACGAATTTTTAGTTGCTCTTGTTTTCTTTCTTCTGTCCAATTTTCAGCAACGCCATACTTCGTCATAAATTCTTGAAATCCTGTAACATCTTGTTTCGCAAAAGCACATGCTATACAAGCTTTCACAGAATCTGGAATACTTTGTATATCTGAATAATAAACCCATGTTTTATCTGGTCTTAAGGTAAAAAAAACAACACATTTTGTTTTACGTTCCACACCTGGCTCTATCTCTAAGGTAACTTTATTATCAACCAAATACCAAAACTTACCATCCGGTAAATTCAAATTGCTTTTTCCTGTTTTATAATCTGAAATAGTTTCCAAATTAATAAGATAAGAGGTTGCTTGTGGTGATACAAAATTTGGTAGCAAACGAATATGTTCACCTGAAAAACTAAAGGCAAATGTATGAGTAGCATCTGAACTATGCAAACACATAGCATACAAGACTGCTATAGATAATATTTTTATTGTCACGGTATTCACCGATCTTTCATTAAAAATGATTGTTATATAATTTTTTATTTGTAAATGTAAGTAACTATTACCGAATGGTAATTATAAGATTTATGGTAGTAAAAAATATTTTTGTTATATGTAATTACACCAAACAATGTTACTTTTGTTATAAAATAAAGCTTGCAATTCCCCCTGCTTTTACACTGTAACGTCTTTGAGTATAATTTTAAAATCATAATGTCATGGTAGCCAGCAAGTATGGCATAATAGACATATTTTCTTATTGCATATTTTACTATTAATTCTGCAATATACATGAGATTACATTATACATATATAGAATAATGATATATGCATAAAAAAAGCAATCTATTTTACAAAAAAATTGGATGTTATATGTAATGTATACAACATCCAAACAATTTTATACGAAATCACTATAAAGCTTCAACTAGCATCGAGTTATTTGCAGCAAAAATATCTCTTGAATAAATTGAGAATGCTTATCTTCTACAAATTTATTATTTGTTTTTGTATCTATAACATCTTGAGAGCGACGATATAGCTTATCAGCTTTTTTAAACTCATTATATTTTCTAATCTGGCGCTCCTGTAACAAAATTTTATGTTTATTTCTTAGAAATTCTTGTACGTTTTGATTTCGCAATGAACTATATAAAACACTGTTGATCAAAAAGCATACTGTTACTACTAATAAGTTTTTCATGTTATAATTTTTTTCACTATGATTATATAAAAAATGTAATTGTTTATTTTGGTTGATCTAAATTTAAATCTGATGGTTCTTTCATTGTAGGTGAATGTTTCATTGGAACAGCTGGTGGTGCAATTTGTGAAAATGCATGAAATTTGCAAGGAATTGTTCTTATTTGTACAATTCGTGGTGAAATTTTTGAAAACACACTAAAACCGTAATACATTTTTTTTATATGCCAAATATCATCTTCTTTTCCAAAGATTAAAACTATATCCGTAGGACCACTTTCATCAGTTTTTTTCAATAAATTATCCCGCTTACTTGTTAAGCGCCATTGATTGTCACCAATTTTATAAAAACCTCCCAAATACTCAATATCTTTTTTTGGAATAGACAACGTAAGTCTTCCACAACCTCTTTCTCCACGCCAAACAAAATCTGATTGCTTTACTACTTGGTTCACTTCTTCATCAGTTACTATACGATTCTCATCGAACTCCATAGGCACAATTGATACAGGAGGCAAAGTTGATATATTACGCACAATTAATACATCAGAACAAAATATAGGTACATAAGTTAAAGCTAACAACATTACTACTATTTTTTTATTACTTACAAAGCTTGTCATATTGTTTCCCTTTAACAATATAGCTCTCATAACATATAAATAAGTTATCAAGAACCCTTGTGAAGATATATTATAAATTAGCTAGTACAGGATGCAATTGTCTTGTTTTGCGATCTTGCTCAAGTAATCCTTGCATAATTTCATCAAGATCACCCTGCATAATAAATTCTAATGTTTTTAACGTAAGATTAATTTGATGGTCAGTTACTCTGTTTTGTGGATAATTGTATGTTCTAATTTTTTCTGAACGTTCGCCAGTACCAACTTGTTCTTTACGAGCTTGTGACTGTTCTTGCTTTTGCTGCTCTTGCGCATGAGCTAAAATACGAGATTTTAACATCTTCATAGCTTTTGCTTTGTTTTTATGTTGAGATCGTTCATCCTGGCATGATACAACAGCTCCAGACGGAATATGCGTGATACGAACAGCAGAGTCAGTAGTGTTCACATGCTGTCCACCTGCACCACTCGCACGAAAAACATCAATACGTAAATCAGCTTCATTAATTTGAACATCAACATCTTCTGCTTCTGGTAATACAGCTACGGTAGCTGTTGAAGTATGTACCCGACCAGAACCTTCTGTCTGAGGAACACGCTGCACACGATGCACGCCAGATTCTCGCTTCAAGATGCCATACACATTTTTACCCTTAATGTGCACCACAACTTCTTTTAATCCACCTAAATCTGTTGTACTTTCACTGACTATATTTGTTTTCCAATGACGCTTTTCTGCGTACAACAAATACATTTTTAACAAATCTGCAACAAACAATGCTGCTTCTTGTCCACCAGCACCTGCTCTAATTTCAAGATATGCAGAACGAGCACCAATGTCATCAGTAGGATACATTAATTCGTCTAACTCTTTTTGTTTTGCTTCAATTTGAGATTGTAAATCTACGATCTCTGCTTCAAACATCTGCTTCAACTCAGCATCTGCTTCAGCTTCAAGTTGTGCTTGAGCATCAGCTAACTCTGCTTGCAACGATGTAAGTTCATTATGTACATGTAAAATATCTGAAACAGAAGAAAGGTCTTTTTGGACTTGTGCTCTATCTTTAGAACTAACTTGTCCAGAAACGACCTTATCTTGTAAATCTTGATAAAATTCTTTTAATTGGGCCCATTTATCAAACACTGATAATCCTAATGGGTACAATTATTTAGCGTATTTTTTCTTAAATTTATCAATTCGACCTGCTGTATCAACAAATTTTTGCTGACCAGTGTAGAATGGATGGCAACTTGAGCATAATGTTGGTTTAATTTCTTTAACTGGTGATTTTGTGTCAAATGATGCACCACAGCTACATGTTACCGTAACATCGAACAATTCTGGATGAATACTCTTTTTCATATGATCAAATTCCTTTAAAACACTGAAAACAACGTGATTTTTACTCTATTTAGTATCGCTAAAATTGCGTAATTTGTCAAAATATTATTTTTACTTCAAGATAACTATGCTCATAAAAACTGTTTTTACAATCATAAATAAGGGATAACATAACATCGCTTAGCACAACATGCTATCCCTTATGTTATTATTTTATGCACATTCAATTTAACTACAACAACGACAACTACTATTTTGCTCAGTTATAAATGTTTGCAGTTTTTGCAGCTGATCTTTCAATCCAGCAATTTTATCTTTTAAATCATCTAACTCTGCAACTGACTGTGATGATATTATCTCACTATAAAGTTGCTCTTTATTCTGCTTTACAACAGCTACTCGTGCTTGCATTTTTACATCATTTGCACACTGCATCAAACTTAAATCATCAGATACTACATTTATTTGTGACAATAGCTGTGACTTTAATTGCTCTGTTCTTTCTTGGTGTCGTAATATATGACTATCTACTCTATTACTTGATGTAAATCGCAACAACTCTGATGAATGCGTTGGCTTTTCTCCACCATCATCTCCAGACTTACTCCAAGAACTTTCTTGAGCTTCTCCGGAAGATGCATTGTTATAACGACCACTAGCTTGACTTGACGCTGAATTGCGACCTGAAAAAATTGTAATCATTAACGATATATCAGGTCTTTGTGCTGTATTATTAACTTGAGCTGATTGTTGCTGTTGATCATTGTTACGATTACTACTTACAGAATTCTTTCTAGAAGAATCCTGATTTTGCGATCCTGCATATGCAGCATTTGGATCTCTATCAAATTGATCCGTTTGTTGGTGATGAGCGTTAGGTATATAAGTTACCTTTTGATTTTTCAGTACTAATCTTGCAAAACTGTCTGAACCTAACGTTTTGTAGGATTGAGCCTTTTTACTATCTCTGTTTGTATTTGTGACATTATCAGCTTGATTTGTATTTGCAAAACACTGATTTTTATTGCATTCAGATATGTTATCTTCATCAAATGCAGCACAAGGCAATGGACGAGTATCACTTTGTTTATTTAACTGTTTTTGTACCTTGAATCTCAACTTTTTACCTTTTTTAGTTGACAATGAAGGACAGCTTGCATTGTCTCGATTTGCAGGTAATTGACTTATTTGTTCTGCAAAACAATCTCTTTGTGAATCTGTTTTGCTTTCTGAAAATACACTTATATAATTACGATTGCCATGGTTCTCATGCACTTGATTCTGTTGTACCTGATAATAATTGTTATCATTGTTACTGTCACTATCAAAATTATCAAACTCAGATAAAGCAAACCTATTCTGAGCATCTACTACCTGGTACTGCTGTTGCTGTCTAGCCCCCTTACAATGCTTATGTATTATACGATCTCGCTGCTGTCTGCTCTCTAACGCAATACGCTTTTGCTCTTTGTATACTAAAAGATCACGTTCTTGACTTGGTTTTATATTATGTGATCTTTTCCTTTCAAAAAGCTCTTTTGTTCTTTGTTGTGCTGACTTAGCTTTTAATTCTACATCTAAATCTGCACTTATAACATACCCTTCAAGAGTATCTTTACCTTCAAATATTTGATAGTCCTGTACAAAAGACGCATATTCTTCGTCTGACATTTTTTTATCAAAATCAGGCAAGCTTTCTGGGTCTAAGTAACTTCGCTGATCTGTTGGTAATACATCTTGCTGATATTGTTGTATACGATTAATAAATTGATAATCAGTTTCATCTTGCATACGTAATGATAAATTTTGATAATTTAACTCTGCTGATGGAATTGCATGAAGTAATGGTACATAATTCTGATAATTTTTTATATAAGAACGAGTCGATAAAGTTTCAAGATCAGAAGCACATACAATATTTGCACACAATAAGAAACTATATATTATTTTTTTCACTGAAACCTCCTATTTATATTTCTATTTGTATAATACCACCAGGGCGATTATTTTGCAAAAGCTGCAATACTTTTTGACTAACAGATGTTGACTGTGCAAAAGTCAATATTATTTCGAACTAAGGCCTTATGTTGCGACATAAGACCTTACTATCTTTATAAAAATAACTTTATTACGATTCAGAGCTCGCCAAGCTATTAAAACTTGCTTTTCTACCTATATGCTCTTCAGACCTTGTACCTTTATAAGCTTTACCTGGAAGTTTAGTCTTATCTAGAGAGTCTAAACTCTGACAACTTGCTATATCATCATTTTCAAGTTTAAAAACAGGTTTTTGCTTCACATGTTGTTCTTTAGCTTGTTTCAATATGACATTATCTGTTTGTACAACTTGAATAGCGCCAGTACTATTGCCAGATCTTAACTCTGTTCGTAATGCAATTTCTTTTTTGCATGGAGTTTGAGATGAAACAGTAGACCAACTTTGTGGAGTATTTACCCAACTGTGATGAGCATTTTGAGTACCGTCCTGTGCAGCTGCTTGACCGTGATTGTTATTCTTTGTGTATATACCTGGAAAAATATCTTCTACCTCTAAATCATGGTCTATGTAAGGTTGATAACGAGGTAAGTGACTCAGATCAACCGCTGTTATGCCTTGTTGATTTTTTGACTTCTTAGAACAAGCATCTTTACCGTCAGTAAGTAACACACTGCTTTTATACACTTTGATCCCGGTACGAGCTTGATCAACATCAAAATTAGGATCTATGGCATATCTACGTTGGCGTTGAGGCGTCACATTATTACTAACTACTTGACTACCTAATACATTGTTATTATTACTGCGATTTTTTGCTTGCGAAACAACCTGTGCTGTTGCAACTTGATTACTCACTCTTTGAGTAATAGCACAGTTTTTTGACTCAACTGATCTTTCAAGATCCGAATCACTTTTTAAGCCATTTTCAAAAGGGCTACCCATAGGTCCAGTGACCTTAAAAGAAGCAAGTAATGGCGTTACACTAATCAATAGTATATATAGTAATTTTTTCATAATAAGAATCCTCCATTTTTTAACTTCATATAGCTCAAATATAGCATGCCAATAAGTTTTTCACAAAAGGGGTTATGCTTTTTATTCGTGTTTTTATCTATACAAAATTAACAATTTTATTGACCATCTGTATCTCCGGCACTATCTTTACTAAGATGAGCATCAATCTTTGCACCTCTAGAAGTAATGTCTAAGACTTTCAGCTTATCTATTGGCTCTAATCGCTGTACATGAGCTACATAACGAACATCATCGTTACTACTATCATTGCTAGAACGAATTACTTTTTTCTGCTTTTTCTTTCTTGGCGTTGCTAAATAATTACCATCTTCTGGTGTCTTTCTATAACTACCGCTATCATCACTATCACATAAAAACCCAACTGCTGGTTCATTTTGTACAGATGCTGCAGCTTGTTGCAATGTATCATGTTTTTTTCTTATTTTACCTGTGCTGTATAATCAATATCTTCTACCTCATAAACACCATCTAATCCTGGTTTATACAAAGGTATATAACTTGGATCAAAAGGTTCTAATATTGATTGATCATGTTCTTCTATTACAATTGGTTGCAACAATCTTCGCTTTGCATGCGGCTGCTGTACAGAATAATTATGTCTACGAACTGGTATCGAATCCCGTTGAGACGAAGCTCTTACACTATGCATATCATGATCAAATTGCATCTGACGAGGCGTTACATTACTGCTACCAGACCGACTTGGCAAAGCCTCATGATTATCGTTATCTATTACAGGATCAGGCACTGCTTCTAATACTTGTTCACAGTTATTCCATGCTGCAATAGATTTATTTTTTTGATGTACAGTTACATCTTGCTGAGCAACTAAACCACTTTGCAACAAACTTAACTGCGTTAAGCAAACAGACTTATCAGTTAAACCATTTTCAGCACGATTACCTAATGAACCATTTACATTACCTGAAGAATATACTGATACTACATTTATCAATAATCCTAACAATATTTTTTTTATTACTTTATTCATCATTAACTCTATTTTATTTTTTTGTTGCATCGAAAAAACAGCACATTAACAATTTTTTCCAACCTTGAACATCATTTTTTCTTTTCACACCTATACCATTTTGTTCATCCAATGGTTCATGACTGTCTTGTTTCTTATCTATAAGCGACAATTTATTACTTTGCAAACTAGTATTATCTTTTTTATGTTGCTGGTAAAAAGTAGCATCATTTTCATGTACAACTGATTCATCATTATTTTTTGTTGTTGCTTGATCAATTGCTGTTGCAGCAATATTGCTTTGTTCTGATCTTTCTAATGCTTCTTGCAACACAACATTTACCATAGAATCTACATATCTTGCTACTGGCTTATTACGAAACACTGGCAACGGATACAAACCACAGCCTGAGTTGCTCTTAAAATTCATATGAGTACATGTAACATTTTGTTGATTTTGCCTTTGTATGTCAGAATTTGTTGGAGTAACAAGTGTATCAACACTTTGATGATTGCTTTGTTGAGACTCAATCCAACCAGCATCTGTATCATCATAATCTTCATTACTTTCATCTGTAGATGTTCTTTTCATACCTATATTGTTATTAAAAGCAAAAGCATTATACGGATACAAACTACAACCTGAATCGCTCATAAACTTCATATGCGTACATGTAGTATTTTGTTGATTTTGTCTTTGTATGTCAGAATTTGTTGGAGTAACAAGTGTATCAATACTATGATGACTGCTTTGTTGAGGCTCAATCCAACCAGTATCTGTATCATCATAATCTTCATCATTTTCATCTGTAAATGTTCTTTCTATACCTATATTGTTAGCAGAAACAAAAGAATTATTTTGATTATGATTTCGATCATATACTGCACCATAATTTTGACTGTTTTCATTCATTACATTAAGAGAAAATGCCTCGTTATTATTATGATTTCGTGGAGCATTTGTTGTTAAACTTTCTTGGTTCAACTGACTTTCTGCTGGCGAAAGCATATGTGGCATACTAAAAGCATATGAAGCATATTGGCTCTGCACATGTAATAAGCATACGAGAGTATACATATAAAATTGTATTTTTTTCATAATTATCCCTAATAAGTAAAAACCCCTACTACTTATCATCAGAATATCTCAAAAAAAGCCTATTTACAACAGGTTTATACTGTTTTTGAAAGCATAAATAAAGAGCTTCGATCATTACAAAAAATAATATTCGAAGCTCTTTATTATAATCTTAACAAGAATTATTTACGCATTGATGCTTGTAAGACTTTTTTACGCAAACGAATTGACTTTGGTGTTACTTCAATCAACTCATCTGGACGTATCCATTCCATACATTGCTCAAGTGTCATTAATAACGGTGGAGCTAACTTAACTGTTTCATCAGATCCAGATGCTCGCATGTTTGTTAATTTTTTACCTTTACAAGGATTAACATCCAAGTCATTATCTCGAGAGTGTTCACCAACGATCATTCCTGCATATACTTTATCACCTGGCTTAACAAACAATGTTCCACGTGCTTGTAACGCATCAAGCGCATATGCTGTCACTTCGCCATTTTCCATTGAAGTTAATGCACCCTTTAGACGCTTTTGCATAAATCCTTTAACAGGCTTATAACCAATGAAATGAGTATTCATAACACCAGTACCACGTGTTTCAATTAAGAATTTAGAACGAAAACCAAGCAACGCCTGTGCAGGGATTTCAAATTCCATACGAACACGACCATCATTCATCGGTGTCATATTTTGCAGCTCACCTTTACGCTGACCCAAGTTATCCATTACTGAACCTTGATATTGCTCTTCAACGTCGATAATCACGTGCTCAAATGGTTCTTGTTTAACACCATCAATTGTTTTATAAATCACTTCTGGAGCAGATACTTGAATTTCAAAACCTTCACGACGCATGTTCTCAATTAAAATTCCCAAGTGTAGCTGTCCACGACCAGATACTTTGAACACCTCTGGTGATTCTGTATCTTCTACACGTAAAGCAACGTTGATTTTTAACTCTTTTTCTAAACGCTCTCTAATTTGACGAGATGTTAATAAATCACCTTCACGTCCACTAAACGGTGAATTGTTAACAGAGAAATACATTGTTAATGTTGGTTCNTCTACTTTCACATATGAATGTGGTGCTGGTTTACCAACATGACAAATCGTTGCACCTAACTGTGGTGGTTGATTAAATCCTGCTACAGTTACAATATCACCATAGCTTGCTTCTTGCGCTTCAACCTTTTCAACACCCAAAAATTTCCAAATTTTAGTGATTTTTGTTGGCTGACTTACATTATCATCACGACACATAACAACTTGATCACCAACTTTTAATGTACCACTAAACACACGACCTGCAGCCAAAGAGCCTAAAAAATCTGAGTGATCTAAATTCGTGATTAACAATTGTAAATCATCTTGTTCTGGTTCAGGTGCAGGAACTGTATCAACAATTGCATCAAGCAATGCAGTACAATCTTCAGTTTGTTTGTCTGGATCAGTGGTCATAAAGCCCATTTTTGCAGACCCGTACAACGTTGGAAATTCTAATTGTGAATCATCTGTTGCCAAATCTAAGAACAGATCATATACCTGACTTTCTGTTTCTTTAATAGTTGCATCTTTACGATCAATTTTGTTAATAACAACAATTGGACGCAACCCTAAGCTTAACGCTTTTTGTAATACAAAACGAGTTCCTGGCAATACACCTTCTGCTGCATCTACAAGAAGTATAAAGCCTTCTACCATCTGCAATGTACGTTCTACTTCTCCACCAAAGTCTGCGTGACCAGGAGTATCTACAATGTTAATATTGTAATCTTTGTAATGAATTCCAGTATTTTTTGCTAAAATGGTAATACCACGTTCACGCTCAATGCTATCAGAATCCATAACACGGTCCTGAACTTCTTGCATCGTACCTGATTGTTGTAACAATTTATCAACCAAGGTTGTTTTACCATGGTCTACGTGAGCCACAATGGCTATATTTCTAATATTTTGGCTTTTTGACATAAAAGTGTATCCAGATAAAAAATTATAATTTGTTATTATTATCATAATAAATCAACAAGATATTGTCCAACAACTCACTTATTTCGCAATTCCCAGCCATCTGGACTTATGTGTATCATGTACAAAGCATTAAACTGCTTGGCAGTTGGTCGCTTATATATCACAACATTCTCTGCAGTAACATACAAACGCTTTTGTTGATAGGTAACAGCTATATCTTCATTAATAAAATAAGGCATATATGATCCAGAAATTTCATACTCAAATGTTTCTTCTATTTCTTGATTTCTGTCAAAACAACAGCAGCAACATAAAATAGTTTTAAAAGCTTGCCAACAACTTTGTTTTTGCTCACAGTACTGATTTTGATGATGGTCTTGTAATAAAGGCTCTTGAGAAGTAACAATATAACTTGTTATACTGCAAGCTATGAAAAAACATATCCACTTCATTGCACAGTAGAATCTTGAAAAGCATACTCTTGTTGAGATCGCAATGTTGTAAGACTTTGTTGATATTTTTGAGACGGTGCTTTTAAACCTGGGTACTGTTTGTTAATGTGAGATATATCAGATGAAATCGTTTCTTGAGATCTGTCATCGTAACATTTTTTACATAATAAAAATCGTACTAAAGCCGATTTTTGTACTCGAGTTATCAACAAATAACACAGACTGTCACTGGACAATAATGGTACTGAAAATAAACTCACCGTGATAAAAATAATATTCTTCATACCAAAACCTTATTGTTAATTACGTTATAGTACAAAGAAATAATTTTTACCAAGTAACAATCAAGAGATTATAGCAAATACCTTCATTTACATGTATTACTTGTCATCTACAACATGTGCTTCGGTTGGCACTTGACTATGATAGACAGCTACATGAGATGCTGCTGCTACTGCTGATTGATTACTTACTTCAGAAGATTTACTTTCATTACTATCTTTTTTTTCCCAAGCAGATTTAACTTGATTGATAACATGTGCATATTTTTTTAAAAGATAAGCATGTTTTTTGCAAAATTCTTGTTCTTCTTTTGCCGTTAATTCACGAGTATTTTGCTTTTTAGATTCTTTGTTCACTATATAAACAAAACTTGAAGATTGCATTGTATTATATAACACAAACATTGCTAGCACTATGTTATTACATATTTTCATGGTTATTGCTCCATCATTATTGAAACATTATTATTGTATATATTTTAAACTTGTTGGTTAGTGCATGATGACAACAATTATAACTCTTATAAAAAACAGTTATTTTTAACATGTCACAAACGAAACATAGCAAATTTTATCATAATAATTTTATATTTTTATATCGTTATCTTTGCTTATAAAGAACATGAATCAGCACAAAGCAAACAAGAAGTGAAGGCAGTGACTACTTTCTGACATAAAGCTTGATGACACCCATGTTTTTTTGTATCAGAACAACGTTCTACCAACATTGGCTCGTGATCAAGATTGTCTGTCCGTGATTTCTGACGGGGTAATTGTTGTACAGCTTCAAACTCTTGTGCAAGAGCAACACTATATGCCTGCTCTATAGTATGCTCACTCCTTGTAGCATACCACACGAGCGATAATTCATGAATCGTATCTTTATATGTATTACGCATGATTTGTTTTTGATCTTCTGTCCATTTTTCTGTACCGTTCTCATTTGTTTGTTCTTCAAACCACTTAGTAATCAAACTATGTTTATCACTTGTGTATAATCCCGGCTGCATAACAAATAACCATATTATTAACTTTATACACTTCATTTTATCCTACTTTATACAACCAATGTAATTTTATTATACAGATAACATACCTTATTTATTTTTTTTATAACGTTCCCAATCGCAGACATCATCATTCATATTTTTAACTTTTGGTTGGTTGTCAGTTGATGTTGCTTGAGAAGCTTGTATCGGCCTAGAAGGCGATCCTAATGTACCCGCTATGAGCACTAAGCCAAATATACACATTGTTCCAACATAATTGCAATCACATTCATCGCTATCGTACGGAATAATTGTATTCATATGCAACATTGTGATTATCACTAAAACTATTTTTTTATACGTTCGCATTTATTTCTTTCTTTATACATCCGTGCATACAAGCTTTGATCTATATTTTTATTATTTGTACGATCTACATAACCCTGTAAAGAGTGTGTTACTATATCTTGCTGCGTAAACAGCGTAACTTGTATAACCATGCAGGTAACAACCGCTGGCAACAAGTAATAACGACAAAAGCCTCTATCTTGATAGCGTTCTGCTTGTAAACCGGGCATCGTACATAACATGCAACACAATAATATATTATTTATTTTTTTTTATCATCTTGCTTCATACACATATCTGTTTGCACCCGTGGCAACAATGAATATCTTTCTTTTACTGGACGTTTCATTTGCTTAGTAAAGCACATACCTTCAGGACTACAATAAAATTTATTTGCAGAAGATTGTCTCCATTCCAAAAATGCTTGTCCGTATTGGCTAGCTTGATTTGTATATTGCTCTACACCTTCTGTCAATACAGTTGGTACACAACATATATAACAAAACATAGCAGGTATCACGCAACAAATACTACAATCTGCTGCTGTATGACAGTAATTAGTCTCATTTTTATTTTGTGATGAATATACGACTGTTGTGCTACTACAGATCATAATAGCAGCAAGCGTTGCTGTAATAATACTTTTCATAAAATTCTTTCTTATATCTTTTTAATATTAATCCATTTTAGATGTATCAGCTTTATACTGATTACGACCTTCCTTAAAGCTTTCTGGAGTTTGTTGATATAGCGCATAACAGCATCCAGAACCAATCAAACATGCCAACAAACAACACGATGATTTGCAACACTCTTGACAATTTTCTATCTGTTTTTCACTTGGCCATGATTGAACCTGTATATTACCATTCAAGTCATAACGACGAGGTGGCGGTCCAAAATCCCAGTCATCATCAGATGTCATAACCGATTGAGCATTAATAAACAAAGCTGCGATAACAATAAATTTTGCTATTTTCATATATTCCTTTCAACCTCTTATTGATTCTTTTTTTCTTTTGTTACTTGTATATCAGATTGCTGAGATAGACACATATTAACTGGTACAGAACGATCTAACGATCGATACGTAGTAAATAGATATTCATTTGATGTTGCTACATCATCAACTGTATGAGTAGCACAAAATAAGCAACAATACATTACCATCCAGCATGTTGCATTACCACATTGTTGCTCATGTTCAGGTAAAGCACGTACATACAAACAAGTACCTAATACCAATAGTAATTGCATAAAAATTATATGACATCTCATCTCTACAACTTTATCTCAAATTATTAACATTACTGCCTGAATGATTGATCTACAGAGTGAATGCAATAGCATTGTACTGTTAATCAGCGTTTTTGTCTAAATTTTTTATATATGAAATATTTTTTATACAAATATGAAACACACCATACGATTATGTCGCTATTTTTGTAAAAACTTGAATTTTATACCCAGATCAACTTACAATGACGATAAAGGATGAAAGGACTTTGTTTATGAGATTATTTCATATTTTACTACTTACGATACTAATGCACGGTATCGTACTACCAAGTACACCTGCAAGTAATCAACCAGCGACCCAGTCAACACAAGGTTGTACAAAATTTGCACCTGTACCATATGCTCAACAAATTACATCATCACAGCTTCCTGCACAAACAAAACAAGCAGTCAAAGCAGCATGGGGTAATTTATACGCAGGATATTTAGCACGTAGTGCAAGCAAGCAAAGCTCACACAGTTGGCAAGCACTCAAGCAACGTGCTACAGCTGGCAATACACTATGCAACTACCCTCCACTCAACCAACCATCTGATGATATACAAAATCTAAAAATTTGCTTTGATCCACCAACTACGGGACAAAGTGTTAACACAACAACATGCCAGAACAATGTTACTAATATGTATAATGCATTAAACAATAATGCCTTAACAATGATGTATGACTATGTATCACCAAAAACATTTCCAAAGTTACCAGATGACAAACAAGGTTATAAATACAACTATGCTACACATCATCTACACCGAGCACTCAATCGACTAGCACAAACCTGCACAATTACTCATGCTAATAATCAACCAGCAACATCATGTACCAACAACATCAAAGATCTCGGTATCATTGTCAATATCACCAACAACACCAACACCCTGTTTGGCATGTACCAAGTCAATCATCAAGAAGTATGCATCGGTACATTATCTCATGGACTTAACGGCGTTAATCTTCATACTGCTGCATTACAATATGATGCACAAGATCCTCAAGCACCTACTAACAATACATCTCGCGAACAAATCTCTACTGGTCACTTTGCCTTTTATGAATTTGCACCCAACACAAACAAACCAATTTCTAATACACCACTCTTTACCATTCAGATGATGACAGGCTCTGAGATCAAAAACTTTTTAGACACACTTACACACGATTTAGAAAATAATACCTTTGAAATGAACGGTCGCCCTACGAGTCGCCAATACCTAGCTGATGATCAAGACCTATACATGCTCATGATTCAAAACCCAACACCACGTAATCAAATTACACGAAACATTGATCAACGTATTCAAGCAATTAATCTCTCGACACTACAAGGTCCTTATCTACTTAATATGCAAATCAATGAAAAAGATCATACCTTTATAACATCTGATAATAAACTTTCAGAAACAAGAAAAATTTATCAACCAGCATTTACCACAGTACAAGTGCTGCAATCACCTGTTAAGCATATAACTCCATTACCATTACCAATCTTATCAGACTATTTGTGGAACATCCCTGACTTACAATTACTATGGATGCTGCATGCAAGCTCTTATATTGCAGCAGCAACAGATTTTTCATTTTTTGGCACAGGCAACTTTGGATCAGCTTTTGAATACTTTCATAAACTTGGATATTTTGAAACAAGTAATGAATACATATACTTTATAGATAAATATAATTTAACAAAACCAGGACAAACGCTATACGATGTTAATTGGCTTATGTCATGCAATACATATGAAACAAATTTAGATAATTGTAATAATATTCCACAATTACACCCTACACAAAATAGTAAAAATAATATCATAGCAAATGGTTATGCAGCTTTTCATATCAATTTTAGAATTACTTTTCCACCAATAACACCAGAAAAACCTACAGTAAAATTATTTAATCGAAATGGATTTAACAGTATGTTTGACATGCCATATCATCAAATTTATACCTTTATTAGCAGCTTACCTACAAAAAAAATGAAAGAATCTGTTTTTGCAAAAATAACTAAACAAAAAAACGGTTCTTTCACTCTAACCTGGTTAGATAAGCAGGGAAATATGTTAGCAATACAAACTTTATCTTTTTCTGACTTAAAAAAACACAACTTTGTTAAATTTCTTACTCAATCAAATACTTGGCATGGATCAGAAATCCCTATTGACCTTACATCTTTAAAGCAAAATGAATCTGCAGAGTTTAAAGTAACTTATAAAGATAAAGATAAATTTTTATTACAAGCATCAAAAACTTCTCCTATTGACCATACAGAATTAATATTTAACATAAATATAACTCAATATCCTTTAACTAATCTGTATTATGATGTATTTAATATTTTTAACGTAGAACCCTACACAAGATGTCATATTTTAGAATCTGGCAATCTTCCTAAGTTTTTACAAAATTTAACAGAATTAGACTGGAAACAAGGTATTTATATTGTTCCTTCTGTAAAAAATAATCAACTTTTAAATTCAAATGACCGTGGCAAACTAACTGTAACTTTTTATAAATCCGATAAAACATTACTTGGAAGTATTACTACTAAAGGTAAAAATATAAAAACCAATGTTCCAGGAATTCCTGAACCTGTAAAATTATATAATTTATCTAGTAAAAATTTTGATACTTTTCAAGAAGCATCTTTAGATGTAGGAGTTAAAATAACATACACTCCTACCGTTAATAATATGTAATAAATTAATATGTCTTGAACCTTGAAACATAATTATTATAAATTAATATAAAAACAGGAGCTTTCATTTCAAACATTAGGGAATCAATTATGACCATCACTAAAAAAATTGGATATTTATTTGATCGCAAAATCATTGTTAATCCAAAGCTATATGATCTAGAACAATCTCTTTATTTATCACTACTTGAAGTAAAGCTAATGACCCTAGCTATCAAATATTTTCAAGAAAAAAAACTTTATTACTTTGATGCGACAATAGGTGATAGAAAATGCCAAACACGAGCTTCAATGATTATTGATTTATTTGATTATGACAAAAATATACAACATAAATTAAATGAAGAAATCAAATCAGTGCGATCGTTAACTGAATCGATTAACACCTGCCTTAAAAATTTTTACACTTATAACCAAGAACAAAGAACACAATTAGCAAGAAATTTAAACCCTTTATCTCAATATTTCGATGAACATAATTTAAATTTTATTCCTTCAAAAGAGTTGCAATTTATTAGCTTATGTCTTTTTACAACTCTTCCAGAAGAAACTTTATTATCTTTAACTGATAACCAAATCAGTAATCGAAAGATTAAGATTTTATTAAATCATTCTGCAAAAAAATTAGTGTGCAAATTATCAATTGAACATGAACAACAACTTGCACTAACTTATAGTAACAATGAATTACAAAAAGCTTTAAAACAAGTTGAATCTAAAGGTTTTTGCTCAATGACAGCATGCTTTCCAGGAATTCAAGTAATTATAAAAAAAATAAAACATAAAAAACAGTTAATACTTTTTAAAACTGTATCTTTTTGTACATGCTATGGTATTAAAAATGAATATATTCAATTACTAGAGCCACTTGATGATAGTTTTAAAGAAATTCCCATAAGCAAAAATTTACAAAAAGCAGTTATAGTAGTCGAAGGCTATAAATTTCCTGGAAGTTTTTCTGAGTTTCAAACAAAGTTTAATATCCCTCAACAAAACACACGGTTGCCAAAAACATATTACTCTTCATGCACATGTCAAACCAATCTTCAACAAGAATTTATCAACAATCATGAAGAATCGTTACTCGCATATTTTGCACAACATCCACAATTTACTAACAATGAGTTAGATATCGATTTTAAAAAACTTGACTTAGTAAACTCTCAATTTGAACAAGACTATCAATATTTCAAATCCTTATCCGGTTATAGCTTTGATGACATGAGCAAATTTCTCGTCACTCACATTTACGCCTCCAAACTACAAGATGCTCTCAAGACAGAACTTGCACCACCTGATAAACCTTTTGATATATAAAAAATGTAACTATGAGCTTAAGTCAAATACAGCTATTATTAGTTTGTAATTTTGCACTATAACTAATTATCTAACTATCTTGTCTTCATGAACAACAGTATATGTAACACAAGATTCTAAGTCGGCTCTCATAACATAAAACTTGGAAAAAAATTACATTTTCTATTTTATGTATATATCATTTTGATGAAATCAAACTACTACATTCTATTTAGATTTTTGAGAATCATATTTTGTAATACGTCTTGATGTTTCCATCTCATTGATAATGATAGTAACTAATTGTTTCATAACCTGATCATATGCCTTTTGCTGTTTTTTTGAACGTTGTTCTTCTGCTATACTAACAAAATTTTGTTTATGCTTTTTTTTCCAATGAACACCTAGTAATTCTTTACCATATTCTTGACGCTCTTTACGATGTGGTTGTGGATGAGAAGTAAGATCATGAAACACTTGCTGTTGAGCCCATAACAATAAAGGAGGAATCTGACTTGCCGTACAAGTACTCAACCAAAACTGTAACATCAAGCAACAAACTATTTTATTCATATGCATCTTCTTGGGTATGAACTCTATATGAAAACTCTGTCCACCATTGTCTACCCTCTGGCTCTTGATCATACACATCGCTAATTACTTCCGGAATTTGGCGTTTAATAAATGCAAACTCTTGCTGTATTACTTGATGATATTCACTTAAATCTATGTTCTCTCGCATTTTTGAAAACGACTCTCGTTGCCAACGCCAGTTTTCATCCAACATCCATTCCATAAATAAATGTTTATTTTTTTTCTTTTGAAATAAATCTGCATGTTTTTGTATCAGTAGTTCATACAACAAATTACGACCTATCATAACAATTTCATCTGCATTTGCAGCATGATATACTTCTGGCAAACCAGTAGTGTTGCTCACGCTATGCAGACATAACAACATAGTAGATATAATACATTGAAATCTTGTCATATGATTATCCTTTCTAATTGTTCAGAATATTGTAATAGTTACTTATACAAACTTTGATTATTGTTATCACAATAATGTTTAATCTAAATCAGTTATATGATGTTGATACTGTGTCCCATGTTCTTGTAATTTGTTGTACAAAAAAGAAACTCTATCTTCATCTGATACTTCAATATCAGCTAGCAATTGTTCTTCAGAAAATATTATTCCTGGATTAGTTGCTGTTAATGATCTCTCTGATACAGAGTTTTTTCTATTCTTTTTTGCATGTACCATTTCTTTTATATCTACAGCTAAATGCAACAATGCTTCTTCTACAACAAAAGCACACTCTTTATCAATTCTTGCACTTTGTAGCTCAGACTGTCTTGATTTGTCTTTTAAAAACAATTCTCGTTCTGCTTCCCAAAAAGATGAACCAATGATATAACGCGCAAGTAATACCCGGTCTATAGACTGATGTTCTGCTGATATTTTACTATAGTCACGATCATTAGCTAAACTGTGCTGCAAATCATCAAACACTTTATGACTTAGCCACAATGCTTCAGTTGACCTATCTGTCTGAGGTATGGGCTGTGACCCAATAAGATTAATACTCAATAACATCTGAAAAGCTATCATTATAGAACAAAATTTTATCTTACCTTTGATTATCTTTGTCATAGTTATACCTATCGTTAATAACATCACGAATTCTACAATACCCATATGTTTCAGGTCGACCTGGAATAGTATGCATCTGCCACATAGTTTCTATCGTTTTTATATGTCGCTGTTTTTGCCAATACAAATCATCACTTTGTAATTGCAACGCCTTAATATCCAACATTGATATTTTATTATCACTTAATGTACATAATGAACGTGCAGCCAAAAACAACTGTAATCGAGGATATGTCGACAAGTCTAAAATTTTTGCTTCAATAGCATCATCATGTTGTTCAAAGTCGCTAGAAAGTTCTTGCTGACTCGAAAATATGCAAATGCTTTGCAGCAAAAATATGATTACAATAACCTGCTTAACCATCTAAATTCATTATTATATCTATACATTGTTACTGACAATTACTCATAAAATATGTTTTGCAGTATACAGGAGTTATATAACATTATGCAATCTAAAATCTTGAGTTCACTACAATAGGTATTAATCTAAACTATATGTATCTGTATATTTAGGTACAACAACAGACCAGTTAAATCGTTGTATAATTTTTTCCTGTAACGATTTTAATGAATCTACATCACCATGTGTTAAAAATATTTTTTTAGGTGGTTTTTCGATTGATGCTAACCATGTTAAAATATCATGATAATCAGCATGTGCTGATAAAGAAGCAATATTTTTAATCGTAGCTCGAACTGGATAGTATTTACCATAAATTTTTATTTCTGGAATATCTTCTAACAACATTCTTCCTTTTGTTCCATCTGCCTGATAACCTACAAACAAAATGGTATTCTTCGCATTTGTAATTGTATTTGCAAAGTGATGCAACACTCTACCCCCATCTGCCATACCACTACCAGCTATAATAATCGAAGGACCATGTTTATGATTAAGACTTTTAGACTCTGAAACAGTGCGTACGTAAGTAGCAACATCAAACACCTTATGGCATTCTTGTGCTGACAACTTATGCTCATCTAAAAAGTCACAATACAAATCTGTTACGCTAATCGCCATAGGACTATCTAAAAAAATTGGTATCCCAGGTATCTTATTTTGCTTTTTCAATTGATATAACGCATACAATAGTACTTGAGCTCGCCCAACAGCAAATGATGGTATAATTAACGTTCCCTTTTTTTCAACTGTTTTTTGTATAATCAGTCCAAGTTCTTGGACAAAATCTTCATGAGTATGAAGCCTATCTCCATAGGTCGAATCAAGAACTAAATAATCTGTCTCTTTAAGATGTGCAGGCTCTTTCATCAACATCTGATCTGGACGACCTAAATCTCCTGAAAAAGTAATTTTACTTTTTCCATCTGTGATAACCACAAATGATCCACCCAGTATATGACCTGACTGAATAAGCATAATTTGTAACCAACCAATCGTAATTACAAAGTCATAAGCAATAGGATGAAACAGCGACAGTGCATATTCAGCATCTTTAACAGTATACAATGGTAAAGCAGGCTTGTAGCGAGAATATCCTGCTTCATTAACTTTTTTTGCATGTTCTTGCTGTAGAAAAGCACTGTCTTTTAATAAAATTTTACAAAGCTGATAAGTTCCTTGAGAGCAATAGACTTTACCTTTAAAACCTTTTTTAGCTAACACTGGTATATAACCAGTATGATCTATATGCGCATGGGTCAAAACGATTGCATCAATAGAATCAGGAGCTATTGGAAAATCTTGCCAGTTACGTTCCTTAATTTCTCGAGGACCTTGAAATAATCCACAATCAACTAAAACTTTCTTATCTGCATGTTCAATAAGATAGCGAGAACCAGTAACTGTTTCAGTTGCTCCTAAAAAAGTTATTTTCATATTTTACTCTCTCTATAAAATATCTATATTTCTATACTCTGTACTTTACACAAAATAGAAATCTTGACTAACAAACTATTTTTACGTAAAAATACAATAAAGAGTTTAATAGTTTTATAACCAACATATATCTTTTATATAAAGGATAAATTATGAACAATACAAAGCTAACATATATACTCATGCTTCTTACTATTGTTAACAACATAACAACAAATACCAAAGATCAACCATTACCAACAAACAATAATTTATTTTATGACAGCTTTTTTGATGATCTACATAAAGATTTTTTTGGTAACGGATTATTAGCAAGTGCCCGATCATGTATGTCACATGATTTTGCTACCAACATTTTTGAAAATCAACAAAACATCGTAATTCAAATGGAAGTACCTGGCATCAAACAAGATGATATCGAAGTAGAAATTACCAATCATAATATTGTTAAAATATCAGGCACACGTAAACAAGAACAAAAACTTGAACATGAGCATATCTATCAACAAGAAATAACATACGGACAATTTAAAAAATCATTTAAACTGCCTAAAAAAATAAATGACGATGCAATCACTGCAGAAATCAAAGATGGTATCTTAACCATTACCCTTCCAATTATTCCAACTGATCAAAATAGCTCAAAAAAAATAACTATTAATTAATCAACATGGCCATTGATTATATCAGTGGCCATATGTTTTAAAAGCTCATTAGCCTTTTTTTCATATTTCTTTTATGCTTTACAAAAATCTTTAAACAGCTCTAAGGATACATATGAAAAAATCTATATTCTGTATGCTTTCTATAATCTCTACTCTAACTACCAGTAATTTTACAAAAGATATACACAACAATACCTATATTCAAGAATATGACAACAAAGCAAATGGTGTTATCAACACACTTGATAAACTGGCTAATATGTTTCCAAAAACAACCGACGAGATTGCAGCATGGACAGATGCTGCAATAGCACTTGCACAGCAAGAAATAACTACCATCCAACATAATACTCAGCCAACATTTGCAACTACGATGCAAGCATTTGATATGACACTAAACAAAGTCAAAGCCTTGAGCACCATGTTACAAACTTTCGGCTTCGTTCACCCTGATACAGCAGTACGACAAGCTTCATTAGACAACGTAAAAATATTAGACGATCTTGTGATTGATCTATCAATGAATACTGAAATATATCGTATTATCAAAACATACTATGAACAATATTCAGAATCTGAAAATCTATCTGATGCAGATAAACTTCTTATCTCTACCTATCTCATGCAATGTAAAAATTTTGGATTACATGTACCTGAACCAACATTGCACAAAGTTAAACAACTTAGAAAAGATATTTCTGCTATGCAGCAAGATTTTGTAACCAATATCAGCAATGATATGTCTCATATCAACGTAACCATTGACGAACTTGCTGGAGTTAATGATACGTTTATCGCACAATTACAAAAAGACGGCGATCTTTACATCATTCCGAGCACACCCTCACATTATATCCCTATCATAACAGAATGCAGCGTAAGTGAGACCAGAAAAAAAATGTTTCTTTCTTATTACAATAGAGCATATCCTGCTAATGATACGTTACTCAAAGAGTTACTCTCCAAACGTCATGAACTTGCAACCTTGCTAGGACACCCTCATTTTGCAAACCTAGACCTAGAGCTAACAAGCGCCAAAAACAGTAGTACTGTAGAACAATTCTTGTTATCTTTGACACAAAAAGCCCTTGATAAAAATATACAAGAATTTGAAGAGCTCAAAAAAACTTTGTCACCAGAAGTCACGCTTACTGATGATACATGTAATCTCTGGGATTATCCGTATGTATACAATCAATATGTAAAAAATAATTTTGCAATTGATGAACATCAAATAGCAGAATATTTTCCTATGCAACAAGTAATCGATGGTATATTTAAAATATATCAAGATTTTTTAGGCCTTACCTTTAAACAAGTGAAACCTGTCTGGTCATGGCACGAAGATGTTATATTAATCGAAATTTATCAAACATCATCAGAAGAATTATTAGGATATTTATTTCTCGACTTATATCCACGAGCAAATAAATTCACACACGCTTGTGTTAATCCTCATATTGGTTCTTACAATCTCAACGGCAATCAAACAACAAGCATTTCAACACTCATTACTAATTTTCCTAAACCAACTGCAAATGCTCCCTCATTACTAAAATTCCAAGATGTCATCATATTCTTTCATGAGTTTGGCCATGCAATGCATCATGTTCTTGGCAGAACTCAGCATATAGGACAAGCTGGTCTCAATGTACCAATCGATTTTGCAGAGACACCTTCACAAATGTTTGAACAATGGTTATTTGAATCAAACATGCTTGATATCATCAGTGGTCATTACAAAACGGGTGAAAAACTACCGCAACATATTATTGAGAAAAAAATAGAGCTAAGAAAATCTGATTCTGGTCATGGTATCTTACGCCAATGCTTGATGTCACTGTTTGCTCTTTACGCTATGACAAATGACTCATTATCAAATAATCCAGCTGCATTATGGAAATCACTCCATGATACATTTTTATCAACTTTATATAACTATCATCCTGATAATCATTGGTATACATCCTTTGGACACATAGCTTATCCTAATTATGAATCAAAATATTACATGTATCTATGGACAAAAGTCTTTGCTCTTGATCTATTTACAGCAATCAAAAACCATAATTTTGATTCTAAATATAGCCAAAAGGTTATTGATATGCTGAGTGCTGGCGGTAGCATTACACCTGATACATTGCTATACAATTTTCTTGGTAGAGAACCAAATCAAGAAGCATTTTTAACAACTTTAGGGTTATAGTACCCATACATATGACAATAAAAAAACAGACATAGATTAATAATCTATGTCTGTTTTCTACAGGTATAGTTTTCTATAAATTTACAATATTTCAACTCGTGCAATATCAACTGTTCTTCTTTTAAACAAAAAAATAAGTGTTTTTATAAAACACCTATTTTTATATTTTAATTAAGCTTGCACTACTTCAATATATGACATGTCTTCATACGCAAACCAACTACCAATCCACATAAAAGGAGTTAGAAAAAGACCGCCTAAAAAAAACTTAAACGCTCTTACACGTAGCATATCTTGTAATCGAACAGCATTCGCCTGAGATGAAACTTTTGCACCATTTTTCAGCAATATTCGAGCAATTTTGGTATTGCCTCGTTCAACAGCTATGTCTAAAGCTGTTTTACCTGTTATATCACGATCATTTAATGATGTATTAGTTTTTATAATTTTTTTGACATTCGTTACATTATTTGATGTAACTGCTCTAAAAAGATCTGTTGACTGAATATTAAAAAATACTGTCATAGTCAATAAGATCGCTTTAAATATATTTTTTTGCATAATACCCCACTAAATAATGATTATTACTCTATATAGCCTATAATAACACAGTCTTACTCAGAAAAAAACAGCCTACCTTACTTCTTATCCTTTATTTTGCCAAAATCTCACGTTGCTTTATTACCCAAAAATAGTTATATGTTTACAAATTGTTTTTTTATATTCATATCAGGAGTTTCGTATGAAATTTATCGCTTACACGATCAGTCTTATCATCAGTTTTTTACTTGGTAGTTTGTATTACTATCACATTCCACTTCATACAAAACCTACTGCAGCTGTTGCCATAATTCAACCAACAAAAGGTAATCAAGTTAGTGGTGTTGTACGCTTTACACAAGAAAAAGAAGGTATACGTGTTGTAGCTAAGCTTACTGGTTTATCTGAAGGTAAGCATGGATTTCATGTTCATGAATATGGTGAATGTACCTCAGTTGATGGCATGTGCACTGGAGATCATTTTAATCCAACTGATGCACCGCATGGTCACCCTGATAACGATTTTGTTCATGTAGGAGATCTTGGTAATATCATTGCAAATCAACATGGTGAAGCTCATTATGACGCAATCAATAAACATATGACATTTTTTGGTCCAAAGTGTATCATAGGACGAGGATTAATTGTACATGCTGACCCAGATGACTTACAAACACAACCAACAGGTAATTCTGGCAAAAGAATTGGATGTGGCGTCATTGGTATAGCACACTAACAAAAAGAAAGGACTTTATGTTCAATACTATTGCAAGTTTAAATAGCGTATACGTTGCAACATTAAGCGCAAGCGCACTCTTATTTTTATACCTGAGAACACTCTGGGCAAAAAAAGTACCTGAAATATTTTTTTGGATTCATTTTATTATCGTATCTTGGTCAGCGCTTATGTATCTGAACTTAGTTTTTAGTTCTCCATTAGCACCTTTTACTTACTACATGGATTGGATTGTATCAACTCCTCTCATTATGCTTGCTCTTGCATTTACAGCTATGTACCCACTAGCAAAAATAGAATGGAGCGTGATTTTTCCATTGCTTACTATTCAAGCTATGGTAGTCATCACAGGCGCACTTGCGCAGATCAGTAACAACCCGGCAGGTATGTTATGGTTCTTTAGTATTGGAAACGTTTTAATGGGTATTATTTTTTACCTTGTTTTTGGTCCTATTATGAACATAGCAAAAAGCAATAAAGAAATTTTTCCTAAATACAAAATATTAGCAAAATTATTTGCTGCATTTTGGGTATCGTACCCTATTGCATGGATTATTGGAACACCTGGTTACGGATTAATCTCACCATACATGACAAACATTCTATTTATTGTACTGCCAATATTGTGTAAACCAGTATTTGGAATTGTAGACTTATATCTTATTAAAACAATCAAAGAAACAAGTCAAAAAAAATAATTGCTTATATTTGATCAAAAAATCTGCTTAAATTACTAAGCAGATTTTTTTTTATCAAATATGACTATGGCCTACATTCACAACAAGTACAACCAACATGTGGTTTTTCTATTTTTCTATCTTGTTTTTCAGGTTGTTCAGGCTGTTGTGGTTGTAATATTGTTTTATTGTTACAAGCTTCTGCATACTTGCTATGTACCATGTTTTCTTTTTCAAGAAAATTATCTAAACATGTAAAACGTTTTTTTGAATCGTTTTTATTTAAAACAGCTTCATCTGTATATTTTGAAAACAAAGCAAAATGAAACAATCTCAATTACAATAAATATTAGTTACTTGTTGTCTTCTACAGCATTTAAAAAAGGCATGATTTTTATGAAATCTAGATATTTATTAAAATCACTATCTGTTTGCTCAACTGCATAATGAACACATTGTACTTGTAATGTTTGACGACTAGCAATATCATATTGCGACAAACAAGCAGCTGCATGTCTATGCATACGACGTCTCACATTTCTTCTTACTTGCTCTTCATTACTATAAAGTAAATCTTTCCAAATTGATGAAGGTTTATCTTGCAAACATAATCTACTTACATCACTATGACATTGGTCATCACACTGCTTAACATCAATAGTATTATCTTTAGGATAATATCCAGTACATAAACAATGTTTACTGCGACTAAGCTCATCATCAACATACGATTGATTATATAATTTTTCTGATACAACAAGTCCTAATGTCATTGTCGCTAGGATTCCTACTGCAGCAACACCTTTCATCACATAGCAACAAGTACTTTCTTTTTTAACTTCTGTTTCATGTTCCATACTAAATATGTTATCTGAATGAAACATCAGACTTAGTACTAAACAGATATACAATTTATTCATTAATTTCCTTTTTACACAATATATGGGTTACAATGCCATAATACAATTCATACCTATAATTTTAATGCTTTCATAACTTTTATTTTTTAACTAATCCAGCGAGTCTTACTGGTGCTTCTGTTCCATCTTTAATGTTTAAAGGAAAGGTGATAACAAAACTTCCTGTCGGTGGCATATGTTCTAAATTTGCTACATTTTCTAACAAAAACTTTCCAGCTCCTAAAAAAGCTTGATGTACTTTAAACCCATCTTCAGGTCGATCCAAAGAAAGTGTATCTATACCTAAAGCAGCAACACCTCGTTCAAGTAACAATTGTGCTGCTTGATGAGAAACAGATGGAAACATATGATTATTATGATATTTTACAGGATCTTTCCAATACATACTCCAACCAGTCTTAACAATGACACATGATCCTGCTGTAATCGAACCATACTGACGTTCAAAATTAATAATATCTTCAACACTCAGACTGTAACGTTCATGACATATATCTGAAATATCTATCACAAAACAAGCTTGTATTAGTTGATTAAGATCAAAGTCATGAATATTTGCAGCACCTTCAATACAATGACTCGGTGCATCCATATGAGTTCCAATGCCAGCATACATAGCAACTTTCATAACACGAAACTTATCTTCACCAGAACAATCAGAATAATTTTTATATATATCATGGTGAAACCCACACTGAGCACTCCATGTAGGAATAGAAGCATCAAGCACATGAGTCAAATCAATAAATTTATAAGGAAATATCATACAAAGTTCTCTTTTATGTAGATTATGTAATTTTATTTAAAATTATTTATTATATAGCTTTTTGAATGTTATATCTCAATGTGCACCTCTATGTCCGTTTCGTCAAGATAGCCTTTTNATAACTTTAATTTCTGGTTCATAATTTGTAACTATATCAATCATTTCATCTCCACTTAATATACAAAAGTGGGTAAATGAGAAACTATCTGACCATCCATGTGATTTATTTGCAAGCCATTGTAAATATTCTGAATTTTGGACTTTAAAAAAGCTCCAATTGTTATAAAAATCACTACCATATTTTTGTGACAAATCTTCAAAAATCTTAAAACAAAAGCTTTCATTTGTATATCGAAATGCATCAATAGAATCTTTAAATAAAATCTCAATTATTTGTTCATTATTTGCTGCACGTAATTTTATTATGAATTCTGTACCTGGCCANGATAAATTATCAAGATAATATTTTCCTGATAATGTTTTATTTGGCTTCCAATATATCCATTTTTCCATAAAGTTTATTCCTTAGCAAAATTTATCTTTTTTCCCTGGTATATCTTTAATTTTTATTTTGACAAACATTAGTAGGCAAACTTCGAAATTTTCTATTGGAACTTGCTTAAGAAAGATTTTCAAACAATTTTAATTAGTGTTTAAAGCTTCTTATTTTTTAAATACTTTTTTATACCAAAATGCTTTTTTATTTTCATAAAACCAGTTTTTATTTTCGTTTCTTAAAAAACAAGCTAATTGCGTCATCTCAATATTATATCGATAAAAAAGTCCTATTAAATCATCAAGATCCTGGTCATTAATTTCATCGTCAACGATATGTAAATATAGCTCTTTTCCCAATGCTGAAATTTTTTCTATACAGTTAATTTTTTTTATCCATTCAAAAAATGCATCTTCATCTTTCAAACAATAAAATTTTACTGCTGTGCAAACTAATATAATATTTTTTTTATTCATTTTTTTCATTTTTGCCCTCTTATTCTTCCACCAGGAACAATATTATCATAAGTACCATCTGGATGCTGTACATCCCAATGCGGACCCCCATGCCTATTTGGTCCTGTAGGTATCCATATACTACCTTTTTCATCTGGCCAACCATGTCCTCGACGATGACGAACTTTCTTGCCATCCCAATTTTTTTTAGGAATAAACCCATCATGTTCTGTAGGCTTTCCTGGAGCTTGCGCATCTTGTATATAAAAATTACCATCATCTTTATCAATACAAAAATCACAAGAAGTTGTTATTTGTACATCAAACTCTGACTTATCTTTTTGACTACTTCTTTTAAAAATTTTTGTTCCAATCCATACACCTGCTATACAAAGTCCAGCTTTTATTCCTTCAAATGAAATTCCTCCGCCAAATGCAAAACTCAATCCTATAACAAAAGAAGGAAAATTATGCACAACAATATCTTGTTTTGTAATACAAAATGTATGAACATTTTCGAGTTGAATATCAAACAACTCAACTTCGCTTTGCATTTGCCTAATACCTTGTATATTAATCTGCTCATTTAATAAAGAACAAAGTTTTGTTGCTATGCTAACCTTTTCAGCCTTCTGCCAAGAATTTGAGACTAAGATGTAGTATTTTTGAGAAGATGCTGCAATAATAATCTCATTTTCAAGCTCAAATACAATTGACCTAGATGACTTATAAGAGAAAGTTTTTTCAACTTTTGAAATTTGAATATTGCCTTGTGCATCAAAAGAATAAACTATGCTTCCAGGTACTAAATTTTCTATAGCTTCATAGCCATCAGGAACTTTGACTAAGGTTCCAGCTACAAAACCATTAAAAACTTCTTGTGATATAGATAAAAGAAAAATTATAACCAATAATCTCTAAGCTTTCATCTTCATCCTTAAATTAATAGAAATTATATAGATAGTTTAGGTCAAATTATAAAGAGATGGTCTTGTAATTACAATAGCGATAATTTGATGCATATTTTTACAATTTGAAGATACAAAAATCCACCCAAATGAATGAGTGGATTTTAATTTTTATAGCGGCAAACTTTAGACATATTTCAAAAGTTAAATTGACAAACATGCCGCAATAATTTACAAAATAAGCTTAGTAACTTATATGTTATACAAATTACTAAGCCTGATCAATTAATGGATCATATTTTCTATAATCTTTATATACTTAGCATATAAAGGTATAGCTATTGCAATGCGAATACCGCGATCAACAAAACCTTTATAAAATGCTTCCAATTCTTCTTTTCGATACATAGAATAAATTGTCGAACGCAATGTTGCATATTCTTTATAACAAGAACCTTTTTGCATTTCATTTCTTATAACAGCTCCAGGTTGTGTAAAAAAAGCAGTTAAAACTCCAGCGCTTACCCCGCCAACAAGTTCTGATGTTTTATCACTATCAAGACAGCTTTTTGCAATCTTTGTACCTTGAGGAGCAAGAACCTGATAACCAATAGCAAAAGGTCCTTCTTTCATACAAGCATTAGCACTAAAGCCTCTAAAACCATTTCGAAATCCTATCTTTTTAAAAGCTTGATAATTACTTTTTTCATTATTTGCGCTACTCTGCAAATATAATTGAATAGCATTACTCGGTGTCTCAATTAATGCTCCACCAACACCCGCTAAAAAAGATATTACCATCTTTTGTCTAAATGAAAGATGCGACTCCTGATAATGCTCAAGAGACTGACTTGCTTTAGATTCTATAACCTTTTGCGTAGCAGTTATAGGAAACTGTGCAGCGGTATTTGCAAATCCACCCTTATAACAATTTTTCCAAACAAAAGGCTCTCGAGTAATCTTTCTATTCATTCTATATGACAAAATCTGCCCAGGAAATAACACTTCTCCAGAACCAGCAACTCCACCTACGACTATCGCACTTAATAAATCTAGTTGTTTTTTTTCTTCTTGGTTTCTAACTACTGCTTGTTGCGTTCGATCACCACTAAAAATTATTTCTGATGCAAAAAATACATACAAAAACATCAATACTTTTATATTTTGTTTCATAACAATATTCCATATAATTCTATTCATCTCAATGTTATGAGAATGAATAAAAACAAACAAACTAATTCACTTCGCTTATAAAAAGCAAAATATATGTAACGGATTAAATAAATATAAGATAAGTCCTTACAGGACAATAATGAGTAAGCCCAGAAGGACTAAAGAGACTCTACAAAGCAGAGATAAAGAAAAAGTTGATAAAAATACAATATGCGACTGAAAGGTATATGCATTCGATTTAGGAATATATTCCGTATCGTGCATCATACCTGATGGATCATACTTAAAACAAGTCATGATGCCTCCTTAAAATTAGGAATTAATTTTATAACAACTTTAGTAAAGTATCAAAACTACTATACACTAGCAAGTGTATTATACTTTACAGACTTGTAATAACCCATTCTGCACAATAATTTTAACAAAATTATGTGATTCTAAATAAGTTATATATGCACGCACAGTTGTTTGAGTTAATGTTAACGAAACTATATTATCTGCTATTTGATAATGCTGCATAACTTTTTGAGTTAACAAATCTATTGATACTGGATGACTGCTTATAAAACTTGATATAACATCTTTATTTTTTACTATTTTTTCTTCGTTTGCTTGTACTATATCTTTTATATTACTAACAAAACCTCCATGGTATAAAATAGCAATATCAACTGGTAAAGATACTATTTTATGAAGAGTTTTTAATGCTTCTTCTATATCAGTATGAAAAAGCACAGGATGTTTTTGCACTGTTACTTCTCCAAATATAGCATCCCCACTATACAAAACATTATCAGGAGTAATAATTCCAATGCTACCAGGAGTATGTCCTGGTAATGTAACAATTTGTAATTCTTGACCATCTATAATTAAAGAATCATCTTTATAAGGGACAATATGTGTCACAACAGATTTTTTGCGAGGAGCAAGAGCTTTCACCTTAAGTCCTGCAAAAGGCGCTGCATTTGCACAAAAACAACGAGGTACCCATTTAGGATCTTCAATAAATAATTTTTCATCATAAGCTGCATAAACAGATACATTTTCATACCACTTTTGAAAAAAGTAATTACCTCCACTATGATCTGGATGACAATGAGTATTAATAATTGCACGCACTGTACAGTTTTCAGATTTCAAAGCTTGAACAGCCCTAGAAGCACTCTGCTCATCACTACCACTATCAAATAAAATAACATTATTATCGTAACGATATACCCCAATAGAAAAAATCCCTGTTAAATAATAACTGTTATTTTTAACATGATGCATTGTAACAGTCGACATAGTATCAACCTTTTAATTAATAAACGAAATATAAAGTAAGATATTTAAAAACATACTAAATTGTATCAAACTATACAAATATGATGACAGACTATTGATGCAGTTCGAAATTGTAACTGGCAAAAATTAACAAATATTTTGCACTTTAACATATAAAAAAATCCCCACATTTCTGAAGGGATTTCATAATTTGCTTACTATAAAAATCTTATACAAATATTATTGTGAAAATTCTTGTAAACGTTTCGCAATCATTTCTCTTGCTAAAGACTCATCACGGCTAAAGTAATCCAAATAAGGACTCGGTGCTTTTTCTATAGCAATTTTAAGAGCTGTTTCTCCACCTTTATTAGTATGCTTAACATTAATTTTTTGGTGACCTAAAAGAATCTTAACAATGTCATAATTCCCCCTTCTTACAGCCTCTATTAAAGCTGTATCACCATTTTTATTAGCAAGATTAATATAAGCGCCTGCCCCTATCAGTTCTTTAACGATATCCACACGACCATAACCTGAAGCAATAATAAGAGCTGTATCACCATTATCATCTGCAACATTTAGATCAAATCCTTCTCGTACAAGATCACGAACGAAATTCAACTTTCCTTCTTGCGATGCAACTAGTAAAACTTTTTTTGATTTTTTAAATTGATTTAAAACGTCTTTATTGCAATTATTTATAGCAAAGATCAAATGACTCTCCTCACCACAAATATTTCTCTTTGTCTTTTGGGCAATATCAGCACCTGCTTGTATAAGTTCATGTACAACCGCTGAATCATTACGCAGCATAGCTAATTTCAAAGCTGTATTACCAAATTTATTCTCGTGATTAACATTACACTTTGCATTGAGCAACAATTTTATCATTTTTATTTTATCTGAACCACAATAACTATCGACTACTTTAACAAGAGCTGTATTGCCCCATCCATCTACACTATTAGCATCCACTCCTGCTCGTATAAGCTCACGAACTATTTTTAGGTAGCCTTTTTGTGAAGCTACAATTAAAGCAATGTTTCCACCATCTTTATATGTAACATCAATTCCTCCTCGTATAAGCTCACGTACTATTTCAAAGTAACCTTTTTCTGAAGCCACAACAAGAGCTCTACTACAACTTTCCATAAATCTAGAATTAACACCTGCTCTCATAAGCTTTTTAACAGCATCTACATCACCTACCTGTGATGCTGCAACAATAGCTGAACTTAAATTTTTATTCGTTCTTGCCTGTATTAATTGTTTTGTAATATCTTTATAACCATTCTCTTGCGCATACTCCAAAAGAGTACTGACTGTATCATACTCACCACAAGGAGTACTATATCGAATTGTTTCAGCAATATTAGCTCCTGCTTCTACAAGCTTACGTACAACCATTGAATTATTCTTTTTTACAGCTATAACAAGATTTTCATCTAACTCTTGCTGAGACATTTCAGAATAGTTTTTTTCACTTAAATCATCTACTGTAAATAATTGTGAACTTATTGCATTCATAGAAAAGAAAAAAACAAATAAAATCTTTAATTTATTAATAGAATTCATAAACATTGGTTCCTATAAATTATGTAACTTATGTTATAATAATAGCATCCTTACTCCCCTACCGCAAATGACTAAATATTAGGTTTAATGATCATTCATGCTATAATTCTCTATAGATTTCGATAAATAAAAGATATTCATGACACCTTGGGAATGGTACTGGTGAGTTAAACAAGAACATATTTCATCAATGTTTGCTCGAGCAACATCAAGCATAGTAACTGGCACAGAACTTGTAACAAAAAAACTTTCTGGATAGAAACTTGACTGACAACTGAAAGAAACATTATTCGACCAAGTTAATTGCTCAGGTTGACTTGTCTGAAGTGTACAATATGTATCTGGTTCTTGAGATACGACTTGCCCTGATAACAAACCAAAAATTAACAGTGTCCCTAACAATACTCCATTCTTTAATGATTGCATGAAGTTTCCTTTGATTATATAAACTTCTTACATCAAAGTATAAAGACCTTAACTTGTAATGACAATAACCATTAATTTACCTATATTTTTACAACATGAACATAAAAAAATCCACCCAAATGAATGAGTGGATTTTAATTTTTATGGCGGCAAACTCTTGTCACAGTTCGAAATTTTAACTGGCAAAAATTAAAAGAAAACTTTAATGCATTTATAGTTTAACGTCTTCTCCAGCAATTAATCTATCGGCAATATCAT
>PBME01000005.1 GCA_002721975.1 Campylobacterota bacterium | reverse complement strand
GTAGCACCCGTGACTCCAGTGGCACCAGTTACGCCTGTGGCACCAGTTACTCCGGTAGCACCAGTAACTCCTGTAGCACCAGTAACTCCGGTAGCACCCGTGACTCCAGTAGCACCAGTAACACCTGTGGCACCAGTTACGCCAGTAGCACCCGTGACTCCAGTAGCGCCGGTTACACCAGTAGCTCCAGTTACGCCGGTTGGACCAGTACAACCTGTTGCACTACCTGCTGGACCTGTTGGTCCAGGAGGACCAGTAGCACCTGTTGATCCTGTCAAACCAGTTACCCCTTGCGTACCTCGTTGGCTTTGACCGGGACGATATTTTTGTTCTTCACGAGATTGCGATCCTATAAAACCACGCGTTCTAGATAATTGATCAATCTCTGTTACGATTTCATCATGCATACTTTCATCTTTAGTCTGTATATAAGAACAAGACATCATAAGAAGAAACAGCAATGTTATTTTTTTTCTACTCATTACATTTTATCCATCTTTTAAAATAAAAATGATGCTTGCAATGCTACACTCCATAAGGAAACTGTATCACTTGATTTCCCTGTCGCTTCTATTCCCCCCATTAAACCAATAGTTGGTACATGTTTATGCTGATAAAATGTATACGAAAGTTGTGTAAATAATTTACCTGTTATAGCAGATGATGCTTGAGCACCACAAATATCTAAAGCTTCGTCTAATTTTTGAGGAATTCTATTCGTAGCAATACGAGCATCTTTGATACCATTAGGCAAATCAGATGGAAGAGAAAAACCAGTACCAAAAGTACCATTCAACACCAAAGTATCCTGAGACTCTTTAATAGTAGCAAATGGCTCACAAAGGTAAGACAATACTTCATCAGCAACTCCATCAATAAAATAACTACTTGTTTGCCTACCAATAACAGCAAAATCATTAAGAGTATGAAATCGAAGATCCAACAAAGCACGTTTATCTAATTCTAATTTTTCTTCTGTTCTACCCCAAAGTTCTAACCCTCCCCCAATTTTCCAATTATTTTTATGATACGTAATCATTAAAGCAGCAGTACCTTCTATATCAAATTTTGAACGTACAGGTAATGTTGTAAAATTAGCAGCTGGTAAAACATCTAATGGAACAAGTTCTTCTGTTAATAAATTGGTTACAGCATCTTTAATTAATTCTGTTTGATACTGCTGTACTAACAAATATTTTGAACCAGGACCATTTCGTTTTAAATCAAATGATCTAAATGAATATGTTCGACCATACATTAAATGTAAAATTTCTGAATGAAACGTCATATCTAAATAATTAACTTCATTATTTTCCCAAATTTTTTGATGACCTAATATTTCTAAACCAACACCCCACAAGCCCATACGACCAAAAATAGGCTCCAACATATACTCACCCTTAGGTACGTTTCCAGTCGGCAAAGAGAATTTTAAACCAAATCCAAGCAATGAATCATTTTTTGAATAAATATTATACCCTATAGAAGCACCTATATCTCCTAAACGAATAGCATCTTGTTGTTTATAAAAAATTCTACCTTTTCTTAATCGATAAATATTTAAAATATTACCGTCTAAAACTTCAGTATTTGTAGCTGCACCACCATGTAACACATCTATCAAGTTTTTAGCACGATGTTTAACTGGTGGATACTCTGCCATTTGAAACGTAATATCTTCACCATCATTTGTTGTTTGTTGAAAGTCATTAGTATCGTCAATAATAATTTGTTTTGTTTCTCGTAACTTCGATGTAATAATCATTGCACCTAAAGGAGCATGAAGATGAACATACCAACCTCTATTATGCAGCTGTTGTACAAAAAAATAATGCAAGTCTCCACCAACATGCTTTACCTCAGGATAAAATGTAATTTCTCCTAATTCACCATCACTGCTACGCTTTACATTACCTAAACCAAACTGAAACGCGTCTAAATCTGCTTTGCCGTCATTAATACCTACGGTCATACTGTTCGTACCTGACCAAAATGGTAAAGAACCAAGATGAGTACTTCCTGATGATTGTTCAAAACTTTGCATATATTCAGGAACAAACGAAAAGATACTCACTTTTTTACATAAACGATCTTTTGGTGCAAAAAATTCTTTTAATTGTTCAAAAAAACTTTTTACATCTATTTTTACATTCGAATCTTCTTTTTTTAGTTTTTTTTCTTCTTCAAGTTGAAATTTTCGAATCGCACAAATTTGTTCAAACAAAGGTTGTTCTAAAAATAAATGTCGAGATAAATAAGAAGAAAAAGGACGAGGAACCCAAGTGTTTTTACTAAAACATTGCAATTTAAAAGCGAAAAAAACAAGAACGATAGAACAATACATTACTACTTTTTTACATGCCACATTATTCCTTGGTCTATTAATTCTATAATGCTCTCTATACTAAATAATTACTCACAGTTTTGTCAAAAATAATTTATCAAAAATTATGTTTTTCTCCATAATCATCAATAGCAGAGCTCCAATGTGCTCCTTTTTGATCTATAGATACTTCCAAATGATTTTTATGTTGATGCCTATCACCTCGCATTACTGTATAAAAATGTGGAACGACTTCTACTTGTTTACCTAAACCTTCTGCCACTTTTTTTAAAAATTTATTTTTATCTAGTAACACAAGCTCACGATCATGACTTGCAGCAAAAATAACTGCTTTTACAGCCTCTATATCGGCTATAGTTGTATTATTTTGTAATAAATCTTTTAAAGGCGGTATCTTATAGTTTAACAATACAGGAGATAAAGACTTCACAACTAACTCTCGCATGCCATTGATATAACAAATATGAACCAATAAAATTGTATCTTGGTATATACGATGATATGCGATAACTTTTTTACCTACGTCATTTGCACTATATAACGCTCTCGCTTCGTTAGATTGATTCATCATTTGAAAGTCAGTTGTACAATTAAAAACCTTATCTATCAAATCTTTCAACCCTTTTCCTATTCCTGTTTTCTTGGTTTCTTGATCACTTGACTTACAAGATAAACCTTGTAACAATAAACTAATAAACACAATATTACATAACTTCACAAATAAACCTTTTTATATAAATTTGACTTCTGAGCTCAAAACCTTTATCTATAAAATTAATGTTAATTCGACAAGTTTCTTCAAAATAAACGAAATAGTATATGAAAAAACTACTCATTGTAGAGTCTCCAGCAAAAATAAAAACTATATCTAAATTTCTAGGCAAAGATTTTAAAATTATGTCCACAGTTGGACATATAAAAGATTTACCTTCCAAAAAGCTGGGCGTATCAATGAATGGAGAAATTACCATTGATTATGTTGCCATCAAAGATAAAGACAAAGTCATCAAAGACATTGTTAACAATGCTAAAGGAGCAGAAGCAATTTATTTAGCACCTGATCCTGATAGAGAAGGAGAAATTATTGCATGGCACGTTGAACAAGAAGTAAACAAAGTTGTTGCTGATGAAAATATTCATCGTATTACATTCAACGAAATTACAAAGCCAGCAATCACGCAAGCTATTCAAGCTCCTTACAAAGTAGATATGAAAAAAGTAGCAGCACAACAAGCTCGTCGTGTACTTGATAGATGGGTAGGATACGAAGTTTCTCCAATCTTATGGCGTAAACTTGCCAAAGGTTTATCTGCAGGTCGTGTACAATCTGTTGCATTAAAATTAGTATGCCAACGAGAATTAGAAATTCGCAGCTTTAAACCTGAAGAATATTGGTCAGTCGAAGGTGAATTTTTGCATGACAAAAATAAATTCACTGCTATGTTGACACACATCAATAAAAAAACAGCAAAATTAAAAAATGAAAAAGAAACAGAGACAATTGTTACTGATGCAAAAAGCCAACAGTACATCATTGATAGCATCAAAGATAAAAAGCGTCTTAAAAATCCAGTCGCACCTTTTATTACAAGTAGTTTACAAATAGCTGCCGCAAATAAACTCAACTTTGCCGTAAAAAAAACAATGTCAGTTGCTCAAAAAATGTATGAAGGTGTACCGCTACAAGACTCTAATACACCACAAGCGTTAATTACCTACATGAGAACTGACTCAACAAGACTTTCTCAAACAGCTATCGAGCAAGCACGAACATTTATCAACCAAGAATATGGTAAAAATTATTTACCTACAAAAGCTATTCAATACACTACTAAAGGCGCTGCTCAAGATGCTCACGAAGCAATCAGACCAATTGATATGACAATTAAACCTGAAGATATTAAAGCATTTGTCTCTTCAGAGATTTTCAAACTATACCAACTGATTTGGTCACGATCTGTTGCATGTCAAATGAAACCTGCAATATACGCGCAACGACAAGTAATTATACAAGGTGGTAAATATACATTTAAAGTTACTGGGTCAACATTAACATTTGACGGTTTTTTAAAGGCATATCAAGTTGAAGAAGATGACAAAACAGATGCAAGTAAAGTGACATTACCAAAAAGCCTTAAAGAAAAAGAGGAAGTTGATTTACAAAAAGTTAATCCAAAACAACATTTTACACAACCTCCTCCAAAATTTTCAGAAGCAACACTCGTAAAAGAATTAAAAACACAAGGTATTGGCCGGCCAAGTACTTATTCTGCAATTTTAAATACTATTCAAGCTCGTAAATACGTCGCTCTTGAAAAAAAACGCTTTGTCCCCACAGAGCTAGGAATGAAACTTACCGATATGCTTGATGCTAATTTTTCAAAAATTATGGATGTTAAATTTACAGCTCATATGGAAGAAGATCTTGATAAAATTGCGCATGGCGAATTAGAACGTGATAGTCTTCTTAAAGAATTTTGGGCATCTTTTGAAAAAGATTTAAAAGCTTTTAAAGGAAAAGAAGGTGAAGGTAGTCGTAAAACATTAGAACAAACAGATATCGACTGTCCTGAATGTAAAAAACAAAAATTAGTTATTAGACTTGGTAAAAGTGGTAGCTTTTTAGGGTGTCCAGGCTTTCCAGAATGTACATTTACATCTAATTTCAAACGACAAGAAGATGGTACCATTGAACTAATTGCTATAGAACAACCACAGCTACTAGAAGAAACATGCCCAAAATGCAGTAAAAATTTACGAAAAATGAAAGGACGTTTCGGAGAGTTCACTGCTTGTTCTGGATATCCAAAATGTAAATACATAAAACAAAACGAAGCTAATTTTCCTTGTCCACAATGCAACAATACTATCATCGAACGAAAATGGCGTGGTGGTACATTATGGGGTTGTTCAAAATATCCTAAGTGTAAATTTTCAATTTTTTCAGACATTGAACAATCATCGTGTCCAAAATGCAACAAAGAACCATACATGCTTAAAAAAGTAGCAACTACAGGAAAAACAACATTGATATGTCCAAATCAAGACTGTAAGCATACAATAACCCAATAAATTAAAGGTATCTTGTGAGAAATTTTTTTAGCTTAGTTCCATTTTTTATTTTTCTTGCAACGTTTATTGGTCTTAATATATATTATCCACTTGCTGATCCTGGTATCAAAAGTGATTTCCCTCTACTTGCAATATTTATAGCATTATTATTTTCGCTATTTACCTTTAAAAACAAAACAACACTTAATGATAAAATTAAAGTTTTTATTAAAGGAGCTGCACAAGAATCTATATTGCACTTATGCTTTGTATTTTTATTTAGCACAATGTTATCATATACAGCAAATAGAATAGGAGCCTCTCAAGCTGCAGTAGATATCGTACTATATTCTTTACCTGAAAATTTTATATTACCCGGCATATTTTTATTTAGTTCTTTATTTTCAGTGTTCCTTGGAACATCAATGGGTACTATTTTAACGTTGATGCCTATCTTCTTACAAATAGGCCAATCTCTTGTCATTAATCCTCAATTTATTGCTGGCATTGTTATTAGTGGTGCAATGTTTGGAGATAATATATCACTCATTTCTGATACGACCATTGCTGCAACTAACGTAACTGGTAGCACTATGCTTGATAAACTAAAAGATAATTTACGAACAGCATTACCTGCTGCAATAACTGTTTTGATCATCTTAACGTATATGAATCATCATTATGTTGCCATTAAACCATTAACTTTTTTACCACAAATATCTATTGTTAACTTCTTTAAAATTAGTCCTTATTTAATTACGTTAGTACTAGCATTATTAGGATTTGATGTACTATGCGAATTGGTTGCAGGGATTCTATTAGCAATCGGTATCGGTCTTTATTACCAACAGTTTACATTTTTAGATGTAACAGAACTGTTTCATTATGGTTTTTATAAATCAAAAGGTATGGTTGTTATCTTTATGCTTGTATTATTTCTCTCAGGACTATCACAAATTGTTAAGCATAATGGTGGTATCACTTTTTTACTCAATGCATTAGGAAAACAATCAAAGTCACTCTTTAGAACAAAACTTGAAATATTTTTTCTCGTCTTCTTTGTTAATGCAGCTGTTGCAATTAATAGTTTATCAATATTAATCGTTGGACCGCTTGCATCAAAACTTGCTGAAAATAAATTAAGTTTTGCAAGAACAGCAAGTATTCTTGATATTGGTTCATGTGTTAGTCAAGGTATCTTACCATACACTCCACAAGTATTAGCAGCTGCTACTATTTGCAATATTTCACCGATTTCTATCATGCCATTTCTATTTTATCCTTATCTTTTACTCGGAGCATTGTTAATTGATATTAGTATTCAAAAAAGGTAAAAAGGAGTTTTTATAATGATTACAAACCATAAAAAAGAATCTATTGCATGTGTCGAAGCTTGTACAACATGTTTATATGTATGTAAAAGCTGTTGCGGAACAGAACCAACTGAAAAAACTGATCGAGTTACTTCATGCAAAAATGCTGCTCAAGCATGTCAAAAATATATTGATGTTGCCAAGCTACACCTTGAAAAATGCACAGATAAACCATGCACAAAAGCTTCCATCCAAGCAATCAAAACATGCTTAGAAACTATTGAACTATGCAAAAAAACAGCTGATTCTTGTGAAAACTTGGGTTATGATTGTGAAACATTATGTCAAGAAACTGCAGATGCATGTCAAGAAACAATAGATGCATGCAACATCATGATACAAAGGGCATGTTGCTAATTGATTTCTATTATAAATTTGAACATTTTGTTTTTTTTCGCTATCTTATTTAATTGAAAAGAGAGAGACATCACTTCCTTTTTTTAAAAAAGAAAATATATAAAACCCAAACGAAAGGCTTATCTTTATGATTACAAGCATCGTCCAATTTTTCTATCCTGACATCAAAAAAGAAGATGTCAAAAAAGTGACCCTGTTAGGACTCACATTTCTATTCACCATTGGTTCATACTGGCTTTTAAGACTTTTAAAAGACATCGTTTTATATAAACTAGCATTCCCAGTATCACTTGGATATTCTGCAGACGAAGGCCGTCAATGGATTCCTTTCGTAAAAGGTATTTCACCATGGCTTGTACTTGGTGTTGTTGCTATCTACACAAAACTTGTTGACATGTTTGAAAAGCATAAGCTTTTTTATATCATTGTTTCTTTCTATACAATGGTATTTACAACAATTGGTACAGTTCTTTACTTCCAAGCAACACAAGGTGACGCTTTTGTTGGAGCTACTATTTTAAAATGGACAGGTATTGCTGGCTATCTTCTTACAGAAAGCTTCGGTTCTGTTGTTGTTGCTCTTTTTTGGTCATTTACTGTTAGTTCATGTACTTCTGAACAAGCAAAAAGCTCATTCCCATTTATCGTTGCTTTAGGACAAATCGGTTCTATTGGTGGATCAGCTCTTACATTGGCTAAAAGCTTACCAACATGGCCATTATATTTTATCGCTGTAGTATTTCTTGTTGGTATCATCGTAACAGTTAGCTATTTAGTTAACACCGTTCCTGCAAGCCAAATGAAAAGTGATAAAGAAGAAAAGAAAAAAGCTCCAGATATGCTTGGTGGTTTAAGACTTCTTTTAACAAAACCATATCTTATGGGTGTATTAGTTGTATCAACTTTTTATGAAATAGCTGGTACTATTGTCGATTACCAAATGAAATCTCAAGCATCTATCATTCCAGGTGTTGATTTTAAATGGTTCATGGGTGTATTTGGTGTATCTGTAAATGCTCTTGCTTTTGCTATGGCATTACTTGGTACAAGTAAACTTATGAAAAAATACGGTATTCGTGTTTGTATCCTTTTATATCCACTAAGTTTTGCATTCGCTCTTATTTCTTTATATGGTTATTACCTACATACTCCATCTGCTATTAGTTTATTATGGGCAACATTTGGTGTAATGTTAATTGTTAAAGCTGCTTCATATGCTGTTAACAACCCTGTTAAAGAAATGATGTATATTCCAACAAGTAAAGATGCTAAGTTTAAAGCTAAAGGTATCGTAGATATGCTTGGAAACCGTTCAGCTAAAATGTCTGGTGCACAAATTGGTGGTTTCTTAAACGTTAAAGGCAACCCATTAGCATCTATTCATAACTTAATGCTATATGGTTCATTAATCGGTTTAGGAATCATTGGTGCATGGTTATTAGCAGCTATCTATGTTGGCAACAAGAACAAACAACTTGTTGATAGTGGCGAAATTGTTGAGTAAACAATTTTAAATAGTTCAAAATAAAAACTCCGCATGAAAGCGGAGTTTTTATTTTGTCAGCATAAACTATTTCTTTTGTAGCAAAAAAAACAGTAATGATTACAATATAATTATAAAGTAAATACTTTTTAAGGAGCATATGCTTACAAAATTAGTTCAGTTTTTTTACCCTGATATTCAAAAAGATGAAGTTAAAAAATTTAGTCTTTTAGCTTTAGCTTTTGTCTTTACGGTTGGTACCTATTGGATTATGAGATTACTCAAAGATGTTGTTTTATACAAAATAGCATTTCCAACATCTCTTGGTTGGTCAAGTGATACTGGTAGACTCTGGATCCCAACAGTCAAAACCCTATCTCCTCTTTTCGTTTTATTCTTAGTATTGATTTACAATAAATTAGTAGATCTTTTAAAAAAGCATACATTAATTTATGTTATAGCATCTTTTTACATCGTAGTATTTTCTGTTATGACTGGAATCTTACTTCTCAAAAACACCTATGGCGATGCTTTTTTAGGTAAAAACATTTTAGCTGCAAGTGGTATTTTAGGTTACTTGTTCACTGAAAGTTTCGGTTCATTAATGATTGCACTTTTTTGGTCATTTACCGTTAGTTCATGTACTGCTGATCAAGCAAAAAGAACTTTTCCTTTTATTATTGCTGTAGGTCAACTAGGTGCCATTATCGGATCTTCATTGTTTTTAATTAATACCAATATTTTATGGCCTTTTTATGCTATTGTTGTTCTATGCTTAGGTTTGTTAGTCACTACTATTAAATATTTAGTAAAAACTGTTCCTGATTCTGATATGACAACAGATGTTTCTGACAAGAAAAAACCTTCTAATCTCTTTAGTGGTTTTACCTTACTAATAACACAACCCTATTTAATCGGTGTTCTGATCGTATCTACATTTTATGACATTTCAGGCATTATTGTTGAATATCAAATGGACTCACAAGCATCTATCATGTTTGATGATAAAACATTTACTTGGTTTAAAGGTATTTATGGAATTTCTATTAATACATTAGCTTTTTTTATGGCTTTATTAGGTACAAATTACATAATAAAACGATTTGGAACACAAATATCACTGTTAATATATCCTTCATTGTTTGCATTAGCGTTATTAGCGTTATATGGATATTATCTGCATACACCTTCTCCACTCGCTTTATTATGGGCAACATTTGGCGTTATGTTAGTTGTAAAAGCTACATTATACGCTATTAATAATCCAGTACGAGAAATGATGTACATTCCAACAAGTAAAGACGTCCGCTTTAAAACTAAAAGCATTATCGATATGGTTGGACTAAGATCTGCAAAAATGACTGGTGCACAGATTGGTGGCTCTCTTAATGTACTAAATAATCCCATTGCTTCTATACATAATCTGATGCTTTATGGTTCATTAATTAGTTTAGGCATCATAGGTGTTTGGGTTGCTGCAGCTATTTACGTCGGAGCTAAAAACAAGCAATTAGTCGATAGCGGTAAAATTATCGAATAAAAAGCTTAAGTATTGATTCAACTTCTATAAATATGTCATGATATAAGTAATGTAATATAAAAATGGAGGTATCATGCATATATATCGTATAATTATAACACTTGCACTGTGTATAAATTTTATTACTGCTGAAGAAATCAGATTAGAAACAGTCGATACTCATGCATTTACCAAACCTGAACCTTATCATCACGCATTTTCTTTGCTACAAGAAGAATCGCAAAGATTAGAAAGTAAACATAAAGTAGAACACCTTACCAATAATTCTGTACCACAAGATACAAATCAACATTATCTCAGACATAATGATATATCTCTGTCTGAATCTACCACAAAAGCAACACATATCGATACAAATGATCATTTACAAAAATTAACAACCACTTTACAATCATTACCTGAAAAAAGTCGACCTGCTGATATCAAACAAGCATTAGATCTTATACAACAAGGACAACGAGCATGGGATCATATCCAAGAAGGGAATGTTTACAACGCTATCATTACAAACATTCCTGATGATCAAGCAAAAAATATCTCTAAATCTGACTATCTCATTATGAAAAATGCTTACAACACGAATGATGCAACATTTTGGAGTATTATTAAAAATGACACAAATATACAAAAAAAGTGTACTACTCTCAATATTCCATTTTCACTACAAAGTTTAACTTCTTTAGAACAAAACATGTCATTACGTGCATTATATGCAGATACCAACCTCGCAAATAAAGATTTTTTACAATCCTTTAAAAGGGCATATCAAACAGCTATCGTTCAAGTACAATGGCACCTATTTGCTCATGCCATTATTCAAGACCAAGCATTTACCTCAGGAATGATTACGACAAAAGATCCAGGTCATCATCTATTTAAATTTTTAGATGGATATGCAGAGCTTGTATCACCTCAATATAAATTATATAACGGAACAAGCTTACACTCTCTTTTGGAAACAAAGGCTTACACACGACACTCCAGCCACTGGAAAGGACAAGTAAACGGTAATCAACTTGGTATTGATATTCAAGATGAAAGTAATAAACCTCTTGTTATCTTACCGGGTAATAAGTCACATCTATTATTTGGTACATTAAAAAATGATATGGTTTTTCTTAAGTGGGAAAACTATGGTACAACGCTTAATCCTTTAGAAGGAGACTATAGTGTTATTCCCCACTTAAAAGGTTATTTTGAAAAACATGGCAAACAAGATGAGTCAACTCTACATCGTCGAGAAAAAATAGCACCTGACATCACACTTGTATTTAATAAATTATGCTCAAAACCTCTCACTGATGCACAAATAAAATATATTAACACCTACGGCATTTCAGGCATGATTGAAATGCTAAAGGCATATTATCCAGCAAATCTTCGTACATTTGAAAATTACCTAACACAAACAAAAGGTTATGACCCATCAACACTATCAATGCGTAAAGGCGGAGAAATTATCTTAGATCATGATAAAATGAGCAAATCTGATCAAAAAACAGAGTTTTCAATTGATGATTTATAATAACAATATTGACCCTTACCTTTTGCATCTTTACTACCTCTATGAGATACTGATAGAAATAAATTAATGCTTATAATAAAGCATATTTATATATATCGATTCAATGGGGGTCTTTATGAGACACAAAAAACTATATATGCTGATAGGCTTACTCACAGCCAAAATGATCTTTGCACCAAAGATTACAGCATCATACACTGTACACGCTGATTACTCACGTACATTTACTCGTGCATTACCCGTTTTTTTATCAAAATTTACTTTAGGTAAAATATTAGTAAAATCATGGGCTCTCAATTGGAGTACAGCTCCTTTATGGGCGCTTCCTGTAACAGCTATGGTATCTCTACCTGAAATTACAATGATGCATGCTGTTGGAGATAAAATAGCACCATACACACCTGATTGGATAAGTAAATATTTAAGCACACCAGATGTTACAAAGATTAATCGTGAACTTAATTTTTATAAATATGCAACGATAGGATCAGCTATAGCTGCATCTGTCATTACCGCTGGTACAATCTGGGCAATTAATAAATACAAGCAAAACAAAGACACCACACGTTCAGATCAAAATTTTGCTCACAAATATAGTAACATGACAGGCATTATCAGTAATGCTAAAAACCCACTTGAAGCTGCAAAAGAATTAAAAAGACAAGGCTATTCTAAAAAAGATATTGCTCCAATAAATGTACAAAGTTCTGGCAAATTTACTCCCGAAAACATGCAAATTATTGCACAACATCTCAGCTAAAACATATTTAAAAAAACTATTATAAAAAAGCTCTCTAATAACAATTGAGAGCTTTTTTTTATTGTATTCTATGTAATAAACGTATTAACCTACTTTTGAACCTGGTGTAATATCACCTGCTGGAATCATTCGTTGTAATCCTTGTGCATCTGATGCTACAAGCATCATTCCCTCTGATGGAATACCCATCATCTTACGTGGTTTCAAATTCACTACAAAAATTCCTTGGGTGCCAACTAAATCATCTGGGGTAAAACTCTTTTTTATCCCAGCTAAAATTTGACGTTGACCAAGATCACCAAAATCAACCTGCATCTTTAATAGTTTATCCGATCCTTCAATCTCGTCACATGCTGTGATTGTACCTACGCGCATATCAACTTTTAAAAAGTCCTCAAACTGCAAGTATGATTCTTTTTTTTCTTCTATTTTTTGTTCTACTTTTGTTTCTTCCACGTTTGATTCCTTAGTTATTTCTATTTTTTGAAACAATGTTTCTATTTTTTTTATGGTACATGATACTGTCCAAGCAGATTTCTGTAAATGAACAAACATGTCATCACTCTTATGCCACTCAAACCCTAGGCTTGATAACATCAATTCCATTTTTGTAGGCATAACAGGCCACAACATAGCGCCAATACTATGTAAACTATACACTGTCGCTGCTATTGTTTCTGCAAACTCATCTTGATTACTGCGCGCTTGCTTCCAAGGCTCTTGCTCATGAAAATACGCATTTGCTTTATTAATATATTCCCATATACGATTAACTGCTCGATACAAATAACCTTGCTCAACAAGCTTTCTACTTTCTTGAATCATAGTAATACACTCTTGATGTAACACTTTGCTCTTATCTGACCATTGCTTAGGTGGTTCAATCATTGAAAGATTATTTTTTAAAGCAAGTGTTGAGCAGCGATTCAACAAGTTTCCTAAATCATTTGCTAACTCAGAGTTAATACTTTGTTCAATATCACTAATACGAAATTCAGAATCTTGGGTTATAGCCATTTTACGAGTTAAATAATAACGAATTTCATCGACACCATAGTTATTTGCAAGTTGCTTTGGATCGACTGCATTGCCAAGAGATTTTGACATTTTACGATCATCTACTTTGATCCAACCATGCACTAACAATTTTTTAGGTAATTTCAAACCTGATGCCATCAAAAAAGCTGGCCAATATATTGCATGAAATCGTACAATATCTTTTCCCAATATTTGCAAATCTGCAGGCCACCATGTATGTAAAGATGCTTCGTTTGTGCCATAACCAATACCAGTAAGATAATTATTTAAAGCATCTGCCCATACATATGTTACATGTGTATTATCACCTGGAAAAGGAATACCCCATGTTATAGTTTTTCGAGAAATACTAAGATCCTTTAAACCTTCTTTTACAAATGAGATCACTTCTTGCAACCGCTCTTTAGGTGTAATAAAATCAGGATGTTGCTCAAAAAATTGTAATAATTTATCTTGATATGCTGATAATTTAAAAAAATAACATTCTTCAGATACTTCTGTTGTTGCACGACCACATGATGGACACATAACATCAGCACCCTGCTTATCTTGATCTTTTTCTGTTACAAATGTTTCACAAGGAGTACAATAAAATCCTTTGTAAAAATCTTTATAAACATCACCTTGATCAATTAATCGTTGTAACCATTGTTGTACACCAACTATATGTTCTTGATCAGTTGTTCTAATAAATTTTGAATATGCAATGTTATACCGCTTCCACATCTCTTGATATGATGGTATAAACCCATCTACAAATTCTTGCGGCTGCTTGCCAGCTTTTTCTGCAGCTTGTGCAATTTTTTGGCCATGTTCATCAGTACCAGTTAAAAAAAAGACATCTTGTCCAGCAAGTTGATGATAACGAGCTGAGACATCAGCTAATAACGTAGAATACAAAGAACCTAAATGTGGTGCAGCTGTTACATAATAAATTGGAGTTGTAACATAAAATTTATTTTTTTTCATAACTATTATTCACTTATGCAGCTTTTAACTTAACCCAAAAATCATTGATTTGTTTGTGAGTTAAAATATTTTTAAATGATTTTAATGTTTTAAATAAAGGTGTTTCAGGAGAAAAATTCTTAATGCCAATATATTTTTGATCTAATGATTCATATACATCTTTACAAGATGGTAATAAACAAAACTTTTCACAATGTTGTTTCAAAACTTCATATGAAAATAAGTAATTAATAAATTGATACACCCATTCATCTTTTTTAGTCGAAGAGCTTACCACAACACGATCTACTGTTAATAAAGAACCTTCTGTAGGTAATGCAAAAGAAATAAAATCATGCTTTTGCATTTCTTTGCAGATATATTCTCGTTCTGAAACAACCATATTAAATGTTCCAGAAGCTAAGTAATAACCTTGCTGAGCGTCACTATATGCTCCCACCCATTGTTTTTGCTTGTTTAACAACAACCTTAATTCTCTTAACTGATCACGAGAAAATGAATCTAGTGAGTAACCTAAATATAAAGCTGTTAAAAATATTGATTGACGAGAATCATCAATCATACCAATTTTTTTATCTTTATATTCATCACGATCAAATACCATTTTTAATGAAGCATTATCAACATCAATTTTTTTATTATTATAACCAATACCTAATACATCCCAATACAAAGGTACAGAATAAGTATCTCGAACATCATGAGACTGCAAAAATGATGGATAAATGCGTGATATAAAATCACATCTATGATGTTCAAATGGTTTAATCAGTTGTGACTGTGCCAAAGCTTGTACAATATAACCACTTGGTAATATAATGTCACAATCAACGTATGGCATTTTTTCTAGTTTTGTTAATAATTCTTCATTACTTTCATAATGATTAATATATACCTTGATGCCTGTTTTTTTCTCAAAACCCTTTAACACTGACTCGTCTATACGATCTGCCCAAGTATAAACACATAAGTATTTATTTTCTTGAACAAAAAATTTCTCTAAATAAGGCAACAATAAAAAACTATAAATTATAGTTGCCCAAAAAATTAAAATAACTATCCGTACAATATGTTTTACAAACACAATCATTCACCAATTATTTGCGCAATATGTTTTTTTGGAACATTAACATAATTACAATCATTAATAAGCTAACTACTAACAACAACGTTGATAAAGCATTCACAACTGGAGAAATTCCAGAACGTATCATTGAAAAAATATACAATGACAACGTTTGAACAGATGCTCCAGAGCAAAAAAACGCTATCAAAAAATCATCAAATGAAACAATTATTGCTAATAAAAAAGACGACAAAATTGCAGGATATAAAAAAGGTATAATAACATGAAAAAACGTATACTGTGATGATGCACCCAGATCTAAAGAAGCCTCAATCAAGCTATCATCTAACTCATCATAGCGACCTTTAATTACAGGAATAGTAAAACCTAAACCAAGCAAAGTGTGTCCAGCGATGATCGTAGTTAATCCTAACGGTACAGCTAAAGCTGAAAATAATGTTAACATTCCAACAGCTAATACAATATCTGAAACAATAACATTACTATAAAATATTTTTGTAAAGTCTCTGCCATAACGACGACTTCCATGAATAAAACAAACAGCCATCATCACACTAAAAACTGAAGATGTTAAAGCTACAATAACTGAATTCTGAAATGCCCGCCAAATTTCAACTGAGTGTAATAAATCTTGGTACCAATGCAAAGAGAAACCACGCCATATGTCAGGAAATCCACCCTTATTAAAAGAATATAAAATTAGGACAATAATCGGTGTATATAAAAATATATATACAGCGCTTACAAGTAATAAAAATAATGTTTTAGATAACCTTGAAACATGTACCATCTACTATATCCTTTGCAAGCGTAATATTATTTTTTGCAAAATATAATTAAAGAAAATAATCGAAATTATAAAAACACAAGAACTTAAGCAAGTAAAAGCTGCTCCAACATGCCAATCTCTACCTATAAAAAAATATTCCGAAATTAAAGTACCTACAAAAAAATGTTTTTGTCCACCAAGCAATGATGGTATAACATACTCTCCAAATGTGGTTACATATACTAAAAAGAACCCTGTCTTGATCCCTTGTATCGATAAAGGCAAAACAACTCTAAAAAACGTTTGTTTATATGAACCACCTAAATCTAGCGATGCTTCAATTAAACGGGGATTTATTTTTTCAAGAATTGTATACAAGGGCATCACCATAAATGGTAAATAAATATGAAATGTTACTAAGTACATGGCAAATGAACCATTAAGCCAATTACCAACTTCAGGAACAAATAACGTTATTATTTTATTCAATGCACCATTTTTTTCTAAAATAAAATACCATGCATATATCTGTACCAGCAAATTCGTTAAAAATGGCAATGTAATCAAAAAAAGCAACATAGATTTGTAACGTCGATCAACATATAAAGCTAAATATGATGCTACAGGATATCCAAATAATAAACATAAAAAAGCTGTAACTGTCGCTAACTTTACAGATCTAAATATTACTAAAAAATGACTCACCCTTAAAACTTGTTCTAAATATTCGTATGTAAAATTTTGAAAAGGTTGTTCAAAAAAAGCTAATTGAACTACCAAAATTAACGATAAAAAGAAAAAACACAACTGCCATACTAAAGCAGGACTCATGAGAAAAAAATATTTTTCTTCTTTAAATGCATTTTTCATATACTATCCTTACTCACTTTTTGAGCAACATTGCATTTTCTCTTTGCCAATATACATAAACATGATCATCATAATCAATTTCATCACCCTGAAAATGACGTTCATTTTGTTCAAAAACTTGCAAAACATAACCATTTTGTAATCGTACATTATACTGTGTAAAACGACCTTGATATACAATAGCTTGCACAACACCAGTTAAGCAATTAGCAAACCCTTCAAGTATTTTTTTGCTTATTTCTATTTTTTCAGGACGAATACCTATACAAGCTTCATCACCATCTTGCAGCGTTTGCCCTTCTTCTATTTTAATAGAAAGACAAATCATTTTATCAACTTCAAGGTGCCATTTATTATCTCGTTGAACCACAAAACCTTGAATAATATTTGTCGTTCCAACAAAATTTGCAACAAAAACTGATTTTGGATGCTCATAAATTTCTTGTGGGTGACCTACTTGCTCAATATTACCATTTTGATTCATAATAGCCATTTGATCAGCTACAGTTAATGCTTCTGTTTGATCATGTGTAATATAAACAAATGTTGTTTCTAAATGGTCTTGTAATTCAATAAGCTCTAAAAGTACTTTTTCTCTTAATCGTAAATCTAAAGCAGCTAATGGTTCATCAAATAAAAGTACATCTGGTTCATTAATTACTGCACGAGCGATTGCAACACGTTGTTGTTGCCCACCAGATAATTGTGTAACTCGCTTATAAATGAGTGATTCTAAGTGAAACATCCGAACAACTTTATCAACTTTTTGAATAATAAGTTCTTCTGATAACTCTTTTAATCGTAAACTATAGGCAATATTTTCAAATACATTCATATGAGGAAATAATGCATAATTTTGAAATACAGTATTCACACTACGTTTATTTACAGGAACATGCGTGATATCTTGATCTCCTAAAAATATAGATCCAGTATCAGGTTTTTCTAACCCAGCAATCATTCGCAAAATTGTTGTTTTTCCGCAACCACTTGGACCAAGCAATGCAAAAAACTTACCTCCAGGTATCTTTAAATTTAAATCTTGTAAGACGGTATCTGAACCATCATACGATTTGTTAATTCCCTGTAATACAATGCCTTTCATTTCTTATTCACCATCCTTGCTATAATGATTGGTACGACAACATCAGCTAATGTACATGGTAAAACAACTGCACCTAACATCAAGAGAAAAAATATTCCTAAATATGAATGATAGTCAGCAAAGCCATGTCCTATTGAGTAAAATATCGATGCTACCGCGCTCACAAATGTATGAAAAAAATGTAAATTTAATGAATTAGCTTCAGTTTTAAAATCTTTTATATAAAACATTACCAAACCATTTAAAGCACCAATTATAAGAAATGGCACAACACTCGTAAAATCTGTAAAAAAACAAATATGCAAGTCCATAGCTTTTCCCAACATGATACCAGCTAAGTAAGGTAATAACACATCTGATAATGTACAAAAGAAGCTTGCTGACAAAGTACCAATGACAATACCTAAAACTAATCTTTGTGCATAACGATAAAACATAACCATTGAACCACTTACAGCAAATATTATATGTATGTAATGAAAAGTATGAAATAATATATCCATACCAGATCCATGACAACAGTTTGTTCCGCATCCATGACTATGCATATGCGCATTACCATGAAGCATGGTATCTTGAAAGAAAACAAACAATAAACTAATAAGTAAAAGAGAACAAGCAACTGCTAATGTCGCGTACGGTAGATGATGTCCCAATTCATGGAAAAAAACACGCTTGCTATCTTTTGAAGAAACTTTGTCTAACTCTGAACACATAAAAATCCCCTAATGCCGAGATTGCTATTTCACAAATTTTATCAAATAGTTATAACATGCATTTACAAGTGCTGTATTTTTAAAATGTACCTAATTTTGAATAAAAAAGGAATATTTTTATCTTCATAGCTCATATTTAAAATGCATGACCTAACGTTAAGTACCAAACCCAACGAGACTCAAAATCTTTAATATTTTTATTCCATTTAAAACCCAGGTCAAATCGTAATGGTCCTATAGGTGTATCATAACGAATACCAAAACCTGTACCACCTAAAAAATTATCTGATCCATCAAACAATGCTTTATTAATACTGTCTTTAAACAAAGCTCCGATATCATTAAAAATAACCCCTCCCAAACTTTTATATATGGAAAAGCGTACTTCAGTATTAAGGTTAAACATTGTACGACCACCCTGTGGTGCATACTTCCAAACATCACAAGCTTCGTCAGGTAAGTGAGCATGTACGTCTTCTATTGGAATGGTTAATGTCCCTAACGGTGGACAATAATCACGCTCATATCCTCGTAACGAACTTGCTCCACCAAGATAAAAACGCTCTATTGGTATAAGGCTTGTATATTCACGATTAAACACATGTCCCCCACGCATACGAATTGCTAGCACGACAACATCTCTTAAAGGAACATAAAAAGAATGTTCTACTAATAATTTTAGAAAACTTGTTTTTGTATCTATATCAATCATTCCTTTACAAGATACAAACGAAAGGTGTCCTCTTTTCGGATTCAAAACCGTATCGACTTGTTGCCAAATTATAGTTGGTTCAAAAAAAACATATCCTGTTTTTTTACCAAGCAAACTTTGTTCATAATCAATAATCGTATGCAATTGTGGTTGATCAGCTTCTTTAATACCCATAAATTCTATTCCTAAAGAGCCACTGACTGTTGTTTTCTTAAAAGACTTGGTCATGCCATACAAAAAACCTCTTTGTCCTGCTTGATACAACGAAACCTTGCTACCGATGTATACTGGTTGATTATACAATGTATCGTATGCTTTATAATGACACCGAATAGATTTTGTAAATAACCAAGGAAACTGATATGATGCCGTAAAATTTCTATAAAACTTTGTAAAGTCTCCTTCAAACACAAATCGATCACCCATACTTAATGGATTACGCACAAAAAAGCTACCACCTATTTTATACGTAAAACCTCTTCTCAGTCGAAAATCTTTTCCTATTTGCTGCATACCTATTCTTGTACGAAATTCGTAACAATCTGCATCAATCACCTTCACAAATATTGGTTTTTGAAGATTATTGTCTAAATCACGGCTTGGATATATTTGTACAGATTCAAAAACTTCTAACTCTCGTAATCGCTTTAACGTATCTTCTAACTTAGATTTGTCCCAATCATCTCCAGTTTCAAAAGCTATTTCACGCATAATTGCTGATGGCGGTATAACAGAATTCCCTATCACCAATGTTTTACCAAATTTCACTGCTTGTTCTTGTAAAACAATATTCCAAACAACATCTAAATAATTGGCAACTTCTTGTAACTCATGCTCAACAAGCACTTTATTATAACCAAGGTTTCTAAAGTGTCGCAATAACCATTGTTTTTGCTCTAAAATAATCATTTGATCAAAACCAGTTCCAATTTCTTTTTTTGATCGAGCAAATGGACCTTGATGTTCAAGTTCAGGATATTGCGGTATACGACACCGCCCTATTTGACGCTGCTTACCCTCGTCTAAAGTTAATACAATTTTATATATACGATCTTTTTTTAGTGGTACAACTTCTTCTTTAACTACCTTAATATCCCAAAAACCACTTTGCTTATAAAGGCGAATTAACTGGTCAATTGATTTTTTTAACAAGTCTTTATCAAAATACTTTGTTTTTAAAAACAGCTGAAATGCATTTTTTACGAGTTGATTGTCAGAAAAATGATTATTATCTTTAAAATCTATTGTTGTGACTCCAATTCTACTACCTTCATTAATCGAACAAACAATACGGTTTTTTTCATCTTTTACAGAAATTGCAACTTGCCAAAAACCTTTATTTTTATACAGCTGTACAAGCTCATCTACAATAATAGAACTTGGAAAGTGCCATGATGATTTTCCATACATCAATAAATGGTCAATAATATCTTGTTTTTTAAAATAATGATTTCCTAAAAAAACAATTTCTTTTTTTTGTTCTAATGTTATAGAAAATAATATATCTACCTTATGATCTTTTTCTCTGACTTCTTTGTTAATAATCAGATCAAAATTCATAAATCCATATCGTTCAAGCAGAACATGGATTTTATGTTCTATCCTTTTTACTAACTCTTCAGAGTATACCTTTGCATGCAATCTTTTATAACAAATTTCTTCTATTTTTTTTTTCATTCGAAGAACATCTGCCTGTAATACTGACCCAACAGCATCAATAGTAAAAGAAACATTATCAATTAAGAACTTTGCACCCTTAACTAGATCAAGAGCCACAACAACAGATTTAGAATCTTTGCTCTCTTTTATAGTATCTTTAATCGTTGCATTACAATATCCATAGTCATAAAATATTTTTTTTATGTTTTCTAAAGAATGTCTATGTTTTTGCTGATCAAAGACTTCTGCCATATCTAACAAATACATGTTTTTATAAAAATCTTTATCTCTAATAGTTCCAGATACTAGTAAGCGAGAAAATAGTATATGGCCTGACAAATAAAAACATAATCGATACTTTGTATCAACTTTTTCAACTTCAAGATTAATTTTTTTAAAACGATCTATTTGTTTTAAATAAAAACAAGCTTGCATAACTTCTTGTTTTGTAGTTTCTGAGTTATCACGCAATCCTGTTAAATAAGCTATTTCATTTTTATCATAATCAAAATCAACTTGATACAACACAGAATCGATTATAAATTTTTCAGGTAACACATCTGATAATTGTTGTTTATATTGATCTGAAAAACAATCTACCAATACTGTTTGTTCCTTTTGCAACGAACAAACTACTGTAGAACTTAACAAAAAAAATAATATCCGACTTATATAAGATAGTTGCACTGACAGCATTCCAGTAGAAATATACAACATTGATTTATATTTATAACACAAATCATAACATACTATTTAAAATAGTCATCTGGATAGATATAAAGAATTTCAGAGTTGAAGATATATCAAATCATGATAACTTGATAGTAACATCAATAATACTCATTATACAAAATAAATTTATTAAATTTTAAATTAAAAAAATTATGAAAAATGTACGTACGAGATTTGCTCCTTCTCCAACAGGACTCATGCATATTGGAAACATCAGAACTGCTCTTTTAAATTATATTTTTGCAATAAAAAATAAGGGTACTTGTGTCTTACGTATTGAAGACACAGATCCAAAACGTAACTTTGATCCTGGAGCAGAAAAAATACAACAACATTTGAGCTGGCTTAATCTTACATTTCAAGAAGGACCACAATCTGGTGGATCATATGCACCCTACTTTCAATCTCAACGTACAAGCATTTATCAAGAACATTTAGATTACTTAAAAGAACAAGATTTTTTATATCGATGTTTTTGTACCGCTCAAGAACTTGAAACAAAACGTCAAAGACAAATCGCTATGAAAAAACCACCACGATATGACGGCACTTGTAGAAAATTAACATTTGAGCAAGTTCAACATAAACTAGCTGAAAAAATTCCTTTTATCTGGCGCATGAAAGTAAATCATTCTCAAAAAATTTCTTTTAATGATCTTGCAAGAAACACATTAAACTTTGATTTAAAAAACTTTTCAGACTTCCCTGTTACTCGAGAAGATGGTAGCTTTACGTTTGTTTTTGCAAACTGTGTTGATGATATCGCTATGAATATAACACATGTATTACGAGGCGAAGATCATTTAACTAATACAGTAAGTCAAGTTGTGCTTGTACAAGCATTTGGCAAAGAAGTTCCAACTTTTTGGCACTTATCTATTTTATGCAACAAAACGGGTAAAAAATTATCAAAACGAGATCAAGGATTCTCTTTAGAAGATTTAAAAACAGCAGGATTTTTACCTGAAGCAATTTGTAACTACCTTGGTATTATTGGTGGATCATTTGAAAATGAAATTATGTCGCTTCCAGAACTGATCGAAGCATACAACTTTGACTCAATTCACTCTACAAGCCAAGTCCGTTACGATCTAGAAAAATTAACATGGATTAATCATAAATGGATTGCACAATACGATCTTGCATCATTAACAAATTTATGCAAACCATATCTTGAAAAAGAATATAATATCTCACAGTTGTCACATGAGACATTACAATGCCTTGTTAAAGCTGTCCAAACTGATATGCAAACCTTACAAGATATTGTAAAACTTGTTAAATTTTATTTTAATCGTCCCAAAATTACAAAACAGGAATTATCTACAACCATTGATTCTGTAAAAATAGACAATCTTATCAGCATGTTAACAAATCAACATGGGTCTTGGGAGCATTTTTCAACATACCTTAAAGACGAAGCAAAAAAACATAACATTTCTAATAAAGAACTCTTTAGTTCTATTCGTATTTTGTTAACAGGAAACTCTAAAGGATTACAAATACACGATCTGTTTGTATGTTTAGGACAAAAAGAATTTTTTGCTCGACTTACTACAACACAATAAAAGTAAATTTTTTACAAAACATAACTACAAAAGTTACAACATTCGATTTTGTAACTTTTGTATGTTATAAACAACTTTTTTTGTTCAAGTTTATGCATCATATCTAAAAAAACTTCTTCTAAGTCAGGCGCTACAAAAAATTCAAACTTTCCTTGCTCTTTATCAATCATTCGATCAAAAGCAACATGTTCTACAAATTTTAAAGTCGCACTTAACATCCAACAGTATTCTTTCGTTACATGAACTTGATAATATAAAGAATATTTCATACAATTGCACTTTTTAAAACATCTATGTATAGTAAAAAAAACTTTATTAAAAATAGCATAATACAAAGATATTTGGAAATATAATACTAACCCTTTTTGTAAAAGGATAACTTATGTCAACTTCGAGCACGCAAAAAATTGGCGTTGCCACCGCTGTCATCATTGGTATGAATGCAATGATTGGAGCAGGTATTTTCAGTATTGCATCACTTCTTTCATCTAAAGTAGGTCCGGCTGGAATTCTTACTTATTTATTTGCTTTTGCTGCAGTATGGTTTATGGCAAAATCAATTGCTCGAGTTGCTTATTTATATCCTCAAGAAGGATCTTTTTACAATTATGCTAAACAATGGGGCGGCCATAAATTAGGACTATTCTCTGCAGGTGCATATCTATTTGGTCTTTTAATTGCAATGGGCTTACTTTGTAAAGTCGCAGGAAACTATCTTCATGAAATGATTCCTAGTCTTTCTGCCTACATACTTGGCATCATCATGCTTGGATGTCTTGTTGCTGCAAACATTATGGGATTAGTTTTATCACAAATCGGACAATATATTTTAATTGTAT
>PBME01000004.1 GCA_002721975.1 Campylobacterota bacterium | reverse complement strand
GTATCATTATGCTTATTAATAGCAATAGCATAATCATCACCCGTATCAGGTAATACGAACATGGCAAACTTATCTGCATTTTTTTGTTGCAAAAAATTAACCAAAGAACTTTTTGCTGCAACAAAAACATCAACCGAACCTGTTTTTAAAGCCATGAAGCTTTCGGCAGGACTTTTTAATCTAATCAGATCAATACCTTTTTTATCTGACAAGTATAAATCTGCTGTATACCCTGTATTTACGACAACTTTTTTACCAGATAAGTCATCAACCGACGTAATAGGCGTGCCTGATGCTTGCGTTAATGCAATCAAAGGGTCACCTTGCAAATACAATTGTGTAAAGTGTACGTTTTTTGCTTTGCGCGGTGTCGGTGTTAATCCTGCTGCAATCATATCAATATCTTCTGATAGTAAATCAAATATCAAAGAAGAAAAAGGCATATCTTTAATCCTACATTCTTTACCTAAACGGTTTGCAACTTCTTTTGCAACATCAATATCAAAACCAATTATTTCACCTGTTTTAACATCAATATAAGCATATGGAGGATAATCTGGAGAAGTGCCAACTATCAATACATGATCTGGCTTTAACGACTGCATCTGTGACATATAAAAAATAAATGTACCAAATGCTATAAAAAATAAAGTATAGGCATATATTTTCTTCATACAAAAATACTAGCATAAATAACGAATTGCTCAAACTATTGATTTTAATGCTACATTTTCACTAATCTATATAATGGTTACGTACATGGAGGAAACAATGAATCAAAAAATTATTTTATGTATATGCTTGATGCTTACCAATATACATATTACAACATCTTCTCAAACAACTAACGCTTCTTTTGAGCAATTACTTACAGCTTTACGGACATTTGGCGGTAGTCAATATTGGACTTGGGAAGATATTCAACAAGATTTTCCACTATTCGATCAGAATAGTCCTGATAACATTCACGCATATAATTTTTTAAAACAGCATAAACATCAATTACCACTAACGCCTATACCTATAGAAACACCTTCTGTACAACCACCTACAAGACCACAACCATCTACGAGGTCACAATTACCTCACAGATCTAATCATACTAACAGACAAGAATTACCAACCCAACAAACAACTACAGTAGAACCGTCACTACCAACACAGCAACTGGTACATGCTCTACAAAAGCTTCATCTTCGTCCGTATGCATCATGGAACGACATCAAACGTGCATATAAAATATTAACAGAAAGCAGTAATTGGCAACATGCCGTGAACATACAAGAAGTTCGGTACGCATACGAACTATTAAAAAGGTATAAAAACCATTTTCCTTTGGAAAATGGTTCTCAATCTTCTCAAACAATATCAAGAAATAATTTATTTTCTTCTCTTTCTGAAGAGGAAGATATACCAAGAACAAAATACATACAACCATATCGAGAATCTATAGCCTTTAGGAACAATATAAACAAAGCCCTAGTAACACTAGGTGTTAGATTCAATTATTCTGAAGCAGACTTAGATGATGCATTTAATAAAAAATCACAAAATTTAGATACGTACGATCAAAAGCTACAAGAACTTAATGAATCATACAACGTATTATTAAATGATCTTATTCCACGACAAAAAGCTATGGCTATAATTGGTTGTTCTGCAAATTATACAGCAGATTCATTACAGTCCATCGTCAATGAAAAATTACAAAAAATTTATACGATCGATGACATAACAGAACAAGATAAAGCTAAAAAAATAGAAGAAATTGATAATGCTTTTGAATTGCTATATTCATTTATCACTTTTAAAAAAATGCTTATTACTCAAGCTCTACAAATTTTACAACTTAACTACGATGCAAGCTGGGATACCGTAAGCAACAAGATTAATGATATTGAATTTGAGTATCAAGATGGAAAGTTGTCTGAAGCTGAATACAACAAAGCAATGACAGCATATGAATTTTTACTTATACACTTTGAAGACAAGTAAATTATACTACTGTGCAACTATTGCTTTATAACTTACAAATTAGTTAAGCTGTATTATATGGATTTTAATGGGGGTTAATATGGATCAAAAAAATATTTTTTTTCTTATGGCATTGCTCATAACACACTCTATTTTCTACAGCTCTGAACACATGAATGATGATGATGTACCTACAACAGAAAGTTATCCATCTAGCGTACCAGTAGCACCAATGCCAATATTTGAAACTCTCAATTTACATACAGAGCCTACCGCAAAGTCTAACAATACATCAAATTCTTCTCAAAAACCTACATTATCTCAACAAGAAATACATTATCATATGCTACGATCTTTAGATCTGTTACAACTATCACCAAAAGCAAGTTGGTATGATGTACAAAGAGCTTATGCCAATGTGACATCTCACAAATTATCTTCCACAACAGATCAACAATTAATTCATGAATCATATCGTTATTTAGAACACTATCAGGATAAATTACCGTTAGAAAAAACCTCTTCTAAAAAAAAATCATCTATAAAAACAATACAATTCACAGGTGATACAGCTGATTACCTATCAAAACCATTTAATACTATATATCGTCAACAAGTTTCTAATATTAAACAAGCACTCCGTCTACTCAACATACCAAATACTTGGTACACAATCGATGAACTAGAATCTGCATTTGAAAAACAAATAAATGATAATAATTCTCAACAAAACTTACAAGAGCTCAACGAAGCTTATAATCTGTTATTAAACTATATAATTGATATACAAAAAGCTTTAAATGTTTTTGAATTACAACATGGGTACCACATAGACCAATTAAAAAAACAATACAAAAATTTAATTGAGCAAGTAAATGCGTCATACAATTTACTTGAATTTAATCATGGTATAGCTATGGATCCACATTCCTTATCTAAAGATCAAGCTTTAAAAATACTCGACTTACCTCCAGACAGTAAATGGAATAACATAGAACTACGTTTTGACGGAATTAAAGATGATTACTTTAATGGTAATATTTCAGAAACAGATTATGGAACATACACAGAAGCTTACAATCTATTAGACGAAATTTTTAGCCCTGAAGACCTTTAAAAGAGTTCGTCAATAACTGTATCTAATGATTTTGCTGCAATAGTGCCCTGCTGCATAGCTTGATAAAATTGCTCATCATACGTTCTGGTTTCAATCACAATAGGCATAGCTATGGCATGACCAAGTACTAATGCTTGTTTTTTTGTATCTAATGAACCAAGTACTGTTTTTAACGTACCAACATTCGATGCACCTGTTAACGCTGCTTGAATATCACGCTCATCACTCAACTGCGCTATCAACTTTGTCCCTATTTGAGAAATTACCTCAGGATCAATACCAGATGGTCGTTGATCAATAACAAATAGCGATACATAATACTTTCTCATCTCGCGAGCAATAATACCAAAAATAGTCTGTGATGCTGCAGAAGGGTTTAAAAATTTATGCGCCTCTTCAATAACAATCATCAATTTCTCAGGTTCATCTTGTGCTTTTTGCGTGCCCAAAAATTTTTCTGTTTTTAATACATATTCATGATGTATCCGTCTGGTAATAATATTAGCCATCAATAAATAACAAAATGTCGATGTAAAATTACCAAACTCAAAAATAACATGTATTTGTTTATCTAAATACTCGAGCAATCGATCAATGACTGATTCATTACGAGGTAAATTTTTTACAAAAAAGGGCAATCGCTCTATTCGTTTTAATTTACGATATAAAGCTGCAACTGATTCAGGATGAGCTCCAATACCCTTTGCAAATTCTTGTGCATCATGACCATTTTCTAACAACTCCAACAACCAATCTTCTTTATATTTATTAAAGATTAAATGTGCAGCTTCAAGAGCTGTATTGTGTAAATTAAGCTCCGACTGCAATGATAAAATATCTTCAATACGAATATCTTTGTAAGATAATTGCACAGCTACATCAGGAGCTGCACCGCGACGTTGTGTTGCTTGTGGATCAAGCGAAAAGATCGCAACTTTAGAAGGAAATAAAGTTTTTAAACCTTTAACAAATTTAATCTGTGATTCTTGACGAGCTTGTAAACCATATTCATTATGCATATCAAAAATTAATGTTGTAGCAGCTTGTCGCTTAATTAATCCAGCTAAAACTAATCGTGTTAAAAATGTTTTACCAGTACCACTCTTACCAAAAATGCCAGAACTTCGCTCAGATAATTTTGCCAAATCAATACAGACAGGAGCCTGCATATCCAAAGGTGATCCCATATTGAAATATTTTTTTGCAGTATCTTTTTCAGAACCAAAAATATCTGCAACATCCTGCTCTGTTGCCTCAAACACCTGAGCAAAATGAGGTGGTACTGTTTTAACAGGCTTTGTCTGACGATGTTTATCAAGTAAAATCATCGGCTTGAGCTGTACTGTTGCATACATACTCTTTTTTTTCAAAAATTCTTTTAACAGTGCTTCTTTTTCTGTTGGAGGATACAACAAAATATCTGGATGTGATACTTGCAATTTTACATTGGTAATCATAGAAAAAAAAGTATTTTCACTGCCTTTAATTGCAACAAACTTACCTGCTTTAATATTTTCAAGGTCTGTACCTTGGGCAACACGCATCGTAAAGCCCTCAGAAATTGACCCCTCAATAATATGGCCTAAAGAAACATTCATAATGCTAACGGCAGTAAAATTTTAACCTCTTCTCGCGTTACATGCGCAACACCTTGCACAATCGTTATTGATTGTTTTTCACCGTTTTTTAATTCAAATAATAATTCTTGTTGTGGAGCAAGTTCAACAACTATCGGTGCATGCTTTTCTTGAATAACCATATTGCCTACTGGAGTATTAAGCTCGACCCAGTTAACAGTATGTGTCGTTGTTTTTTCAGTATCAATAATGGATAGTTTCATGGTTATAAACTTTTTGCTTTTGTATATGCTTCTTCTAACGTACCAATCATATAAAATGCTTGTTCTGGTAAATCATCACATTCACCGTTTACTAATTTTTCAAAATCAGCAATTGTTTTTTCTAAAGGTACATATTTACCAGGGATACCTGTTGCAAATTCAGCAGTAAACATTGGCTGTGTTAAAAACTTTTGTACACGTTTTGCACGTTTTACAATCACTTTATCAGCATCTGATAATTCTTCTAAACCGAGAACAGCAATAATATCTTGTAATTCTTTATAACGCTGCAAGATTGTTTCTACTTTGCGAGCAACTGCATAATGCTTTTCACCTACCACAGAAGCACTTAACCCTTTAGAAGATGATGCTAATGGATCAATTGCCGGATACAAACCAAGCTCAACAAGCTTACGAGATAATACAGTATTTGAATCAAGGTGCATGAATGTTGTAGCAGGAGCAGGATCAGTAATATCATCTGCTGGTACGTACACTGCTTGTACTGATGTAATTGATCCGTTTACTGTGTTAGCAATACGTTCTTGAAATGCACCCATTTCTGAAGCCAACGTTGGTTGATACCCTACTGCTGATGGGATACGCTCAAGAAGTGATGATACTTCAGCACCAGCTTGTACAAATCTAAAAATATTATCTACAAATAACAAAACATCTTTTTTCTCAACATCTCTAAAATATTCTGCCATCGTTAAACCAGTCATCCCCACGCGTAACCGTGCGCCTGGCAGCTCACCCATTTGTCCAAATACTAATGCTGTTTTATCAAGAACGCCTGAACTTTTCATCTCAAGCCACAGGTCATTACCTTCACGGCTTCGTTCACCAATTCCAGTAAATACTGATACACCTTCGTGTTCTTTTGCGATATTACGAATTAATTCTGTTACAAGAACTGTTTTACCAACACCAGCACCACCAAACAAACCTATCTTAGAACCTTTGATATATGGACACATTAAATCAATAACTTTAATGCCAGTTTCTTGTATTTCGTTTTCAATTTTTTGTTCTACAAATGCTGGAGCTTCTCGTTGAATCGACCAACGCTGTGAAGTACTTACCTGCTCTTTGCCATCAATAGGATCACCAAGAACATTAAACATACGACCTAACACTTCTTTACCAACTGGAACTGTTGTTGGAGAACCTGTGTCATATACAGGTAAATCACGGCTAATACCATGCACATTTTCAATTGCTATGCAACGAACAATGTCATCACCTAACTGTAACGCAACTTCCATACGAGCACGCTGTTTATTATGTGTATCACTTGCTGCAAGCTCAACAAATAATTCTGAATTTATTTTTGGCGTTTTGCCTGCAGGAAACTGTACATCAATGACAGTTCCACTAATTTTAACAATTTTCCCAGCAGCGTCAGCTTTATATTCTTTATCTGGTGTATGGTGTAACATCTTTTGGTTCCTTGATTTATATGACAAAGGGTTTGATAAACAAGGTAATAAAAGCGTATTTTTTGTAAAGTCTCTATGTAAAAATATTTTACATAAGCCCACTTTTTACAGCAGGCCTATATTCAATATTTTTACTACTTTTGTATTATTTTGATTTAGAAGTTCCTTTTAATTGCGCTATCTGAGCTTCTAGTGCCGCAATTTTTTCTTGGCTTATTGTTAGCTGTGACTCTAGCGCAACATTACTTTTTGTATCTGCTGTTTTTGATGTACTAATTGGCATTACTGCTTTATTAGACTTTGCATCTTTTGTCTTTTGCTTATTTGTAGATACTGTTACTTTCTTAGACGTTGTATTTTTATTTGTTGCGCTTTGCTTCTTAGCAGGTTGTTTCTTACTAGATTTTTTCGAAACTACAGCTTGCTTCTTCTTTGGTGCATCTTTTGTTGCTACCTGTTTTTTTAGATCCTTTACAGCAGACGATTGCTCTTTAGTCAATGGTTTAGTGACAACTGACAAATCAGGAAGATTTACTGTTTTTAACATTCCAGACGTTGACGGATTAATTGTTAACCCTAATGTTTTACTTGCAGGTAAAAGAATACTTTGTTCTTCGTTTTTTATAGTTTTACCATCTGGAGTTTCTCGATTACCAAATATCCAATCTACATTTGTTGTTATGCTATTTCCATAAAATTCTTTTGGAGGAATTTGTGTTTGAACAATTTTGTCACCGTTACTATTTTGTACATACACATACACTTTGTTATCATGTTCCAACAAGCTAAAATATATGCCCTTTTTCCAATCATCTAACGTTACTTTTGAAATGTCATTTAAAACAGTCATAATCTCTGATAAGTTATTAAAAAAATCCAACGAAAACTTTGTATTATTAGCTACATAGAAACTACGATAATTAACAGTAAAGGCTATGGCTAAATTTTGATTGTCTTCTGGACCACCTATACTAAATGTTTTAGCAACTACCGACGAAGTCTTTGCCGGAACTGCTGGTTGCGGGATAGGTTTGTTAACGATACATACAGTCGATGGCAATATGTTTACATCATTTGAAGCTGTAATACCAAGCGCATTTGTTGTAACACTTTTAGATAAAACACTTCCTTGCCAAGTTACATTGTCTAAAGAAGTTATTCCAACTAATTGCTCTGAAAGCATTTTATTGCCAAGATGATCATAAACAGACAATGTCACATTATTCTCGTCTAATTTTACAACAAAATACATACCCAACTGCAAATCTTGTAAAGAAGCATTTGTTAACGCTTGTTCAACTTGTTTCAACTTAATTCCTGAAGTACTACCACCTAACAGATTATATGTTTTGCCTCCTGTAGTAAGAGATAGCGACCAATTTCCTTTTGCAATATTACTGAAATTTAAAACTTGTCTACTTGGAATAATTGATTCTACTAAGCTCTGATCCGAAGGTATATCCGAAGGATAATATTTTGTATTAACTAAACCTGCATACACATAACCATTCTTATAATCATCAAAACTACCAAATGTACTGTTTTTATTTACCAATACTCGTGCATTAGTAGCACTAAATAATGAGTTAACAGCAACAGGTGTAACAAATTTTGTATAATTAAAGTTCAATATACCTATTGCAGCATTAATAAAATCTATCCAAGATGTAAGCTGAGCATATGGATATTCACTACCAATTTCTTTGTCACGATTATTTGTAATAACATCTGGCAACAGCAATGAAGGTACCTGTTGATTGAATGAAGAATTTTGCTGATTAGCTAAACTGACAACGTTTTGTATAGAAGGATAAAACAAAGGCACAGTAGTTTTACCTTTTTGAGCATTTTGTGGCTGTTGTGTTACAAATGTTGTATCACCCACAGTAATCGATATTGAGTCTTCAATTTGTAAATCTACATATGTAGGACCTGATAACTGAGCTGTATTTAAACATTGATTTCTTGAAAAGATATTATATTGATCTGAGAAGCTTGACGGATAATCTCCTGCACCACTTGAATCTAAAGCGTCACGCGTACCATGCTTAATTTGTACACACACAAACTCATCGTTCGCTCCTGGCAAACTGCCTTTTACATCTTGCGGTGAAGCAATGTCTTTAATAAGATCTTGTCCTTTTTGAAAGCTCACTCTAAAGCTACCTAAATCAGGTTGTTCTTGAGGCATAAAAACAATATCGCCTCCAGCTTGTGCAGCACCATATAACGCAACGGTATTAAAGCCTGGTTGTAATATACCTATCTTTACGGCTCCTTGATATATATCAAATGTAGTTGCGGTTTTATTGTTAATCTTATTAATAACAACCGAATTCCATGTTTGTACATCAAAATTAGGATTAATACTTGTTTTTTGTTTATCAGTAATTGTCAAACCATCAAGATCTGTGCCAAATGCTGTCAAAGCTGGAACTAAATGCTGCTGTATGTAATTTTTAGCAACTTCATCAGTACCAAAAGAATTAAAACTGACACGCTGCACTGTTGTATCTCCTGCATCAGACTGTGATGTGTTTTGTGTTTTTCCTACAGCTGGAATAGGACTACCACTCCCTTGCAACATAGTTGCAACAGAGGTTAATAATTTTTTATCAATAAACCAATTATCTGATTTCGTTGTATCAAAATACGGCTTACGTACTGATCCACCTCCTACTACAGTTCCTTGCCATATACGAAATAAAGCTTGCACAACTTTATCACCAACATCTTGTGTAAAGCTATCTGAAAAACTATTACTTAGCCCGGCCATCTTACAAATAGTGTTAAAATCTGCTGATACTGCATAAACATTTGAGCCATTAGACCTAACTAACACATCAGCGTTAGAATTTTTAGAAGCATCTGGACAAATACTTAATTCAGATCCATAGTTTCCATTTTGAAGGATACGGCAAAAAATTTGTTCTCCCGGTGAGCAATCGCCTGAAACAGGAGTACTTGCTATCAAATTTTTATTACCATCAAATAAAGCTATCCAAATAATAGCTTGATCTACTGAATTAACCCCAAGCTTTGTCCAGTCTTTTACAATTGTTCCTGCAGTATATAACGTTAAAAATGGAACAACATACAAACCTGAACCAAAGCAAGAAGCAAGAACATGAGCCATAGGTTGTGCTACTTCAGGTACTTGGTACCAACCTGACACTTTATTATAAGGATTAGCAAAAACACATATACCTGATTTAAAACCTACCGCCATACCTAGATTATTAGAATCCACATAAGGAAGTTTAACCGGAATAACATCATCATTAAGCGCTACTTGATCAAATGTAACATTTAAATATTGTGAATGATTTTGAACATAAGATTCTGCCATTGTTGTGGCATAAACAATGCTATCTAAATTATCAATTGCTTTAATATACCCAGCAAAACCATCTATTGTATTGAACTGGTTAGAACAAGCTGTTTTTTTTGTTGTTGAGCCTGTTGATTCAATTGTTTTTTCAACTGACTGAAAGGGCCACTCATTGCAAATGTATTACTCGTAGTTATTGCGACAGCAAAAAATGCTACTAACATCTTTATTTTATATTTCATAACAACCTTTTTTTAATATAACTATTTTTTATCTCGTTTTTACGATTTTGACTTTGCAGTTCCCTTTAATTTTGCTATTTCTGCTTTTAAATCAGCAATTTGTTTATTATCATCTGCTACTGTTGACCGTAATGTTTCTACCTGATCTTGTGATGCTTTTGCAGGTGTTGCAGGAGCATTACTTTTTGCATTACTATTATTTTTGGCAACCGTTTTGTTCTGTGAACTCTCTGTTGTTTTAGCACCTTTTGTACTCTTGTTTTGTGTTGTTGGTTGTACCGTATTGCTAACATTTGCACTATCAGTAAGAATATTAAATGATGATTTTAACAAACTTGTATCTTTATATGTTGTCAAGCCAAACACTTTACTTGTAGACATAGCAATTTTATTATCATTTGGGCCATACATATAACTACCTTGCCATACAACCTGTGACGGTAATGATGTTAGATTTGGCAATGGTGCAGAAATTATTTTTTGACCTAACGAATTATAGACATATAAAAATACTTGCTTATCTTGCTCTTTAAAATAAAAATAAATACCTGCTTGCCAATCAGCAGCGGTTACCTTCGAAATATCACTTAAAACATTAGAGATAGAAGTAACGTTAATTCCTGTTGGCGAAGCACTTGCAAAATAATACATTTTATTATTAATATTTGCTCCTATCCAAATTCCACTAGAAGCATTAAAACTAAATTTTTGTTTTTGTACTGGATACGACTTAAAATATGCATTAGTTGGAATATCAGCTGTATACATATAATGTGTTCCAGGTAGTCCTCCATACACATAACTGTTTTTTAATTTAGCTACATCACCAAACATGTAGCCTTTTTTTCTCAAGACATTTGTAGAAGGAATAGATTCTATAGCATTTTGAATATTTTTTGGAGTAAATAACTCTTGATAACTTGAATTTAAAACTCCTATAACAATATTTACAAAATCAATCCAATTCACAAGAGTTGCTTTATCCTGTAAAGAATCCGGCAGGAATAAAAATGGAATTGTTTGACCAGTTAAAGACATAATACTTTTAATAGAAGGAAAAAATAATGGCGCTTTTGACTGATCTATAGTAATTACCGAGCTTGATGTTACATCTCCACCTGCTGCTTTTTCACTTTTTTGCAAACCTTCTAGTTCTTGCTTTGTTAAATTAATTGTCATACTATCTTCTATTTTTACATCTAAGAATGTAGGCGCGGTAAGCTGACCTGTATTGATACAATGAATTCTTTTAAACATTGTCTGCAATGAATCTGCAGAATTTTTTGGAAAATCACCTTGGCCGTTAGGCTCTATTACACTTCTCTCGCCTGGTTTGATTTCTACACAAACAAACTCATCGTCAGCACCTGGTACATTGTCTATAGGAGTTTCATTTGCATTAGAAACCTTATTAATAAGATCGCTACCCTTTAAAAAACTAATTCTAAATGTACCTACATTAGATTGCCCGGCAGGCATAAATACAATATCTCCTTGTGCATGAGCAGCGCCATACAATGGCAAATTATTAGCTCCAGGCTTTACATTACCAATATGATTAGAGCCTTGGTATACCTTAAATGTTGCCTTAGTATTATTGATAATATTTTTCACAATGACACTATTATAAGTCTTCACAGGAAAGTTAACATTTAACGTAGATGAATTGGCAGTATTAATAGTTATATCTTGTGCAATTGAAGTTAATGCCGAGGCTAAGTGATTTTTTATATAATTAATATCTGCTTCATCTGACCAGGTATTTGTATTGATTGTTCTAATAGTTAAATCTTGCAAGGAACCCGACTTTTGACCACTACTCAACATTGTTCCAACATCTTTAAAGAAGGTATTACTGATAAACCAATTTTCTGCTAAAGATTGATTGTACGTTGACGAAGCCTGTTTATTCAATTTTTTATTAACAATACCTCGTAATATAGCACGTAATGCATATGTTGCAGGATAGCTTAGATGTGTCTGTTGTTCTGTGGCTGGATCTAAAGCTATGCCTAAGTTGATCAGTGATGTCATATCACCAAAATATTTATTTTGTTTTGCATTTTGCATTAACTTTGTAAGGTAACTAGGCGTAGAAGTAATTGAAAAAGCCCCATGATGTCCTTGCATACCTATGTTAGTAATAGTTGTAGTAACATAGCTAGGCACGCTAGTATGATAAGCAGTAATCCACTTTTGACCTATCGGAAAATCAATATGATCATTCCATTGTCCTGGTGCATCCTGTGAAACAATTGCTGAGGCATTCTGATTATGATTTTTACTATAGATTGGATTTTTATTAACATCAAAAAGTGCCACCCAAACATGTGCTTTATTATCAGGGCCAATTGTTGATAAATCACTAATAATTTCTTGCGTCTTCTCACTAACAAAAAAAGGTACTACATATAACTGACAGTTGGCACCTGTGGTAAAAGCTGAAAACAGTCCATCTGCTATAGGCTGCACCGAATCTGATACGCCAGCCATACCTAGATTATGGTTATATGGATTTGCTAAAACATAAGCTTTATTCTGTTTATCAACTGCCGATGTTATATACAATCTCATTGATGTAGAGTTTGGATCAGGATCTTGCTTCATACTTGCTTGTGATCCACTTGTTGGACCAACCGTATTGCCAAAAGGGGCAGCTTGTTCAAATGTAATATTAGTAAATGAAGAAATAACATCGCTGGATATACAAGATAACAGGCAAATAACACTTACAATCTTAAACTTCACAAATTATTCCTTTTTTAATTTTTTAATCTTTATTACTCAAAACACTAGAATAATCTTTTTGAAACTTCAAGATTTGTTATCAATACTCTTTATTTATACTTTTTTTGTAGCTAACAATAATGCAATTATAGTTTGCGCTTCTTCTGAGCTCATCATGTTAACTGTATTTACAACGGGTACATGTTGTTTTTCTTTAAATAAATTTTTTTTACCCCAGTGCAAGTTATTAGGTATCATTTTTTTTAAACCGCTTGTATAAGTACATTCTATTGCATTTTTATCAACTAAACGTGCATGTATAACACGATCTTTTTTTTCAAGAGAAGCTTCATCATCAGCATCATAAGCTATCTCTTTATCTGTAATTGCTTTCCATTTAACAAATCGTCCTTTTCTTTCTCGAAAGATGCCACAGTCTCCAGATTTTGGTTGTTGCATACTGGCATACATACTTAGTGTAAATTGTAATAAAAAACAAAATATAATTATTATTTTTTTCATCTTACATTTCCCCCTAATTAAAAAAAGCCTCGGAATACACCGAGGCTTTTTTGTTACCCCTCTACAGGCATTAAAACTTGTTCAAGTACTTCATCTGCATGCTTTACCCAAACAACATTAATACCTTGTGCAATATCTTTAATAAGTTCCCATTGATTTTTATTTTCTTCTGGAAAAATAACCGTAGAAAGTTTATTACGCTTTGCAGCTAGCAACTTCTCTTTCACCCCGCCGATTGGCATAACTTCACCTCGAAGATTTAACTCTCCAGTCATAGCAATCGAAGCATTAATAGGACGACCAGTATATGTTGAAAGAATAGAAGATAATAGTGTAATTCCAGCAGAAGGTCCATCTTTAGGAACAGCTCCTGCAGGAACGTGTATGTGTAAGTCATATTTTACAAATTTTTCAGAATCAATACTAAATGTTTCTGAACGAGCACGAGCATAACTTAATGCAGCTTGTGCTGATTCTTTCATTACATCTCCTAATTGACCTGTTAATAGTAATTTACCTGTACCAGGCATCAACACTGATTCTATTTTTAATACATCTCCGCCAAACGCTGTCCAAGCTAATCCATTGGTAATACCAACCATATTGTTTCTATCAAAACGTTCTTCCGGGTATTTTTTAGGCCCTAAATACTGTTCTATGTTTTTCTTATTTACCATGACAACTTCTTGACGTTCAACATATGCACGAGCAACTTTTGCACATAATCGCTTTAATATTTGCGTTAAATTTCTTACACCAGCTTCACGAGTATATTCTTGAATAATTGTATCGAGAACTGACTTACCTAATTTTATATGATCTTTTTGAAGTCCTGAATCATCAATAGCGCGGTCTATTAAATGACGCTTTGCAATTTCACGTTTTTCTTCAGCTGTATAACCAGACAATTCTATAAATTCCATACGGTCTAATAACGGACCTGCTATTTTACTTGGATCATTACATGTTACAACAAACATAACTGAGGATAAATCAAAAGGAACCCCTAAATAATGATCATGAAAATCATTATTTTGTTGTGGATCTAGTACTTCAAGCAATGCTGCTGAAGGATCGCCTCTAAAATCTGCACCTAACTTATCAATTTCATCTATCAAAATAACAGGGTTCATAGATTTAGCTTTTTTCATACCTTGAATAACACGTCCAGGTAAAGCACCTACATACGTTCTTCTATGACCTCTAATCTCAGACTCATCTTTAACACCACCAACAGATATTCTATAAAAATTTCTGCCTAAAGCAGTTGCAATTGACTTGCCAAGAGACGTTTTTCCAACTCCAGGAGGACCACTAAAACATAAAATAGGACTTGGACTATTTGCTTTTAAATTTTTAATCGAAATAAAATCCAAAATACGTTCTTTAATATCATGTAATCCATAATGATCCTTATCTAGTACTTCTTTTGCGTGAGCAAGATTTAAATTATCTTGTGTTTGAACACCCCACGGTAACGACAATAACCATTCTAAATGATTACGAGTTACTGTTGCTTCCATAGAATCTGGTGCAATCCTCTCTAACTTATCAATATTTTTTTCTATTTCTTTTTTAGTTTTTTCAGGAATATCCATACCAACTAAAGCTTGTTTCATTTCTTCTATTTCTTCAGCAGAATCTTCACCTAATTCTTTTCTAATTGCTTTTAATTGTTCACGTAAGTAATATTCATTTTGACTCTTATTAATTGAATCTCTTGTATGAGCACGGATACGCTCTTGTACTTCAACAATAGATATTTCTTGTGATAATTCATCGTATACTTCTTGTAACAGTTCATCGATATTGGTGCATTCTAATAACTTTTGAGAAGCATCACCCTTAAGCTCTAAATGTGATAATATAAATTCAACAATTTTTTCAGGATCTTGCATTTTTGAAATAATAGCAGCAAAATCAGGAGGTAATGATTGACTAGCAATAGCAAGCTGTTCTGAGACTTCTTTAATATTATTAATTAAAGCATGTGTTTGTTCAGACGGCTCACTTTCAAAGCTTACTGGTTCCACTTGAGCTAATAACATATCTTCATCTACGGCTAAATCTTGTACAGAAGCTCGACAAACACCTTGCACTAAAACCTTAATACCTTCTTGAGGAATTTCTATAACACGCATAATGGTTGCAACTGTACCTAAAGAGTACAAATTATCAGTATCAATTTCTTGTCCATCTTTTCCACCTGCTTTTGCAGAAAGTAATAAAATTTGACCTTCTGTCTGCACAGCACGTTGAATACCATTAATAATTCTTTCATCAAGAACAAGTAAGGGCATGATCATATTTGGAAAAACAGTGACATTCAATGTTGGCACAACTGGGATTGTTGTTGGAGTAGCATCAAATGACTTTTCTTCTTTACTATTAACTTCCATACTTCCCCCCTCAAAGGTTTTAATGTTTCCTAATTTTGATACAGTTTATGGAACCTATTTTAAAAAAAACAACAGTCAGTATGCTTTCAGCAAACAAACATGTACTAGAAACTTTTTTCTTGTAAAAAATTCATAGTATCTTTAAGCTAAAACAAAATAAAAAACCTTTTATAAAAGTTTTTTTCATAGAGGATCATTTGAATAATAGCTCTCTTTCAATTAAAAATATTTATAAAACATTTGAACAATCACACATCAACACAACTCTTTTTACAAATCTTTCTTATACGTTTAAACAAGGTTCATCTTATGCTATTATGGGGGCATCTGGCATTGGCAAATCAACTTTGCTACATATGCTTGCAGGATTAGAGCAACCAAGCGCAGGAACTATTTTACTCAACAATTTGTGTCTTTCAAAGATTCCTTTAGAACAAAAAATTCCTATCTTACAGCAATCTATTGGACTTGTTTTTCAACAACCATTACTTATTCCCGAATTAACAGTTATTGAAAATATTGTATTAAAAAGCATTATTGATAAAGGCGCTACGCAACAAGACATAAAAAAAGCTAAAAACCTTTTACAAGAGGTAGGCTTACTTGAAAAAGCTTATTGCATGCCTCATCTTTTGTCTGGTGGACAACAACAGCGTATTGCCCTTCTTCGGGCTATTTTTAAACCGCCACAATTTTTACTAGCAGACGAACCTACTGGCAATTTAGATATTTCAACCGGTAATGATGTATTGCAACTTCTCTTACAGTATCAAAAAAAATACCATATAGGTCTTATTGTAAGTACCCATGATAAAAACATAGCTCAAAACATGGATTATATTTTAGAAGTAAAAAACCAACAAATCTTTGAGGCTTTAAAAACATGAAAAACAATACAGCTTTTTTCATAGTAGCATTATGTAGTTTATCACTCGTAATTTTACACACTATGCGCACTTCTACTCAAGACACCTTTACATTAAAAGAAATTTGCAGTGATAATACGACATTATTAGACTCATTTTTTGATACAGATTGCAAAAATTTTACCTTATCTACTCAAGAAATAAAATTTTTATATGGATATACACCCCAACTACTCAAAAAACATATTAAAATCCAGACTAAAAAAAATCTGTATAGATATTACATACTTTCATATATGCATAATGATAACTGTATTGGATTTATCGTTCTTAAAATTAATATCAATAGACAAGACAATACTACTGAATATTTTTATTTGCTCAATAATCCTGAAACAAAAATATATGATTACGCTCTTATTGAATATCTTGCGGTTGATGCACACTATAGAAAACAAGGAATTGCTCAAAAACTTATCAAACAAGCCTTGAAAAAATGTTTAGATATAAACTTAGATAGTCTAGCTCTTACTGTAGACAATCAAAACACGCTAGCTATTAATCTATACAAAAAAGCTGGATTTCAACTTATAAACCCACAAGAAAAACAACTAGTTGTTAATCATCAACCAACTCAACAAAAAATAACAAATGGTTACTTTTTAATGTTTGAAAAAACTACATAAGCAAACTTTTACTTCTTATATTTAAAGCCTATACTTAAAAATATTTCTATAGTTTATATAAAGGCACAATATGTCTCGTTCGATATTAAAGCATACTTCTAAAATTGGACTTTTAGCTCTCGTTAGTCGCTGCATAGCTTTTTTGCGCGAATATTTATTAATTAGATTTCTTAGTATTGGAGATACGTCTGATATATTTTTTACAGCTTTTCGCATTCCAAACACTATGCGTAAGATCTTTGCTGAAGGATTACTATCTTCAATCTTGATACCTGCTATTGTAAATGCTGATCACAAAGGAGGTGCTTCTAGAGCAAGTAGACTTACCACGTTAGCTTTTTTGCAAATAGAAACATACATTTTGCTTTTTTGTATACTTATATTTTTCAACGCTGAATGGACAATATCACTAATCGTTCCAGGCTTTACAGCAGATAAAGTTATTGCCTCTGGCAAACTACTTCAAATTCTTATTTCTTTTATTTTATTTATTTCTTCTGGTGCAATATTTGCAGCAGCATTACAGGCGCATAAAAAGTTTTTCATCCCTGCAATAGCTCCTGCTATTTTAAACGTTTTATACGTAGGAGCTTTAGGCATTTGCTGGATGCAAAATTGTTCTATAGAATTTTTTTGCTGGAGTATGATTGCTATTGCAATATTTTATTTTTTGCTACACGTAGCTGCGTACTTATATATGCAGTTTACATTTGAAAAACCCACACAAGAAACATGGCAAGATTTTAAAATTGTATTACTGCAATTTTTTCCTTGTTTTTTAAGCGTTGGTATTTTAGAAATTAATCATTTTGTTAATACAGCATTTGGCTCATATTTAACAGCAGGATCACTTACGTTGATACGTACAGCATTTCAATTTGTTAATATTCCAGTAGGTATTATTGCAGCCTCACTCTCGACGGTATTACTTCCACACTTTTCAAAACTACACCTAGAAGAACCTAAAGAATTAAGTAATCATGTTTTTGAAGCAATTAAATTTACATTATGGAGCACCTTGCCTATTTGCTTTTTACTCTACTTTTTTTCTAAAGAAATATTTCAAACACTTTTTTTAGGCGACTCACAAGCAATGTCAAAAATACATATGGCTCAATCAATTTTTATTGCTTACTTATTTGGATTGCTTGCTTTTTCTTTAAATAAAATATTTTTAAGCATTTTTTATGCTTTGCGACTATCATTTGTTCCTATGATTGCAACAACTATTTCTATCTTTATCAACTATGCTCTTAACCGTTTATTGATAGAACAATATCAAGCAGCTGGAATAGCTTTTGCATCATCAGTAGCATCAATTTTGCAAACTATTTTCTTCTTACTTTTTTTGCATATACATTTACGATTAGAATGTTATTGGAAACAATACATAGATTTTTTCATAAAATATATATCTCAACTAATACTCATGTGTACCATTTTTTGGATATTATACAAAAGCTTATATCTATATATAGAAACAATGCAATTTGCTTACAGCATTGATATCTTTACGATACATATCACAACAATCAATACACAATTCTTTTTAAACAGTATTGGTATATGGGCATGGGCAGGCCCATTGTCATTATTACTATTATTAAGTCTTTATATAACAAGAAAAAATTTTGGTATCTCTTTAGCATACTTTGATAAAAAATAGACAAAAAAACAACTCCTAAAAAGGAGTTTAATTTTGGTTGCGGGGGTTGGATTCGAACCAACGACCTTTGGGTTATGAGCCCAACGAGCTACCAGGCTGCTCCACCCCGCGGTATCTTCATTTAGTAACCATTGTAAAGGTTCTTAAACGTAAAGTCAATTCAAAAAAGCCATAAAAGTACTGTTTTTATAGTATTTTTATCAAATTTAGACGATATTTGCTAAGCATAGCAACCAACACAATAAACAATGCTATCTCAATAACGCTACTACATAAGGCTATTCAGCTTAAAGCATAATATTGATACAAGCTTTTGACTCAAAATAAAAATATGTTATTATTTTTGTATAAATTCTTTGAAAAAATGCCGGGGGCGTACTGGCTTCGACGTTTTATTGATAGTCAAAAGTGCATGTCGAGTTTTTACTGTAAACTCGTAAAAGAAGCGGTAAATCAATAAATGCAGAACCTAATACTGCTAATGTATCATTCTTAGGTTCATTGTTCGCAATGTTCGCTGGAATGTTCACATTCTTAAGACGTCGTGAAGACGGCTATTCTTTAGCGTTTTAAGTATAATTAAACTATAGTCTTTTCTACACAAAGTTATTCTGTTTCATAGTGTAGATCATATATCAAACAGATTTGCTTGCAATGCTCTGTTCCAAGGTAGCAAGCTCATATATTTGGAAACTAAACATGTAGTACTTTTCACTTGATATAATGCGGACATGGGTTCAATTCCCATCGCCTCCACCAATTTTTCATTTATTATTATCAAGGAGATTTATGTATAAGACAATTCTAAAAGTGTCTTTATTTTTTTTATGTTTTTTTAACACTGTCATAAGCAAGCAAAATCAAAATTTACTACTTTCTCAAGAACCTCGTTTACGCTTTCATAATAACGAGCAGATTATTTTAAAAAAAAATTCTTATCAAGAACTGATCAAAAAGTGGAATAAACTTTTTAATAATACCTGGCAAAAGCTACGTAATTATATAGAACAAGATCTTCAACTACCTTTTGAGCAAGTTGAAACTTTATTAGCTAACCCCAACCTTGCTCAACTTTATTTTGAATTAAAAGAAAACGATTTACAAAAATCACAAGACTATATTATTTCCGAAGAAGATATCGATCCAGAAGTGTTACATTTTATTAAACATTTTATACAAAAATTCACTACTAAAAAAAATATTAAAATTTTATTATCTAATCGATTAAGTACAATTACTGCTACGTCTGGTACTGATACTCATACACATTTTATTATCTGCAACTCTAACCTATATTCCAAAGAAAATATTAAACATTTTTATGAAGCGCTTTCAGAAAATAATGGTATTTTTTATATAGAACCATGCACGAACAAAAGCGTACGCTTTATCGAGTTATCTAACTTACTACTTGTTGGTTTATTAGAAGCAGCTTCTCATATTGAACATCAAAGTAATTTATTTACGTTTTTATTAACAAATTTCAATTTTGTTAATAAAAAACTCTCACAAAAAGCGATTCATTTATGTTGGCACTTTACAGAAATCAGAAGTATGATCGAAGCTGTTTTACAATCAAAAAACCCACTAGAAACTGCGCTGTTTATTGGTAAAATTAGATACAAAAGCAAAAGTAACAAAGAACGTATGTTGTGGAAAAATCTTGTAAATGATATTGCTTCTTGTTATACAAAAGAATCTTTACAACGTTTTAAATACGCTATTGCAGAAATTAATTCTTTATACCACTTTTAGCATTATTTTTTTTAGTGGTAACTTTTGGTAAAAATAATTTTTTTAACGTATCAGTACGTAGATAATCTAAAGGAGTTTTATTGTTTTGGTCTTTAAGGTTTTTCAAATCTGGATTTTGCTGAAATAAATAGCGTAAACAATTTCTGCTTGTTATATCATTAGGGTCTATTGCAATTTCCTGTGCATACCAATGCACATCTGCTGAACTCACTAAGATTTCTTGGCGAAGGTCATTACTAAGCAAGTCAATAGGTTTTAATCCTTCTTGACTTTGCTTTAATACTGATTTTTTCTCTTGTATGCCTGGATGTGCAACCATAATATAAGTTAAGCAACGCCTTACCCATTTAGTCTGATTTTTTCGGTATTGAGCAGCCCATATATGAGCTACTGTTGATCCACAAAATCTATCTGGTGACACTGTCTGCAAGTAAGGATTAGAACCTTTACTAATCAAAAATTTTATTAAATCTAAATCATGCATAATAGACGCTCGATGTAAAATTGTTTGACCTGTAGCCGAATTATATAAATTAATATCTTCTGGAGTCAGCCCTAACATTACTGTCTCCAAATACTCTAAGCGTTGTTGTTTAGATATGCTTTGATGACGGTTAAAATTAGCAACAAAATTCCAAACTTGATTCATTTTTTCTGTTTTTTCTTTATGTCTTTGCTCTTCTAATGCCCTTTGTCGAGCTGCTTCTTTTTCTAGCTTTTGGGCCAAAGCTCGTTGTTGCGCTGCTTCTTTATACCTGTTTTGAATTTCTTTCATTTGAAAATACGGATTATGTACTTTTCTTAAAGAACTACTACTGTTTACACTTGCATCATTGCTAGAATTATTACTTGAATAATTGCTTAGTCTTCCCGGTGTTGACATATTGCTAGCTGTTGTCGAAATGTTATAATCTGATACACATATACACTGAGACAAAGATAACAAAAGAATAAAAAATATATTTTTCACAGGAATCCTAAACATTTCACACAAGAATAATTGACGAAAGTATCCAAAAATTATATAGTTCTGACAGAAAAAATCAAAACATAAATCAAATTTCAAAAATTCAAAAGGATTTGTATGAACACGAATAAAAAAGCTTTATTATTCTCATTTTTTACACTTTTAACTTCTCATGTTTTAGTTAAAACTGAAACAACAATTGTAACAATTAGTGGTCAACAAGTAATGCAAGATTCTGAAACAGGCAAACGCATTCAAAAAGAGTTACAAGAAGCACAACAAGAACTAGCAAAGCCTTTACAAAAAGATCAAGTAACATTACAAAAAAAAGAAAAAGAATTAATAGAAAAAAAGAAAAAACTAGATAAAGAAGCAGAAGAAATTGCTAATTCTAAGCTACTATCACAAGAAGCAAAACAAAGTAAATATGAAGAACTACAAGATTCAGCTCGTGAGCTAGAAGAAGATAAAGCAGAATTAGAACGCCTTGCAAAACGCTTACAAGCAGAAGCTAAAAAAGTTGAAACAAAAATGTCACAAATGTATCAAGAAAAAATGGGAAACTTTGATACTAAAATAAAAACTACTATCAGGGAAGTTGCTGAACGTGAAAACTGGCACGTGGTACTTATGGAAGAATCAGTTGTATACTCAAGCTCTAAGATCTCAAAAACAACTGAAATAGTTAAAGAACTTAACAAACATGAAAAAAATAAAGAACCAAAACGTCGAGCACGTGATGAAGACAACAATCAAGAACCTTCAGGTTTAAATATTTTCTAAAAAGACATGAACAACAATAAAAATTCTTGCATCAAAGCAATCATAGGCCTTGGTAATCCAGGGCCTAAATTTGAATTTACACCACACAACATTGGTTTTTTAATCCTTGATGAAATTGCTAATCGCTATCATGGATCATGGCATACAAAAAAAGAAATGGAAGTTTCTGAAGTTATAATTTCAGAAAAAAAAATAGCTCTCATCAAGCCTCAAACATTTATGAATGACTCAGGGAAAATACTTCCTTTCTTGCATAAGCAAGGTATCAAACAAGAAAATTTACTGGTTGTGCATGATGAAATTGATTTTGCATTTGGCAAAATTAAAGAAAAAATAGGAGGTAGTGCACGTGGACACAATGGACTAAGGTCTTTAATTGCTTTTGGTGGTGATAATTTTGCTCGTTTACGAGTCGGGGTTGGCAGGCCCGATGATCGATCTCAAGTTGGACATTTTGTTACAGCGCCATTTCAAGAATCTGACCAAGACGTTGCCAATCTTATTGATACATCTATTAAACTTATTATAAGCTACATAGAAGAGAAATGTTAAGTTAACACCTTTCTTACTTCTGTATTAATTTAACATTTCTCCTTCAAAGACTTTTTGCTCTCCAAGAGCTTTTTGCTCGGCCTCTTTTGCCTGAATGTAAGCAAGTTGCTTAGTATGGAAAGAATCAGGCCTTGTTTTTACAAAGTTGGCTCCTATATCTATTTCAATTGATTTTGTTGTACTGTGTTGTATGGGCTTAACTGTTGCCCAAATTAAAGGTGTTTTTTGATCTTTTGCTTCTAATCTTTTTGCTGTCAAAGGAATATAAACAATTTTTGAACCGTTGTTAACTACCTCCCAACAATATAAACGATATTGAGATAAATAAGGTTGATGAGTACATAAACTTCCTAGGTCTGGGTCATACTTATCTGAAGTATTCTTATTACCTAAATCGTCATTTGAATCTTCTACTTTCCATCCTACCGTTTCAACATTAATTTCCCAGATTTCATGCCATGTACCATCTTCGTAAAATTTTCCGTACAAAGATTTAGTATATAAATCACTTCTAAAGACCATTCCCCTATCATAATTATCTCCTTGAAAGTAAGTTTCAACAAACTTATGTAAAACATCTTCTTCAGAACCATTATGCAATTTTGTATCTTGCTCATGTCGTAACAATTGATCCGCTAACAGATTTCTTTGCTCTCTATAGTCTTTGGTTGATAATAAACAAGTATGCACATTCTGCATATAACAAAATACCAGTAACAATGAATATAATGGGCTCATTAATTCCTTAGTTTATATTTGTTTGTAGCCAATTTTTTATAAATGTAATGCAATTACTATCTACATTAGGGCCACCGCCTTGTAATGTCGTTGCATTGCCTCCACCACGTAAACTACACTTTTCTTGTAAATCAATTTTAAACTTTTTCATATCAACTTGAGTTGATACACTTTTATCAACTGTTGCTAAAAAGGTAGATTTCTTACCTTCATTTTGTATGAAAAAATAAAAACCTGGTTTTTTTTGCTGTAAGCTATGAGCAATTTCACGAAAATCCTGAACACTATAACCATCTAACTCTAACGCTAAATATGAAATACCATTCACTTTTGTTACTTTATCTAACCAAGTAGGAAGTTGCTGCTTCCACTGCTCTTTTTTTAAATTTTTAATATGTTTATGTAAATCACGAATTTGATCTTGCAACTGCGCAACAACATCTATAATTTGATCTGACTTTATTTTTAAATCTTGTCCAAGCTGCTTTACAATAGAAAAATCTTGTTGATATTCTTGCAAAGCTTTGCCTCCAGTATACGCAACTATACGACGCTGTCCTGCTGCTAATGCTACCTCTTCAACAATCTTAAATATACCAATATCACCTGTTGCAGATACATGAGTACCACCACAGAGCTCTTTTGAATAATCACCAATAATAATTGCACGTACATCATCAGGGTTATACTTATCTCCAAAGAATGCAATAACGCCATCTTGAACTGCTTGTTTATATGTTGTATTACGCACTTCTACTGGAATGTTTTGCCAAATTTTTTGATTAACTAAATCTTCTACTTGTTTAATCTCTTCGTTAGTTAATGGTTGATGATAAGTATAATCAAATCTGAGATAATCACGAGTTACCACAGAACCTGCTTGCTTAACTTGCTTTCCAAATATCTGCTGCAGAGCTGCTTGTAATAAATGAGTAGCTGTGTGATTTTTCATCGTATGTTTACGCCAGTACTCATCAACTTGCATACTTATATCTTGACCAAGATTAATATCACACGGTGCTTTAATTTTAATTAAAATTGCATCATCTAGATTTTTTAAATCCAATAATTTTGTTGCAACACCAGCAATAGTTACTGATCCTTCATCATTAACTTGTCCGCCACATTCAACATAAAAAGGTGTTTTATCTGGAATCAACCAACATTCTTGACCTTTGCTAACAGTGTTAACTAATGCTTCATTAACAACAAGTCCAATAATTTGACCGTTTTCGTGTAAAGAATGATATCCAGTAAATACTGTTTTCATAGATTCTTCTATTTGCAATCCTTTATGAGACTGCTTCATTTTTTTACCTGAACGCTGCCTTTGTTGTTCCATGTGCACATCAAAACCTTGTTTATCAATAGTAAAACCTTGCTCACTTGCAATAAGTTCTGTTACCTCTACAGGAAACCCATATGTATCATACAAAGTAAATATTTGTTTGCCATCAATAACTTTATCACTTGCTTGAGCAATATAATCTTGCAAAATTCTTTGTCCACGAATAAGATTATCTGCAAATCGTTCTATCTCTATTTTTAACACCGATGCTATACGATCTTTTTGTACAACAAGATCTGGATAAGCGTCACTCATATAGTCAATTAAAACACCTGACAACTCTGGAAAAATATTTTTATCAGTTAGTTTTTGTGCAAACAATGCAGCTCTTCGAATAATTTTACGTAATACATAACCACGACCATCATTTGCAGGAGCACAACCATCACTAATCAAAAATGTTGCAGAACGTACATGATCACCTAACACATTAAAAGCTGCTTTAATATCTGATGAATCTTGATATCCATGTCCTGTTAGTTCTGTAATTTTATCAAAACAAGGTTTAAAAACATCGCTTTCAAATACAGACTCTTTGTTTTGTACGAGCATTGCCAATCTTTCAAGTCCCATGCCAGTATCAACACCAGTTTGTTGCAAAGGAACATCTGTACCATCTTGCTGACGATCAAACTGCATAAAAACGTTATTCCAAACCTCTAAAAAACGATCACAATCACATGCAGGTGAACAAGTAGCTAACCCGCATCCAACTTTTGTACCACGATCAATAAAAATTTCGGTACAAGGACCACAAGGTCCAACATCACCCATTTGCCAAAAATTATCTTCATCCAGTTTAAAAATTCTTGATTTTTCAACACCCATATCATGGTGCCAAATATCAAAGGATTCCTGATCTGACAAGTGAACAGTAATATACATAACATCTTTTTTAAAACCGATTTCTTTTGTCAAAAAATTCCAAGCAAATCGTATTGCTTCTTTTTTAAAATAATCTCCAAAAGAAAAATTGCCCATCATTTCAAAAAAAGTTAAATGTCTTTGCGTAAAACCAACGTTGTCCAAATCATTATGCTTACCACCTGCTCGAACACATTTTTGTATCGTAACAGCACGCGCATAACTACGCTGTTCTTTACCTAAAAAAACATCTTTAAACTGATTCATTCCTGCGTTTGTAAATAACAATGTAGGATCTTGTGCAGGAATTAATGATGAACTTGCAACTTTTTCATGTCCATGACTCACAAAATAGTCATAAAACTTTTTTCTTAACTCTTGAGATTTCATAATAATTATCCATTAAATTCTTTAGCAAAAACAGGTTGTAACTGTTTATATATTTTTTCTAAATCAACTGAAACTTGTTTTGTTTGACCTATGATAGGTAAAAAACCAGTGTCTCCTTGCCAACGTGGAACAATATGCATATGCACATGTTTTGGAATGCCTGCACCTGCTATACGACCAACATTTGCACCAAAATTCATTCCGTCACACTGCAACACTTCTTTAATAAGCTTCATGCTTTTTGTTGTTGCTATCATAAGCTGAGATTGTACCTGTTGAGACAAGGTATAAAACTGGTCTGTATGATCCTGAGGAAATATAAGCACATGTCCTCCATTGTAAGGATACAGATTAAGCATGATGGCTATTGCGTTATCTCGATATAAAACAAATTTATCTTTTTCAACAACTTTATCTAAAAAAATATCACAAAATATACAACACTTTACATCACAAGATTTACCATCTTTAATGTGATCTTGTACATAACAATCACGCCAGGGAGCATAAAGCTTATCCATACAGACATCCTTGTATCGCTACAATATTACTATTACTTAGTATTTAGTATACCAAATAGCATTTTTTTTTCATATTGAACGATTATCAGCATTAATTAAGTTTTTTTGCTTGTTATAAGCACTTTCATGCATTTGTATCTTGTTGTTTGAGCTGATATACTTATTCTATAAGTAAAATTTACAGATGTCTTTAAGGGTATATCTATGAAAAAAAGCGTTATTTTAATATTTCTTTCTATCCTTGTAACGAATTTTTCATACACAGAATCACATAAAATAGCAAAAAAAATCTGTATTGTTATTCCTGCATACAATGAAGAAAAACGTATTCAATCAACACTTGGAGCTTACTTGCCTTATTTTGATAATTTGAAATCTGAGTTTGAAACAACTTTTTTAATTGTTGCAAATAACTGTAGTGATCAAACAGTGCCTCTCTGCAAAAAAATTCAAAAAAATCATGCCAATATAGAAATATTAGATCTTAAGCCAGGAGGCAAGGGATTTGCTCTTAAGCAAGGATTCTTACACGCTCTGAAAAAAAATTATGATTACATAGGATTTGTTGATGCTGACATGGCAACACTGCCTCAATACTATCACGATTTAATAAAAGAATTACCTGGCACAGATGGTGTTACAGCTAGTCGCTATATCAAAGGTGCTAATGTATGGCCAAGACGTCCATGGCTTATAAAAGCAGGTGGAAAGTTCTATAACTGGATAATCCGTAAACAACTCAATATTCCATTCAAAGATACACAATGTGGAGCTAAGATCTTTACATACGATACGATTCAAAAAGTTGCACCTCACATGACAGAACAACGATGGGCTTGGGAACTAGAATTCTTCTTTCTTTGCCAACTAGAAAACAAATACATTAAAGAAGTTCCTACAACCTGGAGTGATCAGCCTGGCAGTCATATAGAAATATCTACCAAACTTATAAAAGAGTTTCTATCATCTCCAGGTAGAATCAAAACTACTCACAAAGATAAAATTTTAGCCAAGAAAAATAAAACTAAAATCTTAAAAAAGAAATCTAAAAAGTCTAAGAAAAAATTATAATTGGTCAAAGAAATTACGCGTTGTCCAATACTCTGAACCGTAACTCACAAGTAACTGTTCTCCAGCTTTTATTTCCTGCTTTGCAACATAACATTGATGATATATTCCATCTTCATCTAGCACATCAATTTTAAGAGTATTAGGCTGATTTCCATGATTAACAAAACGAGTTTCATTGCCTTTATGTTTTGAATCAACAAGCAACTCACCTCTACTATAATTTGCTACAGCTGCAGGATATACCCATGCATATGTCGTATCATGCTTCGTTAATCCATTACTTGTGCTCACTGGCATCAATATACCAATGTACTCTTGTATAAATTCTCCTGCTTTAATATCATCTGTAGCAAAAACTCCAAAACCAACTTTATCTGACACCCATTTTACTGCTATTGGACCACGATGTTTTTTCTTAACCAGTGGCATATAGTTTCTTGAGTTTTGATATAATGTTGCTTTATTTGCATCATAATAAGCTGTATAAAAACCATTAATATCACCCACAACATCAGGACTTATCTCTAAAGTATCTAAATACACTATTCCTAATGATTTAAAAAACTCTTTCACTTCTTGTTGCGTTGTATATGTTTTCTCAAAAAGCTCTTCTTCTTTCTTTAAATCTTGCAGTAACTCATCTGTTTTATCTAGATTTTGAGCAACGTACACAGTTGCAGGATTTTCTTGTGCAAATACGATATCCCAATTTTTAGTCATTGCTTGTTTTTTAATAACTTCTTTATCAAAAGACTGTAAATCACGATAATATTTTTGATCAATAGCTTGCTTCATTTGTTGTGCTTGATCATGCAATTTTTTTTGCATAACAAGCAATTCTTGCTTTTCTTGTTCATAGGCATCTAAAGCTTTATGTAAATTATCTTCTTCTGCTTGCAAACTTTGTTCATCCGCTAGGCCTTCTTTTCTTAAAAGCTCTGCTTGCTCTTTGATACCTTTTTCTTTAGTAACCAAATCAAGTTCTTTAGAAGCTACTAATTTTCGCTCTTGTTCAAAACTTATAGCCATAGAATGTTCTAATTCTTCAATTGATTTTCTCATTAACTGGCCACGCTTAGATTTTGCTACAATGTCATTGCCACAAATACCCACACAAGTAAATGGATTAATCGTATAAGAAAGTAAAAAAATATTTATTGATATAGAAAAGAAAATATACTTATTCATAAACCTACAACCTTTTATGTTATAACAATACTGTTTACGTATTTTTTGAGCACTAGTTTAGCATGTTGTCATAAAACATAAAAGATCAAATTTAATTACGAAAAAATTACTGCAAACTCCAAGCAATTTTTTTACTAACAAACAGTAAGCAATTAGTTATATACTTTTAACTCTTTTGGATTGCATGTACCAACACCTTGACTGGCTTAGCAAACAAAACAAGACTATGTTAAAACAGAATCTGCCTTAACATACTCACTACTACTCTCCTTTATTCCATACTTTCTCACCCTATACAGGTCACGGTACAAAAACAATGCTTAAGATAGTTTTGCTGATATTTCACTTACCTGTAAAGAAAAATCAGCATATTTTTGCCCTGATGTATATGCTTGCAAAACATAATGAATAAGATGAGCAATCTTTATAACATCCTGCACTGTTGCACCACGAGTTGTAATAGCAGCAGTGCCAATACGTATGCCACTACCTAACATAGGAGACTTTCTGTCAAACGGAATAGTATTTCTATTCACAAAAATACCAATCGACTCGAGCGCGTGTTCAGCTTGCTTACCATTAATCCCTAAATGAGTTATATCACACATAAACATATGATTATCTGTACCGCCCGATATAATTCTATAACCCAACGATTGTAATTCTTTTGCCATAGCCTGAGCATTTATAATCACTTGTTTTTGATATGCAGCAAAATTACTATCCATTGCCTCTGCAGCAGCAATACCTTTTGCAGCAACTACATGCATGAATGTACCACCTTGCGAGCCTGGCATAACTGCTTTATCAATTTTTGTAGCCCATTTTTGTTTACATAAAATAATTGCACCACGAGGACCACGTAATGTTTTATGAGTTGTCATCGTAACAAAATCAGCATATGGCACAGGAGATTGATGCAATTTAGCTGCAATTAAACCAGCCGTATGCGCAATGTCTGCCAACAGTAATGCACCTACTTTATGTGCAATTTGAGCAAAACGTTTAAAATCTATCTCTCGTGTATATGCAGAAGCTCCAGCAACAATAAGCTTGGGTTTATGTTGTATCGCTAATGTTTCAATCTCATCATAATCTAATAGTTCATCTTTTTTGCTAACACCATAAGAGATTACTTTGTATACAGAGCCTACTAGTGTTACTGGGTGTCCATGTGACAAATGCCCACCATGGGACAAACTCATACTTAAAATTGTGTCACCTGGCTGCAAACAAGATAAATAAACAGCTATATTTGCCTGTGTTCCTGCATGAGGCTGAACGTTAACGTGTTCAGCTTGAAACAACGTTTTAAAACGATTAATTGTTTCTTGTTCAATTTTATCAACAAATTCACATCCGCTATAATATCGGGCTCCAACTGCACCTTCAACATACTTATTCATTAAACAAGAGCCAAGCATATGTAAAATATTGCTCGATGCATAATTCTCTGAAGCAATTAAGGTAATACCTTTTTTTTGTCGCTGACACTCTTGATCGACCATAGCAAATAAGACATCTTTTTTAGTCATATATCTGTAACTCCAATAACCTTACACCAAACGAAAGACATTTGCTTTTTAGCATTACCTTTTTTATACTTATAGTAAAGATATTTTGAAATGTATTTCGTATAAGGGTTGCACGTGATTTCTACATCTGACTTTAGAAAAGGTCGTAAAATTTTATTCCAAAATGAACCATATATGGTCATAGAATTTGTTCATGTTAAACCAGGTAAAGGTGGCGCATTTGTCAGAACAAAAATGAAAAATTTAATCACAGGTCTTATGCACGAAGAAACATTTCGTTCAGGTGAAAAATTTGCAGATCCAGGTCTAGAATACAAAGATATGCAATATCTATACCATGATGAAAATCTATATCACTTTATGGATTTAGAATCATATGAACAAATGTCATTTAATAAAAATCAAGTTGAAGAAGCACTCGATTTTCTAAAAGAACAAGAAACATATAACATTGTTTATTTCCAAGACAAACCTATTGCTGTGAATCCTCCTATGTTTATGGAACTTGTCGTCAAAGAAGCTCCTCCTGGAGTACGTGGAAACACTGCTCAAGGTGCAGCTACAAAACCTGCTACATTAGAAACAGGACTTGTATTGCAAGTACCATTATTTGTTAATGAAGGTGATATTGTCAAAATTGACACAAGAGATAATAAATACATAGAGCGAGTAACAAAGTAATATGGAAAACGATACTAAAACAGAAATACTAACACAAGAGACTGTTCCGCAACCTCAAAACGCATGTGAAACATTAGACCAAGTGATCCAATCACGAAGAAAGTTTCGATCACTCTTATTCCATATATTATATGCAGTTGATGCACTAAATTATGAAGTCTCTGCCCAAGAGATAGCAGGCAAATTAAATCGTGAGTATGAAACTGATATCGACCTTAATGGATCAATTATTAAAATTGTTACATCTATCGGAGGTCAAAAAGAACAACTTGATCAAATGATTATCCCGTTTTTACAAAATTGGAAATTTGAAAGAATTGGTAAATGTACCCTACTCATACTTCGCTATGCAATTTGGGAAATGATTAATACTGACACATCGCATAACATTGTTATCAATGAAGCTGTTGAACTAGCAAAATGTTTTTCGGAAAAAGATGCATATAAGTTTGTAAATGGAATTCTTGATAAAGTTTCTGCAAAACACAGAAACATAGAAGAATAATTTATTACTTTGTTATACAAAAAAAATAATAGATCACTTACTAAAGGTTAGTAATGAAGCACACGTATATTTTTTTCATACTACTATTATTACAAACATACAGTACATGCGAACAAACTAACCATACACACATTGTAGACTATATATTTAAAGATAATGCACAAAAAACTTTAAGCTTTAATAAGCAGTATATCCATAACAAAATAAAACGTATTCTTATTGTTTGTCCTCCTAGTATTACCGGAGGTCCAGAAGCTCTATGTCAACTCAACTACGAATTGCAACAGCTATCATTTGAAGTACACATGTTATGGCTTTCTCATTACGAACATGTACAAAAAGTAGAAATTAATGGTAATTGGTATATCTCTGCTCAACAACATGATTTGAGTCCAGATGTTTTTTACCAAAAATATAATACGAAATATCTAGATCATAACTTTTTACTCGATACATCAAGCTTAGTTATCATGCCAGAAATCTATGGTGATTTTCTACCTTTTTTTAGTCCTGCAAAAAAAGCATTTTATTGGTTGTCTATAATAAACTTTGAAATATCTGACGTTAATAAAATATGCCAAATATTAGTATCACATCATAGACCAGACTTTATTGAATGTATTCACCTAAGTGATGCACCATGGATTAGTAAAAAATTATTCGATTTCAACATTCACTCTTATCTTATAGAAGCTCCAATCTCTCAACGTTACTTACATAACAAAGCTTCATGTAAAGACAAACAAAATGTTATTACCTATTTCCCCCGAAAAGGCGCTGAACTAGCCCAAACATTTATCAACCTAAATCCAGACAATATGTATCTACCGATTCAAAACTTTACTGAACAACAGGTCATTGATGCGCTTGATAGTGCAAAAATATATATTGACTTTGGACACTTTCCTGGCAAAGATCGTATACCACGCGAAGCTTTAGCACGTAATTGTATTATATTTATTCACAACCAAAATTGCGGCAGTGATTATGACTCATTTCCAATTGATGATTATTTTAAATTTACAGACAACGATGTTACCTCTGGTGTACTACAACAGAAAATAGCTCACACTCTAAAAAACTTTAACCACATGCACTTAAAACAATCATCTGCTCGTAACAAAATCTATAACGAACAACAAAATTTTAAACAACAAATTGCTGATTTATTTGGCAATTCTTTAAGCTAATAAAGTTTTTAATTTAAAATCGTGGTAAGTATCCTACTAAAAATTGTGCTAAATCTGCATATTCTTGTTGTTGCTCAAGAGTATTTTGCAATAGTTTTTGCATATCAGAGCGAGAAAAAGCGCTTGTTTGATTTTTTAGAATTTTTACAACTAACTCAATATTGCCTTGCTGCAAAGCATTGTGTGCTCTACTGACAACCGCACGTTTCATTTGCTGTACATGACTTAAAGAGCTATTTTCTGGCATGACAATAGGTTGCGGTGATTCGCTTGAAACTGCTGTATCTAGGGTTGTGTCGTTATTATTTATTACATTATCATAGCTATATAGAACTACTTGCATAGCTACCATGCTCAACATAAATACACTTATTGTCACTACGTTAGATTTCATTTGAATTTCCCCCATTTTTAGTACTTTATGATATTATGTTACCTAATATAGCTTTTTAAAAACAAGAGTTTTACAACTAAAAAAGGGTTTCTTGCTAACAAAAAACCCTTTTAGATTACAAAATCGTTGTTATTTACGCTTTTGCGGTATAGAACGAACTTTTTTACCTTCAAAAAACTGTTCACACATCTGATCAAACACTTCTTTAATCTGAATTCTTTCCCAATATGCATGTGCTTTTATTTTTTCTAAATAATCTTGTCGTAATATAAATGTTGCACGTATTAATTCCTCAGGCAAGCCACGCTTTGCTGCTGGTATAAGATGTTCTGGTGTTTTTGTTTTTTGCTCAACTAGTTTTTCTTGCGATACTTCTGGTTCATGTATTTCAGATATCCACTCTAATCCCTTAGGAACCGTACCAAGTCGTTTTTTCATAACTTTCCTTTTTTTAAAACAATCCATCTTCATGAAAGATACATGCAATAACAATGTATCTTTCATGAAATACTATTCTTGTCTTGATAAGGGATAATTTATCTTTGATTTTGTTTTCTATGTTTGCGTTGTTGCTCAATTTGTAAATTGTCATGATGAATTTGTCTATTTAACAATTCGCGACAAAGTATATCAAAATCATGTGCACCAGTAGAATGTGGATTGTATTCAAAAATTGTTTGTGCATGGCTTGGAGCTTCTGCTATTGCAATGTTTTCATATATTTTTGTACCAAATAACTTTTTATCGAAACGATCATGTAAACAACGTACAACTTCTTGGTGAATGTTTCTTCGGTTGTATCGTGTACATACAATACCGCCTATTTCTAAATCAGGATTCAAGCTATTTTGTAAAAACTTAATTGTATCAACAATTTGAGATAATCCCTGTAAGCCAAAAAATTCTGGTAAAACAGGAATCAATACTTCATCGGCTGCCACAAGAGCATTAACTGTCATTAATCCTAAGCTAGGCGGACAATCAATAAGGATATAATCATAATTTTTATAATTTTGTAACATTTGCTTCATTAAAACCTGCTTGTTTGGCAATGCTCGGACCAACTGATCAAAGCCTGACAAAGCAATCGTTGCAGGAACTACATCTAAGACACCTTTTTTGTTTTGATGACTTACCGGTCGCTGTAACAAAGAATCTTTCATTGTACACTGCTTTGTAAGCGCAGCGAACAAATCATAAACAGCGCCACCTTTTTGATTAGGTTCTAAACCTAACGCTGTTGTTGCATTTGCTTGCAAATCAGCATCAATTAATAAAACACGTTGCTTATTTAAAGCGAGTCCTGCTGCTAGATTAACAGTCACCGTTGTTTTACCAACGCCACCCTTTTGGTTCATTACAGCTATAATCTTCATACACAATCCTTTTTATTAAAACAATAGTATGTACAAGATGTAACAAGCTGTTTTTTTGTAAATCAAGAGTTTTTTGTTTTTCTTTTATACCTTGCATACACGTATTACGGTGTATACAAAGTAACAAATATGTCTCATCAACAAATCAACTATTTTCAAACAAAGATTCATCATGTACAAATCATTTTTTGTTTACGTAATTTTTGTCCCATATAGCAATATGTAAACATAATGTACCATTTCATTAAGAATCACTGTTTTTTGCAAAAATATATAATTAGTTGCGCCTTATCACAGCAAACATAAATAAAAACAGATATTACTTTTTCACAACAAATAATGACCTTTATTTCTGCATCATACACAAAGTAAACTGAGTAACAGGAGTACCATAAGTACATTTTGTATATCATGTATACAAAGTACGTCTAAAACAATTAAAATTTTCTGTATTACATGTACAATCTGTATGCAATGCGTACTATGTGCACAACAGCACGCATGTGTACTAGGTATACAAATATATATTGGGTATACAAAGTAACATTACGATGTAATCATCGCAATCGTCATCGATCATGACACAATGTATGGGTTCTAAAGAACGCTAATGCTGCTAAATTATAAGACTGTTTATCTGCAGCTAGCAACTCTTCTTGATTATGCTGAACATGATATTGAGGATATTGATAATCAAAAAATGTAATATTTCCCGGAAAAGAGCTTTGACATTCGTGAAAGTTGCCAAGTTTTTTTTCTGCAAAATAATCATCTATTTTTAATAAAAAAGCACCAACAGCGGGGTGATGTAACTGTGTATGAGAAGGATGCTTTCCAAACAACTCTACTGATAGATTATATATGCCATAAACATTAGTAAAAATACGTTCATACATACCATGTACTGTTTGCACATGATCTCCAAAAGAAAATAAATTATAAAACTTTTTTACAACAGACATATTAGGGGTTACAGTTGATTCATTTACAGGAACGCCTAAAGAGTAAAATCGTTTGATTTTTGCTAAATTGTTTCCATTTGTATCATTTGAAAAAAGTATTTGAGAACAAATCATTCCAACTGTTGCGCCATGACTATGAGCAACAATAATCACAAAGTCGTATTCTTGTATGACTTTTTCTAACTCTTGCGCAGCTTGCAATTGAGCAGGATGACCAAGCTTACCCGACCATGAAAATGGTATAATTTCATCTACCAACTCTATTTCTTTGTTGCAACTTTCTAAGGCACTAAAAAAATCTCCAGCAGGGCGATACCATGAAGAATCTTGCGACCAAGTACCGTGGACAATAATACATGCTGACTTAGTATACAATGTACAATTTGTAAACAAAGTCAGCAGAAGTGCGCTCATAAACTTTGTATACTTTGTACTATATGTTATAGCTATCATTACGACATCTCTTTATAGTTACAGTAAAATAATCTGTACATGTTTATAACATAGAAATATTTAGAAAGAAATATACAATATTATTAAGAAGTAAACTTTTTGTACCTATAAATATAAATAAATAAAAAAATAATATGAGCAATCAAAACTCACCTATTTTTACCGGTAACATTTATATCTTTCATGCATTTGATATTGGTAAAAACATACAATTTAAAAATTTACATAAAGACAAAGATATTCAGACAAATAAAGTTCATGTATCAAAGTTATTAAAACATTGTCATTTACCACTTGAGATAGAATTGCCACATCCTCACAACAGCGCACGATGCATTAGCAGTAAGATACATGAGTTTGGCGCAATTTCATTAACATACAAAGTTCCCATTACTGGCAGCTTACATGAACTACAAGAGATAATAACTACAATTGACGAAAAGTATCAGCAGGACAGTGTTCAAGATGCTCATTCAATTTACAAAAAGATTTTACCTTATATTATCAAACCTGCTTTTTTTCAAATGAAAACATATTACACTGTAATACAAATTGATACTAACAATGATGCATCTGGTATCAAAATTAAACAACAATATGGAAATCAAATTGCAGCATTACTTAAATTTGAAACAAAAAATTTATCTACTTTTAGAAAAAATGAAATACTTAAAAATTCAATAAGTTATTTCGAAAAAGACCTTGTAATTATTGATACTAACGCAGCATTTTTATATGATCCTGAATACAATGAATTACTAGATATTTTTGAATTTGCAAATATTCAACAACTTGAATTATACTACTTTGATAAATTACTAGATAAGCAACTTACGATCTTATACGAAGAAAAAAAACCAAAGCTACCTTTGCTTTCATACATGCCATTTATCGGTTCACGCTACTTTGATCCTATGAGTGAATTAAACCGTATAAAAGTAGATATCTCAGTAATCACAGAACGACTAGAAAGTGGTATAACACTTATTGGAGAAACTTATTTCTCAGAAATATATGAACAAATCGTAAAACAATTAAACTTAATTAATACACAAAAAACTATTAATAAAAAATTATTTATCATACAAGATATTAAATCTGTATATCAAAGCAAAATAGATGCAAATCGAGTTGATTTATTAACAGCTATTTTAATTTTTAACAGTTTAATATGGCAAACTTTATTAAAATTTTGGACAAGTTTGTAATCAATTTTTATTAAAATCAACGACCTGTAGTATATTACAGAATAAACAATACTATCGGTCGTTGATTTTAATAACTTCTAAATGACGTATACGCTGTTCTAGTTGATACAAAGATTGTGTGATCATAGCTTGTAAAAAAATAGATTCATTTTGAGCACGAATAAGCTCTCTCATTTTTCTATCTTGTATATTTAATTTTTTTTCAAACTGATTTGCACATGTTTGAAAAACTCCTAAATCATTTTTACGCTGCTGCTCAATAGCATGTAATCGCTCTTGGATTTGCATTATCGCTAACAAAGTACGAGTTTGATGCATTGTCTGCTCTGTTTTATGTAAAAGTTTTGAAAGATTGCTATTATCAGAAGTTACTACGTATACGGGAAACACAATACTCAAATACAAAATACTTTTGATAACAAACTTCATGCTACATGCCTTTTTTTAACAAAAACTATCACGGTTAAATATTCAAAAGTGTAAAAAATAGCACACAATAAATCAAGAATAATTATTCAGATTTTTTTTCAAACAAATAATTAGGTAATTAATTTTGCATAAATTTTTCTTATTACAAAATTAAAAGATTATTCGTCATCATATTGGTTATCAAACCATTGCTGCACTATCTTGTCACACATACAACCAATAACAGCAGTACAGCAAACATAACTTAAAATTTTTGCTGCCTCTATTATTATATCTTCATCCCATTTTTTACAAACAAGCGATATATGATTTTGTAACTGCTTTTCTTTGGTCCACAAACGATCTTGTTGCATTGCTATACGTTGAGCATCGATACGTCGTGAAACATATTGACGAATTTTTTTTATACGATGCGCAGAATAGTAGCATGCAATACTAGCTAAACCAAGAGTACAAACGTTATTACCTACAAAACGAAATAGAAGTGGCCACTGCTTCTTTTTTGTTTCCTTGTAATACTTAAACTGATAAGCAGTTGAATCAATAGATATAAATACACCAAATAAAAATATCAATATAGTAAGCTTATTTTTCACAATCGCTCCAAATACTAAAAAAAGAAAAGAGCAGTTAAAACTGCTCTTTTCTTAATTAAAATTCAATCAAAAATTATTTACAATTTTTAAAAAAAATTCCAAGTTCACGTTCAGCACTTTGCAAAGAATCTGAACCATGAGTTGCATTTTCACCAATGCTTTTACCAAACTTAGCACGAACTGTACCAGCTTCAGCTTCAGCAGGGTTTGTAGCACCCATTAAATCACGCCATGCTTTCACAGCACCTTCTTTTGATAACTGCATAACAACTACAGGAGAAGCTGTCATTGTTTCAACCATTTCACCAAAGAAAGGGCGTTCTTTATGTTCTACATACAATTCTTGAGCTTGCTCTTGAGTTATAGTAATTGTTTCCATACAATCTACCGTAAACCCATCAGCTTTAATCATGGCAACGATATCGTCAACATGACCTTCTTTAACAGCACGAGGCTTAATAATAGCAAACGTTTTTTCCATAATGCTTATCCTTGTCGTTTATTTGTTTTTTTTCTTATCAGCTTCTTGCTTTGCAGCATGCTTTTCAAGCTCAATTTGTAATGCTGATTTCATTACAGGTTCAGCTTTTTTATCAGACTTAGCTTCTCTTTTAGGAGCTTTACGTTTTGGTTTTTCTTCAGATTTTTTATCTTCTTCAAGTTTTAAACTTAAACCAATTTTACGTTCAGCTGTATTGACATTAACAACACGCAATTCACGAGTTTGTCCAATTTCTACAGCATCGCCATCATATGAATCTACATCTGATTTATAAATAAGACCTTCGATCTTATTTGGAAGCTTAACAAAAGCACCGTGTGATCCGACCTTTGTAACTTCTGCTTTTACTATTGACCCAGCTGGATATTCTTTTTCAATGTTTTCCCAAGGATCTTTTGTTAAATGCTTAACACTTAATGCAATCTTTTTGTTTTCTTCATTGATTGATAAAATAGAAGCTTCAACTTCATCACCAACTTTATATAGGTCTGATGGATGTGCTACATGTTCTGTCCATGATAAGTCAGAAACATGCACTAAGCCGTCAACACCTGGAATGATTTGTACAAAGATTCCAAAATCAGCGATATTGGTAATTTTACCTTTAATCTTATCGCCTTCTTTGTATTCTTCTTTAATCTTTGACCAAGGATCTTTATTCAACTGCTTAATACTTAAAGACATTCTTCTGTTTTCAACATCAAGAGAAACAACAAGAACTTCAACTTCTTGACCAACTTGATAGCGATCTTTTAAGTCTGAAATTCTATCTGTCCATGAAATTTCTGAAATATGAACAAGTCCTTCAACGCCTTTTCTCACTTCTACAAATAAACCGTAATCAGCAATACTTGCAATGTTACCAGTGATAATTGAACCAACCTGTACATTTTTATCAAGTTCTTGCCATGGGTTATCGCCAAGTTGTTTCATGCCAAGAGAAATTTTGTTGTTATCTTTGTCTATTGACAAGACTTTAACAGTTACAGTATCACTGATTTTTACCAATTCACTTGGATGAGAAATTCTACCCCATGTCATATCAGTAATATGCAACAAACCATCAACTCCGCCTACGTCTATAAAGACACCATAGTTTGTAATGTTTTTAACAACACCTTGGATTACTTTATCAACTTCTAATGTATCTAAGACTTGTTTTCTTGATTCATCACGACGCTCAGAAAGATGTTTTCTACGAGAAATGATGATATTGCCACGCTTTTTGTTAAGCTTAATAATATCTGCTGTAATTGTTTGACCTACAAATGTGTCAAAATCAGTTACTCGGTATAAGTCTACTTGAGAACCAGGTAAGAATGCAGGCACACCTACATCAACACTTAATCCACCTTTAACCTTGTGAGTAACGACACCTTCAACAGGTTCACCGTCTTCAAATAATTTTGTAATTCTATCCCAAGCGCGCATTGCTTTAGCATTTTCATATGATAAAACAACATCGCCATAGACATTTTCTAAGTCATCAATAATGACTTCTAGGTCTGATCCTGCATTAATACCCTTAAGTTCTCTTTCTGAAAACTCATATAAAGGAATCATGCCATTTGATTTGTAATTAATATCTACAAGGACACCATCTGAATCTACAGAAAGCACTTTACCTGTTACAAGCTGACCTGCACGGTACTTGCTACTTTCATTTTCAAAAAGTTCTTCCATAGATTTGATTTGCTCTTGTGACAACTCAGCGTTATCATTTTGAGCAATAAGATCTGCGTGAGCAAATTGAGATGGTCTTATTCGTTCTTTTGCCATAATTTTGAATCAATTTTTATCTAGCTAAAAATTGCAAAATGTTAAAATTAAACTATTACTATTACAAAATATCATAAAAACTCTAAAACTCAAAGAAAACCCTATTGTAAAAGGTTGTTTTTATAATTCTTATAAGATTCAAGACCTTTTTGCAAGGCAATGACTGACAACATGCCGCACTGCATTCTATTCGGCCCCAGATGCATACGTAACAATTTTTCCACAATCTGTTCATCTAGTTGTAAAATTTCTTCAATTTGAAGATTCGTCACATATTCTGTAAGCTTTGAAGCCATAGCTAAACTCAGAACACATCCTTTACCTTCAAAGCGTACCTGCTTTAAAACATTGTTAGAAACAATACCATATATGGATACAGAATCACCACACGATGGATTATATTCTCCAGAGGTAAAATCACACTTTTCTAAAACACCGTAATTTAATGGATTCTTAGCATGATCAAGTAAATCTTGTTGGTTAAGATACGAGTCTATTTTTTTCATATTTTTTAAACTATTGCTAGGGAAAGTCGTCAAAATTTATACTGTTCTTATAATTATATTTAATCAAAAACAGGGGCAGAAATGAAGCGTTTTAATAGTTTTTTTATTATATTGTTATATTTATTATCGTTTAGTTTTTTATTAGCACCATCTGATCTTTTGTCAAAATTACTACCTAAAGTAAAAACCAAAACAAATAATTTAGATGAACTAGCAACTGAAAAAAAATCAAATACAACAACTGCAAATACTATAAAAAGTATACAAAAAGAGCAAAATAGTGGTAATGAAAAACAATCTACATCAATTAAAAGTTCATCAAAAGATAATAACAAATAAAATAAATTCACTTTTGATGAATTAAGCAGTTTTTACTTTCATTACAAAGCAATAATATTGCTTTTAATGCATCAATCTTATTACAATAACTGAGAAAACTATAAAATTCATAAAAAAATTAGGGGTTTTTATGAAAATTTTGCAAATCATTTTTTTAACAATATCTTGTTTTCTATGGGGATGTTTAAAAGCAAGTCAAACAGATAGCAATAAACAACAATCTCCTTTAGAACGAAAAATTTCTTTTCTAGGGTTAGGGAATACAAACAATGATAAACCACATGTAGTTGCTACACCACGAATACCAAACCAAGCTACTACTTCTTTTTTATCTGATGAAAATGAATCATCTCAAGGCTCTCCCCGAAAAAATCCTAAGCAACACACTATTGCTTTGCGCAGAAAAAGTAATGCACTAGCAAACTCTTTGTTACCACACCAAGAAACAGTATCACAGACAAATATCAACAGTAATGATGATGATGAATCTTTCAAGACTACAATCTTAGAGAATTCTGCTGTGGCAAATAAAGCAAGACTTCTTCCTGACAACACACAAAACAATACTGTTGCTAACACACCAGTACGCCTTGCAACAATTGCACACATAAAACAAATGTTAACAAAAAGACGCTCCTCAAGACCAACTTCACAATCCTCAAATAGTGAATCGTTTCGTAATCAAAACAATTTTGCTCCAAAAAGCAGACGTAGTACAACTTTCTCTATGACTAGTGATAGCTTACAATCAGGATCTTTTAATCGTTTTCAAACAAACCCTTCAATAGAAGAATACAGATTTGCAGCTTTAAGCAGTCATAATTCGTCTAATAATAATAATCATTTAAATTCAAGTAATCCTGATGAAGAATGCTCTCATGTATCTTTTTGCAATGTAAACCAATCTGACATTCCAAGCGCTCAGCCTGAACCAAAAGAAAATCTTTTTGATTTTCAAGAAGCTAAAGCTGCTAATAATTTGCAAACTTCACAAGCACCACCACCTTCACGAGATGAAACAATAAGAAATAACGAAAACAATTCACTTGCAACAAACTCTCCTCTTTTGCAACAATTAACACCTCCAACATCCTTTTATAATATGGCAAGAAGAGAAAATCATGGTTTATCAATACTTGAAAAAGAAGATCTTAAACCTATATACCTTATACATCGCAAATCAACTAGCAAACCTGAATCTTTTTTACAAAACAACTTACCAGCATTACTATCTCATGAAGCAACAGAAAATAAAAACTCAACATCTCAATCTGATCAAAATAACGATGATAGCGACTTGCAAGCAGAAACAAAATCTTTAAAACGAGATTTTGGTCAAAGCTGCAGAGTCGATTCACAACATCTTCACATGTTAGAAAAGATATATAGCGAACAAATAAAAACTCGCAAAACAATGACAATTACTTGTTTTACTGCAATGGCAGGAGTTGCTGGGTATGGATTACAATGTTTATTTACAAAACCAGAGGAACCTCAAACTCGATTTATAGATACCGCTGCATCCGTAGGCTTAAACATCGCAAACAACTATCTCAACACAACTGCTATACTCGTTTTAGGAGCATTTGCTTGGCATAAAATTAATAATTTTTTATATGGTGGCTACTTAACCAAAGAAGATCACAAAAAAGATATTCAAAGTCTGAAAGATAACCATATTACACCATTAGAAAAACACTGTGAACGAGTTCCTGATTTAGAAAAACAGTCAGAAAAACAAACTATATGCATCAATAATCAATCTAGTCAAATTACACGCTTACATCAAGAATTATCATTACGAATGGCACAATGTGAAGAAGTACTTAATGAACATGCTCAAAGCTTAGACCAAGATGATGAAGCAATAGAAGAACTTTGCAACATAGAGCATGTAAGTATAGATGCGATTAACCATAATTCTCTTATCCTACAAAATATAAAAGAAAATCAAAAATCTATTAAAGATATTCTTAGTACAGTAATTCAAAAAATTAAAAATCTTGATGAACAAAGTATGACACGTCGCACAAGTAGTGATCAGCGTGCCGAAAATGAATTACAAGAACTAAATGAAAGAATAGAAAATTCACAACAACCTGCAACTATTGATGATCAAGTATTTTCACCACATGGAAATCATGCTCCTGCAGCAACAATACAACGTGATCATAATCTAGAAGAAACATCTGAAAACCCTGTAGCCATAGCGCCTTTGCCTCCACGCAAAGAAAAAACAAACTGTTGTAGTAATTGGTGCAAATAAAATAATAATACAAAAAAACAAAGGTGCTTAGATAGCACCTTTGCTTTTAACGCTTGTTGTCAGGCATTACAATTTTTTTAAATCTTTTTCTACGTAAGATTCAACTCTTTGTAATTCTGATTCAGGCTTTTTCATTTTTTTTTTAGGGTCAGCTTTTACATGTTTTGCATGTTTATCATGACTTGCTTTTTTATGCGTTTTTTTACTTGATGATTTTTTATCACCACACATACCACAACATCCTGCTAATAATGCAACTGCTGCAAATGATAGCATCAATGAAGCTAACTTTTTCATAATACTTTCCTTTTTACAAAAGGTAGAACAAATAAAACTCTTCATACAGGCAATATAAACAATTTATTTTGCTTTTTGCAAGAAAAGAGCAAAACATAGAAATTACACATAATTTTTTTGCCACTGTAACAATATAGCCTATACACGACCAATACGTATTTTAAGAAGCTTATCTTTTTGCAATATGCGTTTAACAGATGCAATCATTTGTTGCTTTGTAATTCCACGAATGGTATCTATACGTTGCTCAAAGTAATCAAACGGTAAATTATATTTTTGTAAAAATGCAAAAGTTGAAGCAATAGCTTCGTTTGATTCATATAATGTTGGAAAGGTATTAACAACTACTTCTTGAGCTTCTTGAAATTCTTGATCTGTTACCGTATCAACTGCATTTAACAAACAATCCATAATTGCCTCTTCAGCTTCTTGTAAACGATCTTTTGAAACAATTGTTTTAACAAAAATCATACCTGGTTGTTTGCCTGCACCATGTGTTAAAGAGCCAGATATTGTATAAAACAAACCACTCTGCTCACGTAATGCAAATAAACGAGAGCTCATACCGCCAGACAATATCTGATCAAATATCAACAAATCGTTATACATAGGATCAAGGCGATCTACAGATATACCTGCAAATGCTAAAACAACTTGATCACGATTTTTTTCTATAGTAATTATTTCATGCTTAACAGGCACAATAGGTGGATATGAAACATCTTGTACTTCTGATCCTTGCCATGAGTCAAAAACTTTCTGTAATGACTCTTCAATGTTTTTTTGATCAAAATTTCCAACTATAGACAAGACTGCATCATGGGGCGACAACATCTTTTGATAATAATCAAAGCAAATGTCACGATCAATAGTTTGTAATGTCTCAACTGAACCTAATACAAAGTTAGCATAAGGATGATTTTTATAAATATTTTGTGCTGCTACCTGAGATATACAACTAGTTGGAGTATCCCAAAATTGTTTTAACTTTGATACCGCAATAGATTTAATTCTATTAAAATCATCTATGTGAAATTGCGCATCTTGTACCATATCGCTTAAAAACTGCAGTCCTCGTCCTACGTCTTCTTTTAACACACTCATATCTATTTGACCCGGTGTAGTACCTATAGAGATTCCATATGATTCTACTGTTTTAATAAACTCACTACGTGCATGATTTTTAGTACCTTCTAGTAACATTTTTGCTACTAAATAACCAATACCTTCATGTTGCTTTGGATCATATAAACGATTTGCTTTATAGTGTAAAAGCATTTCTACAGTATCAACAGTTTGTGTATGATGTAAAAGTACAGTTAAACCATTAGCAAGTTGTATTTTTTTAGGTTGAGCAAATGGTTTCTTTTCTAAAAGATTAACATCTACCGTATGAACATACTTGCCTTCAGCAACTTGTGATGCTCGCTCTTTACCAAACAAAATTTTTGTATCTAATTCATCTGACTGCTTTTGTAATTCATCAAGATACATTATGTCATCTTTTGGAATGTTAACAATATTACCTTGATGGCAAACTGTTTTTCTAAAATAAGTTTTAAGTGTATTGATAACATCATCAAACAATTGTTGCTTATCATAGTCACAATACGTAAACGGATACTCTTCATCACCTGTTGACAAATATGATTTACCAATTGCATAAGCTTGTTTTTGAGTGCTTTCAAGCATTTGTTGATATTCAACCTGTGCTAATTTTAATGCCCTGCGAAACTCTATTTCAGTAAGACCGTTGTTAACAATATCGTTGATTTCATCCAATATAATTGTTTTGATTTTTTCTATATCTTCTTCTTGTTTAGGTTTAAATTCAAAGAAATACACTTCCCGATCAAATAAATCATAACTCATTGCGTAAATCGAAACTGCTAATTGTGTATCATCTACAAGCAATTTATGTAAGCGAGACCCTTTACCATTTGCTAAAACATAACCTATAACATCATATACAAAGTCATTTCTTGCTTTAGCCCCAGGCACCGTAAAAGCTAACATGCAAGTTGGCTGCTCAACTGCACGATACAGCGTTACTGTTTTTGATTGCACTTCATCATTAATGTAAAAATCAGGGTTTTTGATATCATCACCACGAGGTATAGTACCAAAAGAAGCTTGAACTTGCTGTAATGCTTGATCAGGGTTTAAGTCTCCTACAAGTACTAGCGTAGCATTCTGTGGAATATAATGTTTTTGGTAAAAATTAACCAATGTTTCACGCTTTAAACTCCACAAGTCTTGTTTATAACCAATAATAGGATAATGATATGGATGCGATTCAAAAATTGTAGTTATAAGACCATCTGCTAGTGACCATGTATAATCATCACGATACATTTTTAACTCTTGAATAACTGCTTTTACTTCAGAATTCATATGCTCTTCTTCAAAAGTACAGTTTTTCATGCAATCTGCAAAAACAGGTAGAACCTTGTCCCAGTTTGCAACAGGAATATCAAATAAATAGCCTGTATAATCAAAAGATGTAAAAGCATTCGTATAACCAGACAGCTTCTGCGTTATCATGTTTATATCAGATTCTGATAACATATTTTTGGTGCCTTTAAAAATCATGTGCTCTATGAAATGAGCCATGCCTTTTTCACCTGTTGCTTCATGTTTTGATCCGACATTATACCATAACTGTAACGATACTTTAGGTGCTAACTCTTTAGGGCAAACGAGTACCGTTAATCCGTTATCTAAAATATATTTATGTACTCTTTTTGTAGTATTTTTATTCATTCTTTATCTTTAATTTTTAGCTAACGACTTGCCAATTTGTACAAATGATAACTTATCTTTCTGTAATATTTTTTTAACTTCTTGTGCCATATCACTTTTTGTAATATTGCGAATACGATCTACTTGATTCTCAAAATAATCAAATGGTAAATCAAACTTTCTTAGCAAGTGCATAGTTCTTGCTCTACTTTCATTTGTTTCATAACGTTTTGCATAACTATTAACAATTGATTCTTTTGCTTGTTCAAATTCAGCATCAGTCACAGTATCTATTGAAGTAGTAAGAACTTTTACAAAAGCATCATGCGCTTCTTGAACTCGATCTTTTGCAACCATGGTAGCAATGCAAATCATTCCAGGTTGCTTATCTGCTCCAAACAATATTGATCCGGTAACACCATAAAACAAACCTGTTTGCTCACGTAGTCTAAACAATAACGTATCCATACTTGACAAAGAACTACCAGCAAGTATCTGATCAAAAATTAGCAGCGCATCGTAAGAAGGATGTAGGCGATCAACAGACAATCCTATAAACGTCATAAACACTTGATCACGATTTTTTTCTATTAATTTTGTTACTGATGTAACATCTTTTAATGCTGGATACTCTATAGTTTTAACAACTGGTCCACTCCATGACGCAAACGCTTTCTGCAGCATTGGTACAATGTTTACTTGATCAAAATTGCCTGAAACAACTAAACGAGCTCCCTTTGGAGAAATTGTTTTTTTATAAAAATCATAACAAGTAGTACAATCTATTTTTTCTACAGATTTATGAGTACCTACTGCACATTTGCTGTATGGATGATTTCCATAAATTAAAGCTTTTGATTCTTGAAACATAAATTTCTTTGGATCATCCCAAAATGCTTTAACCAAAGTTTTTTGTCTATCTTTAACACGCTCAAAGTCTGCTATGTCAAAACAAGCTTCTTTAACCATAGACTGTATAAAATCAAGTCCTTTTTGTATATCAACACCTAACATGCTACAAGATATTTCTCCTGGCGATGAATCAATAGAGATTCCATGAAGCTCAGCTTGTTGTCCAAAGGTTAAACCTGGATATTTTTTAGTTCCTTCAAGCATCATTAAAGCTACCAACTCGCTCAAACCTTCATAACCGTCTGGATCATAACGATGATCAGCTTGAAACTTTAAAACACACTCAACAGTTTTAACACTATCATTTGGACACAATAAGACCTCTAAGCCATTTTCTAACGTAATAATTTCAGGCTTAGGGAAAGATTTTTTTTGATATTTTTCAGGCGTTATAGTTTCTACATACTTACCTGGTTCAATAGTAGAATCTCTTTCTAATTGAGCAAGTGCTGCTGCATCAGATTCAGCTTCTTGTTGCTGTAAAGATTCTAAATAATCTTTATCTTTGTCAGCAACTTTACAAACACGCCCTTCATGGCATAAGCTTGCTTTAAAATATTGTTTTAATAAATTTTCTAAATCTTTTTGTATTGTTTTTTGCTTACCTTCTAATGATTCAAATATAAATTCTTCATCGCCTGTTGCTAAATAACTCCAACCTAAATTTTGAGCTAATTGTTGAACGCTTTCTTGTTCATGCTGCTTTTCAACTTCTGTTAGTTTTAATGCTCGATGTAGTTCTTCTTCTGTTAAACCTTCGTTGATAATGTTGTCAATTTCTTTTAAAATAATTTCTTTAATTTTTTCAAAATCTTGCTCATTTTTAGGTGTAAATGTTATCTGAATAACATCTTTATCATAAGTGCCTAATTCTCCTACAGAAATATTAGAAACTAAGCTTAATTCGTCGACAAGTTTTTTATACAAACGAGAACTTTTACTATTTGCTAAAATATTACCTAACACTTCATACAGTAATAATACTTTTTCACTTTGACCAGGAACAACAAACGCAAGTTTTCCTATTGATTGCTCAACATCACGATATAAGGTTACAGTTTTGGATTGAATATCTTCATTAATAAAAAAGTTATTTTGAGGTATTGCTTTACCGCGTGGAATTTCTGCAAAATAATTTTTCACTTTTTCTAGAGCACTCTCTGGATTAAGATCACCCGCAAGCACAAGTGTTGCATTTTGAGGAACATAATGCTTTTTATAAAAATTTACCAACGTCTCTCGCTTTAAGTTCCATAGATCTTGCTTAAATCCAATTGTGGTATAATGATACGGATGTGAATCAAAAATTGTAGAAATCATATTTAACATTAAAAATCTATCGTAATTATCTCGTCCCATTTTAAGCTCTTGAATAACAGCCTTAACTTCTGAATCCATATGATCTTGTCTAAATCGACAATTTTGCATACAATCTGCAAATACAGGTAATACTTGATCCCAATTTGCTAAAGGCAAAGTAAAATAATAAAACGTAAAGTCATACCAAGTACCAGCATTAACATATGCTGACAATTTATCACCAAGCATATTAATGTCTGACTCAGAAAGCATTTCCTCTGTGCCTTTAAAAATCATATGTTCTATAAAATGAGCCATGCCACGCTCACCAATTACTTCATGCTTTGAACCAACTTTATACCAAATTTGAGTTGCAACTTGTGCTGCATGTTTTACAGGAACAATCAGAACTGTCATGCCATTATCTAAAACAAATTTATGAACTTTTTTATTTTCATTTTGCATAGCTTTACTCTCAGCATGTGTAGAAAAGTTAATTAATAGACCACTAAACATTATGCATCGTAACAATATTTTTAAAAGAAACATAACTTCTCCCTTGCACTAGATAAATTTGTGAAAAACCTTTCTTTCAAGATAGAGAAAAATATATTTTTTGCTATGATTAAATTATCATGAATGTTCTATATAAAATTTTTCACATTATCCCTATAACATACACACTTATTTTTGCCACAGCTACTTCAATACTTACTATTTTTACTACATACAATAATTACTTGCATATGTTACTACTATGTTACGTGTGTACTTTAATGTATGCCTTTTACAAAAACCACATACAGTTGTTATTTATTATTGCATATTGCATGTTATTTTCTTTCATCGTAACAATAAGAATTAATCAAAAATTTTTTGATTATAACACTCATCAAGAATTACTTAACAAAACAACAACTATTTCTGGCATAATTAAAGAAATATCTCATAATACGCTAACCAAAAAACAAACAACTTTGTTGGTTCAGCTAAACAATATAAAGAATCATAAACAAAACATTTTATCCAACAAATACATTTATGTTTTTTGCCCAACATCTAACACCCAAGAAATACAAGAAGATCAAAAAATAACTCTTTACAATATTACCTTAAGACAACCTCCTGCCTACAGCAATTATCAGCTGTATCTTCTCAAAGAAAATGTTTGGGCGACAACTCATTGTAAACAAAATGCAATATACATTGAAACATCTAATACTGTCTCTTTTAAACAGTCGATAAAAAATATAATTTCTTCTTCTCTTGAAACTCTGTCTAGCAATCTTTTTGCACCGCTTTTTTTCGGAAAAAAAGAAAAATCTATAGAAGGAATAACAATACAGCATCAATCTGTTTATTGGGGAATCGCTCATCATATGGCACGATCAGGAGCTCACTTAGCAATATTGTTCAGTCTTGTCATGTTACTGCTGCACTATACGCAAATGTGGTATGTAACAAGATATGTTATCTGTATGTTACTTTTATTAGGCTATGCATCAATCAGTCAATCAAGCATATCTTTTATTCGTGCTCTTATTATGATACTTTTACACATCATCTGTAAAGTATCTTTACAAATGCCTTCTAGCTTACATATTTTAACACTGACAACACTTGTTACAATTATATATAACCCTATGCAAATTTTCTTTTTAGATTTTCAATTAAGTTTTGGTATCACCTATATTATTATATGGCTTTTTACTCTAAAACAATCACAAACTATTGCATTTCAAAAGGGTTATTTGGCACGTTCCTAAAAAGATTTTTCTTGTTAATCAATCAAGGGACAGTAATGAAACTATACGAAATAGCTAAAACATTTTTTTTATGTTTATGGATAATTACTTACACGACAACAATAGCACCTGTTTTTAAATATGATGAACGACTAATAACCGAAGAAGAATTATTTGACCTTATTGCAGAATCTAAAAAAGAAGATGAATGTATAAGTGATACCTGTGACGCTGATCTTGCTGAAATGAGAAGCGTTAATCCTAAAAAACCAATGACGTTTATGGTCTTCATTGCAGCTGATAATGATTTACATTATTTTGCATGGAAAAATATTCAACAAATGGAACTTGTTGGATCAAATCACAACATTAATATTGTAATTCAAATTAGTGCTCCAGGTCTACAAAAACCAACAAAACGCTTTCTTGTAAAAAAAGGAAAGCGCTTTTTGATACAAGATCCCGACGGACCAAATAAAAAACTTAACAGCGGTAGCCCTTATACACTTATAGATTTTGTAGATTGGGCTACATCCCATTATCCAGCAGACGACTATGCACTTGTTTTATGGAATCATGGCACCGGGATGCTTGATCCTATTTACAATAGAACTATTAATCCATGTGAATTGTTTTACTGCAATCCATCTGACGGCATGTTAGAAATAGATAGAGGTATCAGCTATATCAGCTTAATTTTGCAATATGCACAAAAAGAAGCTAATAAGCAAAAACGTGGGATATGTTTTGATGAAACATTTAAAAGTTACTTAAACAACCAAGATTTTGAATTTGCTCTTCATGAAATTTGTACAAAAGTACTTAGAGGGAAAAAATTAAGCTTATTAGCATTTGATGCTTGCTTAATGTCCATGATAGAAATTGCTAGCATTGCTAAAAAATATGCTCATTACATGGTAGGGTCGCAAGAAGTAGAATATGGCACAGGTTGGAACTATGAATATGTTCTTAGACCTTTTTTGCAACGACCTCTTTCTCCTTATGAGTTAGCTCGCCATATTGTTTCTTCCTATGAACTAGCATATAAAAAGATTACCAATGAATACACGCAATCAGCTTTTGATCTGTCAGTTTGCCAAGAACTAGAAGATAATATTAATTCTGTTTCTAACTTATTAGTAGAAACGCTTGCAGGAGCTCACCACAAACAAACAATTAACATTTTAAGAAAATGCAAATCAACTCAGTACTGTACATGCTTTGATGAGCCAAGTTATATAGACTTAGGGCATTTCTACCGCAACCTATTGCAACATCAACAGTATTTGAACCTCAGCGACAAAACAAAAGAAAAACAACTACAAGCTAATTTACAATACCACCTGCAACAAGGACTCAATATTATCAATAAATTTGTAATTGCTAATAAAGTTGGTCAAAGACTAAAAAACGCACAAGGTGTCTCTATTTACTTCCCAGAACATTCTGTATCTCACTCTTATTTAAGATCATCTTTTGCAATTGCTAACAACTGGAGCACTCTTTTAGCAAAATATATTCTCGGATAATATGTGTATGTGGATAAGTGGTGGATAAGTGGTGGATAAGTGGTGGATAAATTTAACTTTCGTATAATTTAAAACCGAAAAAATACTTTAAGAAAAGGAAAAAGCTGCTAACCTTTAGAAAAAACCTCTATTTAAAAGCATTTTTCAACACCCTCTGCAAAGTTATCCACAAGTTATCCACAAGTTATCCACATAATTCAGTGATGCAAAAGTGGCTTGTAAAGCATGTTTTTGCTTGTTCTTTCTAGAGTTATCCACATAAAAGGCAATCTCTATTATTATAAATAATATATATATATAAATAAGAAGAGAATAATGGTATACTAAAGATATCTTTTAAGTTACATGTTTTTGAGGATTGCTAAAAAAAGTTTTATTTTGCAATCTCTTTTTTTTTGTTATTATAAATAATATCGGTCAAAAACGACTTAATTGTTTTTTAAAGCGTACATTTAAACCTATAAATAATCGGAATTCTTCTTAATATGTTAAATAAAATCATAGCAGAACTTGTTGATGAAAAAGGGCTAAATCAATCAGAATTGCACAACGTTATCCAAGAAGGGTTATTAGCTGCTTATACGAAAAAGTATCCTGATGTAACCTTGCGTGTTACTGTTAATGATAAAGATGAAACCTTACTTATAGAATCTCAAAAAGAAGTCGTTTCGAAGATAGAAGACCCTTATCAGCAAATTTCTTTAAAAAAAGCTCAATACATTAAAAAAAATATTAAAATAGGCGATAAGCTCTGGTTGCCGTTTGAAGAGCCAATAGGCCGTGTTGAGATATTAAAAGCACGTCAAATTATTGCAACTATGCTCAAAGATATAGAAGCTCGAGGTATTTACGAAGCGTTTAAAGACAAACAAGGATCAATTGTTCAAGGTGTTGTTCACAAGCATGAACAGTCAGGTACGCTTGTAATGTTACAAGACACTCTTGCTTTTTTACCTAGGTCTTTATCTATTCCTGGAGAAAAATACATAGCTGGAAGACCTGTTAGAGCATTATTAAAAGAAGTTCACCAAGAACATAGAAGTAATGGTCAATTAATTTTAGACAGATCATCAGGAGCTTTCCTAAAGAGTTTGTTGGAGTTAGAAATACCAGAAGTGTATGACAATTTAATCGAAATTAAAGCTGTTGCGCGTAGAGCTGGATACAAAAGCAAGGTAATAGTTGCTCAAAATGATCCAAACATTGATCCTGTAGGGACTTGTATTGGAGTAGGTGGTAGCAGAATCAAACCTATATTGAAAGAGCTTGGTGGAGAAAAAATAGATGTTTTCTCTTGGAGTAATTCTCGAGATGAATTAGTTGCTTTAGCGCTAAGACCTGCAGAGGTAAATAAGGTTGAGATAGTTGATGAAAAAAAAGCTCGTGCATGGGTTAGTGAAGACCAGCGTGCTTTAGCTATTGGTAAAATGGGGCAAAATATTGGTTTAGCATCAGAGTTACTAGATACAGAGATAGAGCTAGTATCATCTGGTGAAGGTGTTAATTTAGAAATAGATGACTCGCAAAGTTCATAGAATTTGAGGTTGCAAGTTGATTATTAAAGTCATTATAGGGGAGGATTTAATTTGATTAAATCTTTTAAACATGGATTATCTGAGGGTGAAGCAGTCGTAATAGAAGATATGACTGTTGGAGAATTAGCTGAACGTTTAAAAAGTTCTGCAAACTCGTTAATTGTATTGTTGCTTTCTCGTGGAATTGTTGCTAATAAAAATCAACTTGTAAAAAAAGAACAAATTGCAGAGTTGTTAACAGATATAGAAGTTCCTTTTGTTGAGCCAGAAAATAATTCTGAAGAAGCTTTAGAAAAACTAATGGTTGCAAAATCTTCTTCTGGTACAGAGCAAAGATTGCCTGTTATAGCAGTTGTTGGACATGTAGACCATGGTAAAACGTCTTTGCTTGATTACTTAAGAAAAACAAAAGTTGCTGAAAAAGAAAAAGGCGGA
>PBME01000003.1 GCA_002721975.1 Campylobacterota bacterium | reverse complement strand
TATCTGATTGGGAGGCATTACAAAAAAAATGGGATCAGTTAAAAAAGAAAAAATATCAATATCTTATTTTTACATTAGATGATTCAGGTTCTTTAGATAAGGTTGATATTGTAGGTAAAAATGAGTTATCTGATCAAGATAAAAAAGATATGCAGCAAGAGCATGAAAAATATCTAAAATATGAAAAAGCTCGTCAAAGATACATTGCTAATCATCCAGATTATAGTGAGGTGTGGCGTGGGCCGCAAGATGATGAGTATGAAGCAGATATCATGAAATACTATGACAAAGATTTTAAGTAAGAATTTATAAAAGGTTATATTTTTTATTAGAGTTTACGCATAAAGTATGGTATACGGTAAAATATAATGTGATTGTCAAAAAGGAATATGCTATGAAAAAAAATACATTAAAAATAGAGCCTCGTTATATTATTGACAGTTCTGGTAATAGAAAAGAAGTTATTTTAGATATCAGTACATTTGAAAAGATGTTGGAATATTTAGAAGATAGTTACTTTGCTAAAGAAGCAGAACAGATTCTTAAAGAAGAAGATTTTGTAGATTTTGAAGAAGCTAATAAAGATATAGTTAAAAAATGAGAGTGTATTTAGATTATAAGATTCTTATTGCAAAAAAGGCTCAAAAAATTCTTGAGAACCTGGATATTGTAGAACGTACAAAAATAGTTGTGAAAGTTAAACTGTTAAATACTGAGAATATTAAAACTCTTAATATTAAAAAACTGCAAGGTTATAAAGATTTATATCGATTACGAGTTGATGATTTTCGTGTTATTTATAAAGTTTATGCAAAAGGCAAACTTTTAATTGTTGCTGTTGTAGGACAGCGCAAAAATATTTATCATCTTATAAAAAGAAGTTCATTATAATCCAAATTCAAATGTGATTTTATTTGATATAGCAAACAATAAATTGATAGGTTGCAACGATCTCATAAGTAATTGCTTTCTTGCAAATACAAGTTTTATGTCATTAATAAAGTTGCCAAGATAGTCCGATAGGATACACCATTTATTTTTTATATTCAGACTTGTTTTAGAAGTGGACTTCTTTATGTTACTCTTTGTAAGAATACATAATAATTTTAGTCTATTGTTATTACAAGATTAACTCTTTATACTTCAAATGAAGTAATTTTTATAAATTGCACAAACCAAAGGAAGCGCTATGCGATGTTTGATTCGCGGGGCTTTGCTGGGGACCCTTTTTTTTCTATCTTCATTGCTACATTCTCAAGTAGATATTCAAGAGCATTGTACATATCAACTACAGTATGATCAGTATGGCAATCCAAATAAGGTATGGATTGAAGCATATAGAATTGTTACGCCGATTATAGATGGAATATTGGTGCATGAGCAAAGAGAAGAATATATTTGTAAGCAAGAATATGATGTAACTCAAAAAGGGATACAAGATACCAAGCAACATGTATCGCTGCAAGTTAAAGTGCCAAAATATAAAGAGCAGATTCGTTATAACATACCAGAATCACAAGTACCTACTGCGCAAAGACAAGCAGGTTTTTATACCCTGTACCACATCAAGCAGGTATATTTGAATCAATGAGTGATAAGCAGCTTAGAGACTATCTATTATATAATGCTTATTGCAAAAAACATTATCAGATGGATGCGTGCGCAAAGTTTGCAATGATGAGATTAAGTTGCAAAACATTTAAAGAAAAATTATTACACAATACAACGTTATCTGATGGAGCAGTGCTAGAATTGCTCAATGATTATTTACATGGATGCAATACAAATAAACAAAAATATAAAGATTTAGAGCAACAGGTTAAAGAAGCTATAAAAGTTCGCAATCAATTTAAAGTATCGCAGGTTGCAAAAGAGTTAGAGCGAAAAATAGCTGAACAAAAGATGCAAGTAGAACAAGAATTGCGTTTGAAATTGCTTGCAAGGCATAAACAATCTATAGAACAACAGCATCAAGCAGTGCAAGATTTGTATTGGGTCAATGATTATGTATCAGATGAAATTGAGCAAGCACGTGAAGAAGCACTACAGCAAACAGAAGCAGAAGATTATATACAATATGATCAGTCCTATACGCTTGATGCTATAACCTGTGGATACTTATCATATCAATATATTGCATATCTTGATTATTTGCATTGTTATGGAACTGCTTTGCAACAACAATATCATCAAGAAATTTGCGATATTTTGACACAAGCTGCACATCAACATTTAAAGATTGAAAATCTTTTGCAATCTCAATTTATAAGTCCTGTTTTAGAGCATGCAACTAACTTTGCTCAAGCAGCGCAGCAGACAAATCAAAAAGATTGGACGAGTGTCACAGGGGCTTTAGCAAGCATAGGAATGTTGTGTGTTGATCTTTGTAAAGAATTTTATAGCAGGCCATTGGATTATGCGCGAGCAATTCAAGAAGGTGTCATTGAGTCTGTATATGATTTTGGTCATATGATGTTGCGTCTTGACGAAGCAATCTATAGTGTAGGGCAGATGTTATATTTTGTTTTAGAAACTGGTGCAATGACTGAGGCTGCATTATGTTTTCCAGAGTCTAATATGACTGCTTTACAAGAGCGACATGGTCAAATTTCTGCTGCTTTATCTGCTATGCAACAAGATTTTTTCAATAAAGATGGTCCTGCACGAGTCAAAGCTATTACAAAATTTGGTACAGATTTTTATTTACCAGCAAAGCTGACTCATGCCGTAGGATATTTGATTGGAGGCATTTCTTCACGAGCTCGAGGAATGAGAAGTTTAGAGGGAGTTTCAAGTTTATTTGATGAAAGTTTGATTACAGCAGAAACAGCTGAGAAAATACGTGAGATAGAAGTAGTAATAGAACAGGGCTTTACACAAAAAGTTGCTGCAGAATTCATGGAAGCTGATAGTACTATTGCAAAAGCAGGTAATATTGCAGCAAGGCCATTAAAGGTACTTATTGACGAAATCAAGATAAAATATAATGGAGTTATTCCATCGCATTGTAAAATGTTACGAAAAGAATTTAAAGATAGATTAAAACTTTTGGAGCAGGAATTAAGAAGTTTTAAGTTAGAGCAAATAAAAAAAATACATGGATCTAAAAGAGTTAACAATAAAAAAGTAGATATTGCTTTAGAACATATATGTAATTTTCAACTTAAATTGGAACATAGAAATATTTTTGGAGGATATGTTTTAGAAATAACAGGAGGACATTTACCAGGAGTTTGTGAGGATCTAGCGAATACAGGATTAGTGAAAATTGTTAATAAAAATAGGTTATCAACTGGAGTAACTGATTATATATTACAAAATTGTTTAACTGGCGAAATATTTTCAAAACCTAAAACAGTATTTCCTTTGGGTTGGACAGAAGAAAAAATAGTAAAATCTGTATGGACTATTTATGAAGATCCGTTGTTAAAAGTAGAAAAAACTGGAAGTGGTAAATTTTTTAAAGTTGGAACAATAGAAAACATTAATATTCAAGTTTTATGGTCAGAAAAAGGGAAAAGTAATCAAGTTCTTGATTTTATCCATACAATGTATCCAATAAATGGGCAGGTATAATAATATGAAAAAAATATATTTGAAATTAAGTGCAATTTATGAAGGTTATACAGTTCCAGATGATTTTAGAAATAATCATAATGAATTATATACTTTAAGTATGGCTCTCGAACTATATGAATATGATTGGATTAGAATTTTACAAATACCAAATAAAAATATACTTTTGATTTACTCAGAAGAATCTTTTAAAGAACAAGTAGAATTAGAATTTGAGACAGAAAAAGAAGAAGATGTTTTTGAAGATGCATATATTGCATATCGCAATAAACGAGAAAAAGAAATTCCTGAAGTTGAGCTTTCTTTTGAAGATTGGGAAATTTTGAAACATAAATGGGAGCAAATAACAAAAGAAAAACCTGGATATGTTNTTTTTGAGTTAGATGATTCAGGTCTTTTAGATAAAGTTGATGTGTATGGAAAAGGTGAACTATCTCAAGAAGATGTCAACTATATAAAACAAGAGCATGAAAAATATCTAAAATATGAAAAAGCTCGTCAAAAATATATTCAAAATCATCCAGATTATAGTGAGGTATGGCGTGGACCTCAAGATGATGAGTATGAAGCAGATATCATGAAATATTATGACAAGGATTGATGCACTAGTTTACAACGATACCATAGGTAGCTGCGTTATTAAAATACAAGTTTCATGTTAATGATAAAGTTGCAAAAATCCTTAGATAGCGTGCACCAGTTTTTGTATATCTGTATTTAATCTACGAGGATTATCATGAAGTTACATTTGATTATTGTGTATGCTATGGTTATAGGAACTATTTTTAGTTGTATCAAACCTATACCTTCGGAAAATATTATGAAAAATGTAAAAGTTATTTTAATGCACGGAAACGGTGGTTGCTCTCCTCATGACTATTGGTTTCCGTATGTAAAGCGTGAATTAGAAAAATTAGACATAACTGTTATAGCTCGACAGTTTCCTGATGCGATATTAGCTCGTGATTATTATTGGTTACCTTTTTTACAAGATGAATTACAAGCAGATCAAAATACTATTTTAATAGGGCATTCATCTGGAGCTGTAGCAGCGATGCGTTTTGCAGAAACGAATAAAATTTTGGGTACTGTGCTCGTAGCAACGATGCATACTGATTTAGGTATGGAAACAGAAACTATCAGTGGCTACTACAGTAAGCCGTGGAATTGGCAAGATATAAAAAATAATCAATCATGGATTGTACAATTTGCCTCTATAGATGATCCATATATTCCAATAGAAGAAGCACGCTTTGTACAACAACAATTACAAAGTGATTACATTGAATATCATGATCAAGGACATTTTGGTATGGATGTTAACAAGACAGAGTTTCCCGAAATTGTCGAAGCAATTAAAAAAAAGTTAAAAACTTAGTTTTGTTGTACATAAATAATTATGAAAAGTCTTATCTATCAGCATGCTTTTTTGTATATCATTATTTTTGCTGTAAAGCAGGTTTATTGTTGTAATCTTTAATAGAAGAATTTGCTCCTGCTTGTAAAAGCATGTCTATAATTTTTTGGTTTTTGTTATGACTTGCATAATGTAAAGCTGTCCAATCTTTTTGCACTGGTCCATATAGAGCGTTTTCTCTATCCCAACTTTGTGTATCATCAATATCGCCAGAGACTTGGCTATGTAAAATAAGTTTTGATTTGATGTTTGGATTCGCTTTTGCCTCAAGTAGTAGCATAACGATGTCTGCATGATTGTTTATAGTAGCTTTTATAAGAGGCGTGTTTCCGTGATAATCTTTAATGTTAGGATCTGCTTTTGCCTCAAGAAGTAATGTAACAATTTCAGAATTACCTTTTTCAGCTGCCGTTAATAGTGCACTTGTTTGATAAGAAGTAGAGTAAAAGTTAGGATCAGCTTTGTAAAAAAGAAGTAAATCAATAATTTCAGAATAGCATTGTTGATATGCTACAACTAAACTTTCGTTTAAAGCATAATATTGTTCGTTGTTTAATTTCTTACCAGGACTTGGCAATATAAAGTTTTGCAATATTTCCTGAATGAATTCTAAATCACGACTTTTTATAGCAAAATTTAAAAGCTTTTTAAGATTTGTAATCGGATAATTTTTTATCGTTAGCAATTCTTTTACAGAACGCATATTGTTGTAATATATTGCTTCACTAAGAGTCATGTTATATATTTTATCAAAATTAGTGATACTTTCATGATACTGCAAAAGTTCTTTTATGATTTCTGTATGATTATTACGAGCTGCGCTTGCAAGAGCATTTTTTATAGTATCATGATAGGTGAGAAATAGAGTAATATCAGACTGTTGTTGTAATATACTTGTTACAATATCAAGATTTCCTTTATTAGCTGCAAGTAAAAGAGATGATCTTACTGTTTCCTTTGTAATTTCTGGAATAGATAAGAACTGTGTAATGATATCAAATCGATTATCTTTAGTAGCTTCTATAAAAGCAGAATTGATATCTAGATTAGTATATATTTTGTTAGAGATAAGGGTTTTAATGATATCAATATCAATTGTTTGCATTATAGGCTTTAGATGTGACCAGATATCATAATGTTTGAAAAAGTTTAATTTTTTCCCTTGGTCTATGATGTCTTGTAGTATCTGGGTAGAGTTTTTTTTGCAAGCTGCTAGTAACGAGTAATGTAGTAACATATCTTTAGATGAGTTATCTTTAGAGTCATCGTTTTCATATTCGAGCATACTATGTTGCAACATTTCATGTGCGAGTTGGTACTGCTCGTTTTCTATAGCTAATACCAATGTTTTTCTAAAATTATCCTGTGTATACAATTTGATAAAATATTGATTTTTTAACTTAGTAAATAGTTTGAAAGCATCTTCAGAATTATTGTTAGAAATAGCTGTAGATAAATCATCATGTAATTGATCAGATTTTTCTATAGAGATAAATATATATGTAAAAAAGCATATGGCAGCAAATAATAACGATAAGAAACTATACAATATTTTTTTTCGAGTAATCATTGTTATATAAATCTTTTTTTAATGATTTTTAAGATATTTTGCATGAGTCGCTATTGATTACAGTATGTTGTGATGTGTTCATAGTATGATATTTTTATAGTGTGCTTGTGGATAACGATAACTAAAATTATTATATCATATATTTTTTCTATTTAAAAAAATCAAAGTCTGTTATAAAAACGATTGAGAAAAGACTTTTTGAAAAGTATTTGTTGCGTCAATGGCGTAGTTATGCCATGTGATTAATATAGCTGCTAAGTATTGCAGCTATTTGTTCCAGTGACAGAGGTGATGATCGTGGTACATTGACAATTATGCGCAATCTAAATGCTTGTTCTTTGTCGATTATGCCGACTTTTTTGCTCCATTTCATAGCTCGGTCAAATAATTGTTTATTTTGTTTCCATTGGTTTATTTTGTCTAGTAGTTCATAGCAATCTTTGTCTTGTCGACATGATTTTTCAAGTTCATGAAATCGTTTTACAATATGTGATCGTGTATGAGCAAGGGTCCATGCTTCTTGCTCCATAGCTTTGTATGTTTGTAGCGGCATGTGTAATGTTGTATATGTTGTAGTAATGTAGCAAGTTATTACTAAGATAGATGATAGTAGCTGTTTCATGATGTCAGGCGTCCTTGGTAATGTGGATGAATAATTTGTAGTAGTTCAAAGCATTGTTGTTTTGTTAGTGTTTCTGGCCATGTGGTACTCCATCTTATGGAGTTTTGAAAGGATGCAAAATCTTGCTCCCATTTATCTATGTTATCAGATACAGTTTCAAGATGTTGCTTTAATGTTATTTTATCACTATTTGATTGTTTGATAGATGTGAGGACTCTTTTGATTGTTTGATGTCTTTTAGCCAGTGATTCTGCTTCGAGCTTAAGCTCTTGAAAGCTTTTATCAAATAAACCTGCTTCTGTTTGTATATGCATAAGCAAGATAATGTAGCATGCTTTTTTTAACATAGTATCGTATTCCCCCTAATTTATATGTTGAGGTAATTTTAGCAATTATTATTTGATGGCAGCAATGTTTTTTGAATAGTTGTATGTTCTGATTGATACAAAAAGAATTTCATAGCTTCATAGAGATATTGAGGTAATTGTTGAATTTATGATTGTGTTTATATCATACTAAGGTAAATGGACGATCAATTAGTATGGAGGTTTGTTATGAAGCGGTTTTTGTATGTTGTGTATCTATTAGGTCTTTTATATATTCGTGTGGCAATCGGAGAAGAGCGTGCATATCAGATAGATATGGNTTCAGATAAATCTGTTACAACATCATATCAAGATGCTCATGATCGACTAGTCAAGCAAACGCAAGAAGAAATTGAAGCTAATAACAAGCAAAGAGATATAAAAAAACGAAATTTAATGGGGCGAGCAAGGTTACGTAGGGCTCGTTCTTCTGTAGGCAATATTGAGATACAAGTACCGTTAGATGATCGTTTTCATGCAACTCATCCTAAGCAAATTGATACTTATTATAATCGTAAAAATAATGAGTTAGTTGAAAATTTCAAATCACAGAAACAAAGCTTAGAAGAACAACATGCATCTGAACAAGATCGATCACGGACATTAACTGATCAAATAGCAAATAATTTCACGCAACAACAAAAAGATACAACATCTTTTACAGTGAAGTCTTCTGATAGCGATATGTTTGTATTATCAAATAATGTAAAATTAGATACGATAATTAATCAAATAACTGATTATGTGACAAAACTAGTTGATCAATCGACGGTCTCTATATTGCAAGATAGTCCTGATAATCAACGAGTGATTGCTCGTGGATTATCAGAGTTTATGAATCAGTTAGATCGCCAAGGATTGTTATCAGATTTTGAAAAAGATGGCTTGCAAAATAATGAACAGGTTCAAAAGGTCTTTGTTGACGTGCGAAAAAATAATCCAGAATTTGATATATTGATGCATCATGGTGACATAGATCGTTTTGTCAATGAGCGAATGTTAGAATCATTACCAAGTCGCAAAGGGTTGCAAGAGATAGTTCAGACAGCTCGTATTCAAGCAATTCGATCAGATTTGCAGAAATATGCGTTGCAGGTTGATCCAGTTGTAGAGCAAAGAGATATTGCGATTTTAAGCCGTAATATCAACGAAGTTGTACGTGGTTTTGATATTGATGCATTGCGCCAAGCAACAGATACAGATTTTAAAAGCGCAGTACGACAATTATTAACAAAGATAGATGGTCAATTACGTGATTCAAACTTTGCAGATGTTTGTAAGAAAGATAATGTTAAGGATTTGTTAACGAAATATGCGCAGACGTTGCCTCAAGATAAAGTTGCGATCATTCGCGCTGAATATCGTAAAGAAGCACTATTGCGCAGTATTGTCAAAATAGCGCCAGTTGCTTTGTTGATAGCTGTTGTAGCAATTATAGTAGGTAAAGTAACAGATTAACAATTATACAAACTATTGCTTTAGCAAAGTTGTTTGCGGCATACTGTGTATAAATGGATGATTAGGGTAAATGGAGGTTTAAAAATGAAACAAAGATTGAGTTTATTAGTAATTTTTATGGGTATCTTGAGTAGCTTGCAGCTGTCTTTTGCAGCTGATTGGTATACCAATGATACATTTCGTCCTGCAGGTGATACGCATCAAAGTTTAAATGACGAAGAAGATCAATTAAATGCAGACAGAAAGTTTGGCTTCAAAGATGAAGATGAGTATAAGGTCGCAAAAGCTGATATTGATCGACGAAGAGCACAGCTTGGCAGTAAATCATCGTCTCAATCTTTTTCGACATCGTCTTCGTCTGATACCATGTCGTCTCAAACGCAATCACCATTTGGTAGCTCGGTAGATAGTAAACCGAGTGTAACATTGAATCAAGATGTTGCAGGTAATAAGTCTAGTTTCTTAGGTCACCATCTTGATACTGTTACGCAAGAACAGCAACGTGCTGCTGACCAGAGCAACCAAGCTCAAGAGCGTTCTCGGGCTTTAGGTAGTTTTTTTGATCGTCAATTTGGTATGCAAGATGATTTATTTCGCAATAATAACAATAACAATTCGACAACAAATGTACCCAAAACATTTGATGACATTATGAATAGCTTGTCTTCGACAGATAAAAGCATGTTAGATAGCAAGTTACAAGATTTAAAAAAGACTTTTCCTGAATATGCACAAGAAGGTGTTGATGCTGGACTCTTTCGTAATGCTTTGCAAGAAGATATACAAGAAATGAACATACAATCTGTAAGTCCAGATATGGAAAGCACCTTACTAGAAGGACTTTTAAAAGAAAATAAAGTAGGTCAAGGTTCTGCGTCTGCATCAAATCCATTTGCAACAAATGCTGCACCACAAAGAACATCATTTGAGCAGCTAGAATCACAAATGAGTCAAAATAGCATTACTTCTTTATCACGTTCAGTCGAACAAGAAGCTGCTAATATTCCAGAAATTGCAACAAATCAAGCAGATAAGCATAGATTTGAACATCAAGTACGTGCAGATGTAGAAGAATACACTCATGGATTCAGTAAACCGCAGCAAGAAGTTATTGTTGATCACTTTGTTACTGAGGCTATCGATAATAAAGTTCAAGAAAATTTTGATAAAGCAAAGAAATTGTTGTTTGGTACAAACAAAAAAGCATTTGAAAAAATTGAAAAAGATATCTCATCAATTATTACGAATGAAAAATCAAATCGCTCAAGGATTAAAGCTAATATTACAGAAAAAATAGATACTATTGTAGGTCTTGAAGCAACTGAAAAAGACAATTTAGTTAACGGTTTAATGCAGCAAGTAGATGATGAAATTGCAAAGCAACAAGCAGCAAATACGACTGATCAAACATCAGATGATATGAGTGATAAAGATACAGCAGTATCAGATCGTTCGGCATCTAGATCACAAGGTACAGAGCAAAAAGAGCCTAGAAAGTTTGATCCGCAAACAACAAAAAAGAAGTTTGCAGAAGTAATGGTTAAAGCATATGACAGATATGTACAAGATACTTCAAATAACTTACGTAATGTATCACCTGCAGAAAAAAGAGCTATAACTGGCATGATTACTGATTTTAGATTAGTTGATGAATTAGAACAATTAGTGCCTTCTGCAGATCGATTACCAGAAGATCAAAAAAGAATTATACAAAACTTTGTTAATGCCAACTTACCTGAATTAGTAAAAACTCTTGAACAAGATCCTCAGTTAGCTTCTTTAGTTGATAATGAAGCTGTGAAAGATATGTTACAAAAAAACAATCAAAGATTATCAGCATCTCAACGACGAAACATAGAACAAGAAATAACTTCTTCATCTAAAGTACTTAAGTGGTTTCAAGATAATCCTGCAAGAGCAAGCATGGTTATAGCTTTAATTGGTGGTATCGTTGGATTTGTTGTTTACGAAGCTACTAAAAAACCTAGTAAAAGATAATAAAGAGAAAAAAGTAGTCTTTTAGCTCCATATAAAAAAGGATCTCATGTAGGTAATTACATGAGATCCTTTTTTATATCTAATTTTTATTAAGCAGCGTGTTGTTTGGTTGCAGATGGTCCAGTATGATGAACTGGCTTTTTAGGAGATTTGTATGTGTCAAAATGGTATTGTTTAGCTGTCGGTTGCTTTGGTGTTTTGACTGGTTGCGCGTGAGCTGCATGCACAGGAGCTGCATGATGTGGTGCTGCTTGCACAGGTGATGCATGTGCGTGTGATACATGTGAAGCAGGTGATGCAGGTTCATGACTTGCTTCATGATGTTTGTCAGCTTTAATATTTTTAATTGCTTGTTCTTTGTTAGTAATAGCATCATGTACATGTTGTAATTTGTTGTGTACTTGATCCAGTTCATGTTCAAGTTTTAATTGTTGTTTTTCAAGAGCGTTTTTGTCAGATTTCAGTTGTAAAATTTGTTGTTGGATTTCGTAAATGTGATCTTCTTTTGATTGTGTTTTATCACTGTTTTTCTTTGTTTTTGTTTTGATTTTTTCAACAGTTGATTTAACTTTGTCTTTTAATTTGTCCCACCATGATTCTGCAAGTATAGCTTGAGTCGTACAAAGAATGAGTCCTGTTAACATTATTTTTTTCATATAAAACTCCTTTTTTATATAGATTTCAATTATTAGTTGGATCATAATCAAATTATAATTTTGATTGCAAGTATTTAGAACAAAACTTGCTTTGGCTCGTAGTAATCAATCAGGTTGTGATTATTTTTGCAAACGGTTTTTTCTTTCAGAAAAGTGTTTTTATACTAATTTTGTAAAAAGTTTGAATTTATAAAAAAAAAATAGTAAGTCTAAATGCAGTTGTATAATTTATAAGATCTCAAAAAAAGAAAGAGTCTTTATGAATAAAAAAATAAAGTTAATGATAGCTCTATTTTCTTTTGCATCTGCAGTAGTAGCAAAAGATAATTGTTGCGAAGAAGTTAAAGTGGATACTTGTGCTCCACAAAGTCAAAACTTGTATCTTCCTCGTTCAATCTCATCATCAGCAACACGTGATATGATTAGTTTACAAGATAAAACAAAGCATCTTGATAAAGATGATTGCGAATGTGTTAAGACAAAAAGTATAACATTTGAATATGCGCAAAGTTTTGGTGACAGTGAATGTCGTCTTGGTGGATTACCATTCTGGTCAGGTACTAATACAATGACAATTGGTAAAAACGATGGTCTTTCAGATCTTGATGCATACCAATTTGGTTTAGGTGAAGCAACAACGCAAGGTAGTATCACTTTGACACCGCGCATCCAGCAAGCTAGTGGACAATTGTTCTGGCGTAAGTTGCAACATGCTGATGAGCGTGGATTGTATGCAACGTTAAAGTTGCCAGTTGGAGCAATGATTGTAGAACATTGTGTATCTGAAACACCTGCGCAAATTAGCCAGGTAGAAGATGATTGGTCAAAGTACACAGTACTTGCAAATCGTTTTGATACTATCGAAGAAGCATTAATCGGTGGATTCGAAAATAAAGAACCAGATTTTAAATATGGTCGTTTATCAAAAGAACAATTAAGTGTTGTTCGTGTTGGTGATTTAGAATTTGCACTTGGTTATAACCCATATGTAGGTGACCGTGGTTATGTTGGTGTAGGATTTAAATTCTCAGCTCCAACAGGTAATGTACCAACAGCAAGATATATGCTTGAGCCAATCGTAGGTCGTGCAGGTCATTGGTCAGTTGGTGGAGAAGTTCATGGTCGTTTCTCTGTGTATGAGTGTGATGATTACGAACTTGATCTACAAATGCGTGGTGAAGTATTACACCTTACTTCAGGTCGTAAACCACACTGGCGTTCATTTGACTTAGCAGCAAATGGTGACGGTTCTAAATACATGTTGTTACAAAGATATAAAACAGAAAAAGTTGTTGGTGGATCAGGTACCGTAGTTGTGCCAGATATTATTACTCCAGCAATTAATGTAACAACAGTTCCTGTGCTTTCAAGAATTTCTGCAGAAGGTAACTTTGCATTAATGCTTGATTTCAAAAAAGATTGTTGGAATATGAGCTTGAGTGGTGAAATCTGGGGTAGAAGTTCAGAATGTTTAGAAATTGATACATGTCGTTTAGCTCGTTACTCAGATAAACTTAACTTAAATGATTATGCAGTACTTGGTCGTCAAGTAAGTCGTGATGACAGATTTACTGATAACGTAGCTAATGCTGCTGCAAATTTAAATTTTGCTGAACCTGCTGCAAAAATCAATGAATCAGTAGACCGTATCACAGCTTCTGGTACAGCACCAGCTGGCCCTGCTGTTGCTCCAACTCTGTCAACAGCGCAAGCGGATAAGGTTAAAGATGCAACTGTTTCAGCAAACAGAATCCCTGCTGACTTTGAAACAGCTCTTAACGTTGCTGGTGCACAAGCTCCTCGTGTGATTACAGGTAAAGTAACTGTTGAAGCTGGTTATACATTTAAAGATAGCTGCCATATGCCACATGTATCATTGTATGGTGGTGTTGAGATCGCTGATAAAACAAGCAGAGCTCCAAACTTCTGGTCTCTAGGTTTACAAGGTTCAATGCAGTTTTAATTTGAAATAAAATATAAAGGTTTAGTATTATGAAAATGCAAAAATTAGTATTGATGTTTGTTGCATCAGTTACTGCTCTTTCAGTAATAGCAGAAGATGCTACACGTAGTGCTGCATATCAAAGTTCAGCTGGTTCTCATGCAGGTGCTGGCAGTGCTAATGACCAAAAACATGATCAAGGTGAACAACGCAAAAACAGAGATGGCGCAGCGACAAATGCTTCTTCACCTACGCATCCTGCTTCAGGTCGATTGGTAATTAGTAATGCGGTAACAGAGTTATCAGGTGGTACGCTTACTGTAACTGCTACAACATTAGGGTATGCTCATGTTGTTGGTGATGCAGTAACAGTTAACACTACTAATGGTATTACTGGGTTAAGCGATAGTAAGTTAACAACCAATGGTGCAGCTGGATCAAATGTAATTGCAGGCCATTTGTTAATCACTGGAGGGCAGTTAAATGTAGCTTCAGATCTGACTATTGAAGGTGATTTACAAGTGAATAAAGCATTTGTAACAATCGCTGGCGGAGCAACTTTGACAGTAGAAGGAAAGGCTATATTTGATGCTAAACCGTCAACTACAGCGACATTTAGCTTACAAGGTGGATTGATTGCCGTTAGTGATATTGTTGTCAGGAATTATGCTGGAGCTGGTTCTGTGTCAGTTGCAGATGATGGTACAAATCCTGTTGTATTACGTTCAACTTGCGGCGATATTGCTTTTGTGAGCAATACAGCAACAACAAATGCAGCTGTACAAATAGTTAAAAATACTGCAGCAGTAAACATTTCAGCTTTGCTAGGTTCTATAAAGTTTAAATTAAATTCATCTGATGCAAGTCATGGTGTTGTTTTATCTGGTGCAGTCGAACAGTTTGAATCTAAAAATATGGCATTTGTAGGCAACGTTGGTAGCGGAGCTGGTAATAGCGGTGTATTTATTCAAGCTGATTTTGATAATTTGATAGCACGAGGTGAATTATTATTTAGTAATAATGTTGGCGGCGATACAGCTGCTGATGCAGGTGTTGATTGTGATGCAGATATTGTTGCAAAAACACTTGTTGTACATTCAGATACGACAGCTACTAATCAAGATGCTAACTTTGCTGGTACAGAAACAAACTACTTTGGTGGAGNAGCGTTAAATACTACAAATGGTACAGCATTTTTAAATGATAGTAACAATGTAACAGGTGGTCCTGAAGCATAAGTAATTCATACATATTTTATAAAAAGGCTGGTCTTTATGACTGGCCTTTTTTATTATCTAATTTTTTGTTTGATTAATTTGATTTTTTTTTTTAGTTTACTTATCAAAGTAATGANAGCCTGTTATTTGATAAAAGGAGAGTGTCATATGATAACAAGAAAAATATATGCATTAGTGTTGTTCAGTTTGATTTTGCCGACGATTAATTTTGCGGCGTGTGATAGCGATTGTCAAAAGTCAGATTGTGATGCAATCAGCCAAAATCTATGGATGCCTCGTCCTTTTTCTTCTTACAAAACACGTGAAATGATCTTGTTGCAAGATCATAAATCTTTGGAAAATGTTTTAAGTTTTGCAACTGAATATATGCAAAATTTTGGATGTCATAGTGATAGATTAGGTTCATTACCATTTTGGTCAGGTACGAATACCATGATTATTGGTACCAATGATGGTAAGTCAGACTTAGATGCATATCAATTTGGTTTAGGTGAAGTCGAGACACCTGGCTCAATTACTATGAATCCTCAAGTGCAGCATGTTGGTGCAGAGATGTTGTGGCGTGTGTTACACAGTCCAGATAAACATGGTTGTTACTTTCAGGTTAAAGTACCACTTGGTGCTATGATGATTGATCCAAATGTGACAGAAGTTGCTCCAAAGTATAAGCCATTATCGATAACAACTGCAGGTGGTGTTGAGGATGCTCCTAACTTAGAAGATCCAGATTGGAGCTTCTATCCTGTAACATGTAATCGTTACACAACTTTAACTGAAGCGTTAACTGCAAGCTTTGATCATAGAGAGCCTGATATGCAATTTGCTCGTTTATATCCTGGCAAGGCAACAGTCATTCGTTGCGGTGATATAGAAGCAGTTGCTGGATACAATGTGTATGTAAGTGAACAAGGTTATGTTGGTGGTGGATTTAAAGTAACATGTCCAACAGGTAATGTGCCAGATTCACAATTTATGCTAGAGCCAATTTTTGGCAGAGCAGGTCATTGGGGAATTGGTGCAGAATTGCATGGTAACTATATGACATATGAATGTGATGATCTAACAGTATCATTGTCAATGCGAGGCGATGTGCTACATCTACGTCCAGGAAGAAAGCCAGATTGGCGTACATTTGATCTAGCGCTTAATGGAGTTGGTTCTAAATATTTATTAGTACAACGTTACATTGGTCAATTAGATCCAAATAATCCAGAATTAATTGTACGTGCTGGTTCTGAAATAGAGCCTGCAGGTAATATTACAACTATGCCAGTACGATCAAAAATTTCTGTTGAAGGATCTGTTGCGTTAGCATGTCATGTACAAAAAGAAAATTGGAATGCTAGTTTGATCAGTGAGTTCTGGGGTAGATCACAGGAATGTTTATCAATTGATATTAATCAACGCTTGGCTGGAGGTCGTGCGGGTGCTGTTGAAGAGCGAACAAAAAGTTTAAATGAATATGCTGTGCTTGGTCGTCAAATTAATGAAAAAGATTTAAAAGGTGCAGATGATATTAACCCAACAGCAGTTTTAGATTATTGTGAACCTAAAGCAACTATTAAACAATCTGTAGCGAGACAAGTAACGACAACAAATACAGATCCTGATAATGTAAAAGATGCAAAACTTGACGCTAACCGTATACCAGAAGATCCATATGTCGCTCTTGATATTACTGGAGCTCAAGCACCTCGTGCATTGACAGGTAAAGTGACTGTTGAAGCAGGTTATACATGGACAACATCAGAATTAGCTCCACATGTATCGCTGTTTGGTGGTGTTGAGTTTGCAAATCAACGTAGTAAATTTGAAAACTTATGGTCAGTAGGTTTACAGGGTTCAATGGTCTTTTAAAAAAAATTAAAAAAGGAAGTAGCAATGTTGAAAAAAATACATGTCGTCATACTGACTCATAGTTTACTTTGTTCTTATCTTATTGCAGATACCGTTAATCTAGATTTAGTTTCGCAAAGAACGCAACGTGCTGGTGAACGAGTATTAGATTCAATGCAGGTGCTTGCTGATCAAGTTGGAGAAGCAGTAACACGTAACAATGATGAAGAATTGTTTGTAAGTGATCGTCGTGCAAACTTTGGTAAGTCGTTAACATGGAGTGACTCTGTATTTCATAAAGTAGAGTATGATAAATTATTAACAGCGCTTGATTCGCAAAATAGTTCTGATTTTGCAACATTAACTGGTGGCGCTACACCTGATCCGCAAGCATTTAAGTTAGTAAATCCTCAAGCGTTGTACGCTTATGATTTTCAAGGTGCAGATCAATGGTTGTTTAATATTTTGCCTGCTCCATCAATACAATCTGCTGAGGCTGCAGGTGAAATGGTTGAAGTATATTGGCATGCTTTGTTGCGAGATGTTCCATTTAATAAATATGATAGTGCTTCTGTAGTGACATGTGATGGCACCGTACATCCAGCTCATGCGATTGCAGATTTAGATGCTTTGTCAGATTATAAAGGACCCAAAGCTGGTGGTTCTGTAACAGCTGCGACATTGTTTCGTGGGATCTGGACTGGTGATTTAGTTGGTCCATATATATCACAATTTTTATATCTTCCAGTACCAATTGGTCCTACAATTAATCATGATGGAACAGGTAGTGTATCTCCATTTGATACTCCTGCATACCAAGAGTATGCAGCGCCAAAATGTGGTAAAGATAATAATTTTATGACCGATGAAACTGAATTTAAAGATATCCAACGAGGTAGAGCACCTTCTGGTTCAATTACATATGATCAAACTCGTCGTTGGCCAATTATGACAGGAAGAGATTTAGCAGAATATGTACATCATGATTCGCCGACTCAAGTAGCTATGAACACGGCAACTATTTTATTAGGATTTGGGCCTGATGCTTTAGACTCAGCAATGTATTATCAAGATGCTGGAGTGAATAATCAAGCTGGTTTTGTAACATTTGGTGCTACTTCAATTTTGACGCAAGTTGCTAAAGTTGTAGAGCTTGCATTAAAAGCGGCATGGTTTCAAAAGTGGTATGTACATCGTCGCTTACGTCCAGAGATGTTTAGTTATTTATTGACGCAACATTTTAATGGTTCGTTAACTAATACTGGATTCCATAATGATATATTATGTCCACAATACTTGTGGGATGATTTTTGTGCGTATGGTTATACAGTAAATGCGTTGTTGCCGATGGCATATCAACAAGGATCGCCATGTCATCCTGCATATCCAGCAGGACATGGAACATTTGCAGGTGCTGTAGCAACAGTACTCAAAGCATTCTTTAATGAAAGTTATGAAATACCAAACACTGTTGCAGTACAACCAACAACTGATAATGATGGTTTAGAAACATTAGATACTGCGGGGTATGCAGGTGCAGCATTAACAATTGGTGGTGAGCTTAATAAATTAGCATCTAATATATCAATTGGTAGAGATATGGCTGGAGTGCATTATCGTTCAGATGGCACACAAGGAATGTTGTTAGGTGAAAAAGTAGCAATTAAATTTTTACAAGATCTTGGTCGTACGTATCATGAAGCATTTACAGGTTTCTCATTAACAAAATTTGATGGTACAACCATAACTGGTCTAGGTGCACAAAAATAATTATAAAAATAGGTTGTAGATTGTTATCTATGCAGGAGTAGTTTTTATGTCATTTTCAAAAAAAACATTGTATCAATTATTAGCAATTATAGGCTTAACAAGCTCGATATTTGCTCACGATAAAAAAGAATCTTACGACACGAATGATATGACTCAGCAAGAGATCATTAATCGTGGTGTGCAAGTACAACAGTCAGCTCGTATTAATAATTTGTTTTCTCAGCTAAAAGGAAGCAATCAAACGATTGCAGGTTTGTTAAGTAGTGACTTAGCTATTTACAATATGTTGCTACGAGGTAATGTTGATCGTTTATTAATTATTGATTCTGACGTAACAATTACGCCAACAAGTTTTGCAGCTGCTGAGTCTGATAAAGTATTAGCAATAGCACCACAATCAGATCCAATTATTTTGTCAGCTAAGGGTACATTTACCAATATTAATGATATTACAAGTCCTCCTCCAGTAGATAATAATTTAATTACTAATCCGAATTCTAGTGTTAATGGTCCAGATGATACATTAATTATTAATGGTGCATTAAATGCGTCAGATGATGTTAATGTACTAGGTAATTTAGTCGTAAACGGTCAATTTTCATTTACACCGACAGATCCAACAAAAGTGTTAACAGTGCAAGGTGATTTGATTTTAAATGGTCAATGTGAATCATCTTTTGTTAATAGCGGTATTATTCGAGTTAATGGTGCAATTACGATTAAAGATTATGTGAGCACGACGGGTGATGCTGTTACTAATACCGGTACAATTGAAAGTTTAGCAACAGGTTGCGATGGTACGATTATGTTTGTCAATAATAATGCACCTGCGGGTATTGCGGTACGTAATAATGGAGGATCTATTACATCGCCAGGTCATATTATATTTGAGCGTAATCGTGGTACGGTATCTGTTTGTAACGAAGTAGCTGGTACAATTACAGTCAGTGGTGCTGGTCATCTATTTTTCACAGATAACCAAGCTACTGATGTGGCAATAAAAAATAATGGAACAACTTCTGTTATTAGCGCAACCTTAGGTGATGTAATATTTGAAAAGAATAAAGGTACCAATCAAGCTGTATATAACCTTGCAGAAGCGCAAATTAGTGCAGCATCGTGTGGGACTTTGTTGTTAAAAGATAATACATCAGATGGTATGGCAATACAGAATAATAATGCAACAATAACCACAGAGCAAGGAAACATTATTATTGAAGGCAACAAGGGCGCAGATTGTGCTTTTGTAAATATGGCTGCAGGTAAGTTACAATCAACCGGTGGCTCTATGCCAACAACTGATTCAGGTTCGATTTACATTAAAGATAACTATTCAAAAAATGCTATAGCTATATCTAATATTGGAGGTACTGTTGGAGATCCTTCAACGATATCTATCACAACTGGTGATATTATTATTGAAGGTAACCGTGGTGCTACTGCAGGTGTGAGCAATGCAACCAATGGTCTTATAGCAGTAACAACAATGGGTTCTATTCTGTTTAAAGAAAACCATTCGTTTAGTACAGTAGGAAACTTAAGTGGTGTGATTAACGATGACAGCGCAAAAATTCAAGCAACAACTTCAGGTTGTATCATTTTTGAAAAAAACAGTGGTCATACCTACGGTGTGTTAAATAGAAATAGTTCTGAAATCACAGCGTATGATAATGTTATCTTTAATGGTAACAAAGGTGCTATGAGTGATGGTGTCAGAAACGATCAAGGTTCTATTGCTACTCCTACTGTGAGTGAAAAAGCCTTTATTGTCTTTAAGTATAATATTGGTAGAGATTATGGTGTTCGCAACGAATCTACGGGTGCTGGAACAAGTCAAATCATAACTCAAAATACGACGTTATTTTCAGGTACGCCTGCACCACCTCCACCGGCAGGCAATAAAACAAAAATTTTATTTATTGGAAACTCAGGTAGTTTACATGACACTTATAACCATAATGGTGGTGGCTTAGCCAATATTATTGCAGGACCAAATCCAGCTTTAATTGGTAATGGCGCTATTTGTTATGACTCACAACGTATTCCATTTGTTAATTCTGGTACAGTTAGTCCAGGTGCACTAATTTGTGGTAAAGATCATGCACTTGAAAATCCTGTTATTGAAAATTTAAATGTTGATAGTTCGGTAACAAAAACAATTGTTTTTTATACCGATGTCACAACACAATTAGATGGTAGTTCTGATGTAACATTAGTGCTTGCTGATAATAATAATTTAGATGTTCTTGCGCAAGTGACTGATAAAGCAGTCATTACCACAGAAGGTGCTATTCCTAATACCATGATTACACCCGCAAACTACCCAAGTTTAGATTTATTAACTCATGCTTTAGCTGAAGTTATTATTGAAGCGGATGTTGTGGTTACTGATGGTAGTAATCTAACAGTTAATGAAGATCTTACGATTATTGGTGATTTAGCAATAAGAGGTGGTTCATTAACGGTGGCAGCAGGTAAGCAACTTACAGTTACAGGTAATCTTATAGCTGATGGTTTACAAGGTGATAAAACATTTGCAATTCAAGATAATACAAGTCGTGTTGAAGCTAATAATATTTCTATACGTGGGTATCATTCTACAAGTAGCGAAAGTGTTTTTGTTAGCGGAACATTAGAAGCTGTCTGCGGTGATATAATAATACAAGATAACTATGGTGTGTTGGTTAAAAAAGATAGTGTATCTGCAGATGGTAAGGTAACTGCAACAGGTAAGATTACTTTCAAAAATAATATTAATATTGCAGCAAATGGTAGCGCTGTAGTTGTTACTGGTGCTGTTGAGTCAATTGGTAGTTCTATACAAGTGATTGGTAACCGAGGTAACGGTAGTGGGCATGGATTAAATATTGCTAAAGATGCAGCTCTTCCTAACGCTATTGCTGGCTCACTCAAAAGTTTGACTGACATTATTGTTCGATCAAATAGTAGTGACGTTGACCCTACATCTTCTACAGCTGGAGATGGATCTGGTAATGCAGTCAATATTCAAGATGATGCAACGGTAATGGCTTTAGATATAACTTTTAAAAATAATCTAGCTGTAGGCAAAAAATTGAATACAGTTCTTGGTACAAGAATAATAGCTTGTCATTCAATTATTTTTGATGAAGATACAACTTCAGATGGTGTTAATGGAGTGTTAACTGGACATGTCTATGTTTGTGGTGATTTAATCGTAGAGAATAATGATTTAAATATTATTGAAGGGTTAAATGTACATGGTGGTTCATTAACGATTGATGGTTTTGCATTAAATGTTATTGGAGATGCCATATTTGATGGCCGTCAGGATGCTACAAAGTCAGTTAATGTTGCAACTGGTTCGTTAAATGCTCGCAATATAACAATCAAAAATTATACACCAACTACTACCGATGTCCCAGTGACTATTGCAGCTCCTGTTACAGCTCAGCATGGGACAGTAACAATTATGCACAACGATGCTACCGGCTCAAGTGATACTGATAAAACTGCAGTGTCAGCAACAGCTGAAATCAAAGCATCTCGAAATGTGTTTGTAACATATAATGCTGGTAAAGGCGCTGGACACGGTGTTGCAGTCAGCGGAGCAGCTGGTAAATTAACATCGACAGGTGGTACGGTATCTACTTCAAACAATAGTAGTACTGGAACAGGGCATGGTGTACATCTAGAAGGTACGATTGCAACCGGTGTTGTACAAGCACATAAGGATATTATTGCAGAAGGCAATAGTAGTACATCTGGTAATGGATTGAATGTTCCAGCAAGTGCGACTGTTGTTGCAGGTGGTGATATAAGCACTCGTGGTAATATCGGTGGTACCGATGATGTGAGTGTTGGTGGTACGGTACAATCAGCAGGACCAAAAGTGTTTGATGGTGATGTTACGGTTACAACTGACTTTGGTAAAGCAGGTGCGGTACAAAGCAATGTTGTTATTAATGGTAACTTAACTGTTGATGAAGCAATAACATTTGATAGAGATGTTACCGTTCTTGGTGACTTAACCGTAACAACGGGTAATGCTTTAACAGTGCAAGGTAATCTTACGGTACGAGGTAGTGTTACTATTAGCGATGCGCTTGTATCGCAAGGTGATATTTTGTTTGATGGGTTAAATCAATCAGGGTCAAGTGTTATAGTTAATACAGGTGGATCAATTAGTGGCAGAAATATTACGATACAAAACTATAATTCAACGGTGTCATCTGCAGTTAGATTTGAAGATACTGTAACAGCAAATCATGGTGAGATACGTATTGTTCATAATACCGCACCTAGTGGATTCTTGGGTGCTGAAATAGTAGGTGCAGTTAAAGCATCAGGTGATATCGTCATTGCAAATAATGCATCAAGTGCAGGTGTAGCTTCAGGCGTTATAGTTTCTGGAACTACAGGTAAAATTACATCGACAAATGGTAGCGTACATTTTAGAGATAACCAAATTACAGGTACTTCAACTGGTTCAGCCGTAGACCTGTCAAGCTCTGTAGCAGATGGTATCATTGTTGCTCATAAAGATGTTACTTTTACAGGTAATGGTAATAATCCAGGCGGTGTTACTGCAATATATGGCCTTGATATTCCAGTAATAGGTTTAGCTATACGATCTGCTACGGGTGAAGTGAGTTTTGAAAATAATAGAGGTACATTAGATAATCTAAGAATACTTGGTGAAATTAATGCTCACTCATTAATCTCATTTGGTCAAGATACAACAGTTTCTACAGATCTTTTAAAGGGAGCTTCAGGACAGCTTATTTCAAGAGATGTAACAGTAAACGGTGACTTTACCATTGATGAATCAGTAACAATTGATGGTAATTTGAATGTGTATGGTTCAGTGACAATAGCTGCTGGACAAACATTGACAGTTATAGGAGATATATTATTTGATGGGCAGGGCAAAGATAAACAAGTAGCAATAACTGGTAACCTGGTAGGTCATACTATTGTTATGAAAAATTATCAAGCAACAACATCTACGAATCTAGCAGTTGCAATTACTGGAACAGTGACTGCTTCAGATAGTATTACAATTCGAGATAATAAAGGTGCGGACGGTACCGCAGCAGCAGGTGCAATTGCAGTAAGCATAACAAATACTATGACAGCAAAAAGTACTATTCGTATGATAAATAATATTGGTGGTGATGGCGCTAATAATGCTGGAACAGGATTTAATGGTGNAACTGCTATTAGCATGAGTGGTTCTCTAATAGCTAACAAGGTGTTGTTAGAAAGTAATACTGGTGGTAATGGTGGTGACACAACAATAACTATGGCAGCAGGTGGATTCGGTGGTCAAGCTATATCATTAACTGGCGCTGTTACTGCGTATGGTAGCGCTATTATTTCCAATAATATTGGTGGTAACACCGGCTTGTCAGAAGATAATGCAGGTAGAATAGGTGCTGATGCAGTTGCAATACAAAGTAGTATTGATGCATCTACAATTATCATCAGAAATAACACTGGTGGTACCGGTGGTCAAGGAGATCTCATTGGTGGTGGTACAGTTGATCGAGCTGGTGGTATAGCGGTTAATATTAGTAGTACTTCTGAGTTACATGCAAAATCAAATATCGTTATTACTGATAATACTGGTGGTATTGGTGGTGTCTCAGATAATGCAGGTGTTGTAGCAGGTGTAGGTGGCGCAGCTGTAGTGATAGCTGACACTGCTTCTCTTATGGCAGATGCAGATATAACAATACGTGATAATACTGGTGGTGTTGGTGGTGCAAATACACCAGGTGGTACCAAGGGTGATGGTGGTATAGCAGTTGTTGTTACATCAACAACGAATCCAGCAATCCAAGCTAATGGTGGTTTGGTCATCAGTGACAATATTGGTGGTGCTGTGAGTGGCGGAGCTGGTGTTGGTGGTACGGCAGGTATTGATATACAAAACACATCGATTTTACAAGGACGTAATCCTATTGTTTTTGACCAGGATGTAGTTGTCTCAAATGATTTTAATAATACGGGAACTGTCACTGGAAATGTGATTGTGAATGGTAATTTAACAATTGATCAGCCATTAACGATAGATGGTAATTTAACAGTACATGGTGATGTGACTTTGTCAGGAACAGGTTCGTTAACCGTCAACGATAATCTCACTATATTTGGTTCAGCAAATATCTCAATACCAGCACTCGTAACAGTAACAAACAATGTTATCTTAGATGGTCAAAATGGTGCTACTGCATCAGTTAACTTTGTAACTGGAAGTAATCTTTCAGCATCGGATGTCACGATACGAAATTACCAACCAACAACATCAGGCACTGTGGGTGTGAACTTAGAAGGTATCATTGATATTGATAATTTAAGCATTGTTAATAATGCGGGTGCTGATGGTACTGCAGCAGTTGGTAGTGTAGCAGTTAATCTAGCTGGTTCTATGACTGTTAAAGGTGATGTGTTTATAACAACGAACGTTGGTGGTGACGGTAATGGTGATACAGCTGGTGTTGGTAACGCAGGTGGAGAAGCAGTTGCTATCGCGGGGACATTAACGGTAGGTAAAGAGTTAGCAATTATTGATAACCTATCTGGTATTACAGCTGCAAGTACAGGTACTGCTGCAGGTGGTACTGGTGCAGATGCAGTAAATATTACTGGTGCTATTACAGCAACCAATATTACGTTGCGAGAAAACTGCGGTAGTGATGGTACAGCTGGATCTGGTACAGATCAAAATGGTGGTGCTGGTGGTCATGGTGTTAACTTTGCTCATACAGCTGCAACAACCATACGAGCATACGCAGACATGGTTGTGATCAATAATGAAGGTGGAGATGGTGGTAACGGTACAGCAACGAATAGTGCTGGTGGCAACGCGGGCCATGCAGTGCTCGTAGGTGCAAATACAACAATCGTTGTAGATGCTAATGCTACGGCACGAGATAATCAAGGTGGCGCTGGTGGTAACGGTGCTGGCACGGGTACAAATGGAAACGGTGGTAACGGACTAAGCATTGTCGGCACAGTTAAGGTTAATGACCGTTTAGTATTGGGTGATAATAATAGTGGTGGCGCTGCAGGTGCTGGCGGAGCAGTTGCTGGTACTCCGGGTAAAGATCTTGATGTGAGTGGTATGCTTGAGACTCCTGATCATACCGTGGTATTTGATCAAGATGTGACAGTGTCAACTGATTTTGGTGTATCTGGCACAGTGACAAGTGATGTGATTGTGAATGGTAATTTAACAATTGATCAGCCATTAACGATAGATGGTAATTTAACAGTACATGGTGATGTGACTTTGTCTGGAACAGGTTCGTTAACCGTCAACGATAATCTCACTATATTTGGTTCAGCAAATATCTCAATACCAGCACTCGTAACAGTAACAAACAATGTTATTTTAGATGGTCAAAATGGTGCTACTGCTTCAGTTAACTTTGTAACTGGAAGTAATCTTTCGGCATCGGATGTCACGATACGAAATTACCAACCAACAACATCAGGTACTGTGGGTGTGAACTTAGCAGGTATGATTGATATTGATAATTTGAGCATTGTTAATAATGCGGGTGCTGATGGTACTGCAGCAGTTGGTAGTGTAGCAGTTAATCTAGCTGGTTCTATGACGGTTAAAGGCGATGTGTTTATAACAACGAACGTTGGTGGTGATGGTAATGGTGATACAGCTGGTGTTGGTAACGCAGGTGGAGAAGCAGTTGTTATTGCGGGGACATTAACGGTAGGAAAAGAGTTAGCGATTATTGATAACTTATCTGGTATTACAGCTGCAAGTACAGGTACTGCTGTAGGTGGTACTGGTGTAGATGCTGTGAGGTTAACTGGTGCTATTACTGCGACCAATATTACGCTGCGAGAAAACTGTGGTGGTGATGGTACAGCTGGATCTGGTACAGATCAAAATGGTGGCACTGGTGGTCACGGTGTCAACTTTGATCATGCAGCTGCAACAACAATACGAGCATACGCAGATATGGTAATGATCAATAACGAAGGTGGAGACGGTGGTAACGGTACAACAGATAATAGTAATGGTGGTAACGCTGGTCATGCAGTCCTCGTCGGTGCAAATACGACAATCGTCGTAGATGCTAATGCTACGGTACGAGATAACCAAGGTGGTGATGGTGGTGACGGTGACGGTACAGGTACAAACGGTAATGGCGGTAACGGACTGAGTATTGTTGGTACAGTCAAAGTAAATGATCGTTTAGTGTTAGAAAGTAATAGTGGCGGTGCTGCAGGTACTGGTGTTGCAGGTGCAGGTGCTCCGGGCAAAAATTTTGATGGATCTAACACAGTGATAGGTGATGTGATCGTGAACGGTAATGTAACGGTTGATCAAGATCTAACTATAGATGATAATTTAACAGTACATGGTAACTTGACTCTGTCAGGAACAGCGACATTAACTGTGAATAAAGATTTGACTGTATTTGGTTCAGTAAATATTCCAGCATCAACAATAGTAACGGTAAAAAATGATATTTTATTTGATGGACAAGAAGAGAATCGTACAGTTTCGATAGCTGGTAATATAGTTGGTGCTAACTTTGGTTCAGATCCTACAGATCCGGGAGTTAATAATGTGATAATACGCAATTACTCTCCTGCGGGTACATCTCCTGCGGTATCTATTACCAGTTCTGTTGTTGCTTTAGGTTCTGTATTGTTTGAAAACAATAGAGGTAATGGTACTGATGTTATCAATGCAAGTGTCTATCTTAATACCGTATCTACATTAACAGCGCCATTAATAGATGCAGGAAACGGTATTTCGTTTAAAGATAACGAAGGAGTTGGTTACGGTATTACAGTACGAGGCAACAGTGCACATACTACTGCAAATAGTGTACCTGTTATCAGAGCGGTATCTGGTGACATTATATTTACAGGAAATAAATCGATAGGTGCTACCCAAAGTTCAGGTGTTATTATTACTTTTGATACAAATAATGCATTTACTGCAGTTCAAACATTAGCAGGGAATATTGTATTTAGTAACAATAAAGGATCTGATTTTGTAGGTGCTGCACAACACGGTATATTGGTATCTCCTGCAGATAATAGTGCTGAATATTATATGATTGAGTCTCGAGGAGGTTCTACTTTATTTATGTATAATGAAGGTGGTTCTGGTCGTGACGAGGCTGGAAATGGCGTAAAGTTTTCGGGTATCCCGGTAGATGGAAAATATGTATTATCAGATAGAGATATTGATTTTGTAGGAAATCTTGGTGGTTCTATAACAATTGCTCCTGGTGGTGATGCTGCTGCTGGTGTTCTTTTAGATGATGGTCGTATGTTGGCTGGCCGTGATATTACGTTTGCTAAAAATAGTGGTGGTGTAGGTGGAATTTCTCTCGGTAATGGTGGAAATGGCGGTGATGGTGTTCTTGTAAGTGGAAACATGTCTATAACTGCCAATAATGATATTAGCTTTATTGACAATGTAGGCGGTGTAGGACGTGATGCGGTTACTCCGAGTACTGCTAAGGGTGGTGTTGGTGGCACTGCGGTAAATATTGTTAATAATGCTACAACATCATTAATTGCATATCATGATGTTATCTTCAAGGGTAACATTGGTGGTAATGGTGGTAATGGTGGCGCTAGCCCTAATGTTGCCAATTTAAATGGACTTGGTGGAAACGGTGGTAATTGCATTTTTATAGGTGCTGATATTACTGCATCAGGTAATTTATATATGGTAGAAAATCAATCCGGAAGTGGTGGTAATTCAGGTACTGGGAGTCCTAGTGCAGGAGGTGCTCCAGCAGGAGTTGGAGGTACCGTTATAACTATTGCGCCAACTCGCACAGTGACAGCAAATGTACAAGCAGTATTAGAAAATAATGTAGCTGGTGATGGTGGTGATGCTATAGCTGGTGATGATAACGGTGACGGAGGATTTGGTATTCTTATTCAAGGATCGTTAATTAATGGGCAGGGTATTTATATAAAAGGTAATCGTGGTGGTGCACCTGGTACTGGAGCAGGTAATTCAGCTGGACATGACTATGCTTTACTTATTGAACCAACACCTAGTGGAGATGCAATTTTATCTTCGGAACAATCAATAATATTTGCAGATGATGTAAGCCTTCCAAATCCTATTTTGGTTAACAATCTGACAACATTATTAATAACTGGCCCTGGAGTACTAAGTGGCTTGTTAAAAGGTAATGTTGTATTTAGTCAAGATCTATCTGTAGAGAGTGATCTTTTTGTGCATGGTAATGTGGAAGCTAAAGGATCAGTTACTGTTTCCACAGGTACTACATTAACGAGTACAGAAGACATTGTTTTTGATGGTCAGCAAGAAGCAAAAGAAGTAGAAATTATCGGTACAGTTGATGCATACAATGTCACAATGAAAGATTATCGTTCAACTAGTGATCATGCGGTTGATGTAAGTGGTGCTGTCATTGCACGACATAATTTATTATTTAGAAATAATAGAACAAGTGCAGCATCAAGCAACGGTGTGAATATCACAGGTACCATAACCGCACATGATGATCTACGATTTAAATATAATCAAGGTTCTGGTGCGACTAACAATGGATCAACGTTTGGTGTACGTGCCAATGGTGCGACAATAACAGCATCAGATATATTTATTGTTACTGACTGTAGCAGCGCTAACCAAGATTTTGATATTGATGGTGGTAGCATTACTGACTTTTATGGCGCAACTGCAACGATACATGTCAATGATAGCGGTACAACAGCATGTCAAATTGATTTTACACCATAATTATATAGAGACATTAGGCACAAGGCTGGAAAGATGATCCAGCCTTGTCTTTATCACGTGATACATAACAAAAAGGTTTACAAAATGAAGTTGTTCAAGCGTTTATTATTTATAGCGATGCCTTTATACCATGCAACTATACTATCAGTTGCTTATACAATACCTGATGTAGCAGAACAAGAAATTGTTGTTAACAAAATATTAGCAGTAGGGTATGCAGAAAAAACAATTATATTTACCGATGCTGTCACAGTAAGTGCTACCAATACATTAACAGTGGCAGGTACAGATAATGTACAAGTATTTGCAGAACTAGCTGATCCTGCAACGATACAAGCAACAACAATTAATGGCATTACGTTTGGTAATTTTCCAGTACTATCAAATACTGGTGCAGGAGCAGTAACGATAGGTGCAGATGTCATTGCTCAAAATGGTTTAACAGTTAATGAAGATTTGACAGTCAATGGTGATCTTACGGTTCAAGGAAATCTTATTATATCTGCAGGTAACACAGTAACTGTTACCGGAGATCTTACTGTGTTACGTGGTATCTTGCAGTGTGGAACACCTGGAAGTGGTAGCGGAGCTACATTAACCGTAAGTGGTAATATTGTACATGATGGTAATAAAGTAGCAGGTCCATCAGGCGATATGTTTTTTTTTCTTACGGGTGCTTCTTCGCTCACGGCACATAATGTAACGATTCAAAATATTACACAGACATCAGGCACTGCTGTGAATTTAGATACTGGAACAACTATGACATTAACAGGAAGCTTACTCATAAGCGATGTAGAAGGTAGAGGTGATGATGGTGTGTTGTTAAGAAATACATTGAATGTTGATGGTGATATAACATTTTATAGATGTATATCTACTTCTGCCGGAGGTGCTGGTATAGATGGAATTTTTATTGAACCAACAGCTATCATGAAAGCAGCAACCGGTTCCATTACATTTATGCAAAATAGCAGTACAAATGGTCATGCTGTACTTGTCGATATACCTACAACTCCTACAACGAATACGATCGAAGCATTAGATATTATATTTGATAACAATGTGACGACAGCTGCGAACAAAAATGGTGTATTTGTAAATCCTAATAGAAGAATTATTGCAGATCAAGATATTATATTTACCCGTAATACAGGCGGTAGCGCAGGAGTACTTGTATCAGATGGCTACGTAAAAGCATTGCATAATAATGTACGTTTTGAAAATAATACAGGTGGCACTGGAGAAGCAGGTGTAGAATTTTTGCATACTACAGCAATTACAATTGATGCAGGAAACAATATTTTCTTAATTAACAATACAGGTGGTGCAGGTGGTAATGGTATTACTATTGATGCAGATGTTACGTTAACTGCAACTGATACAATAACTTGCATTGGAAATACAGGTATTTCTGGAGGTAATGGTATTACTAATGCAGGTACGTTAGATGCATTGACTATTGTTTTTCAAGATAATGCTGGCACGTTAGCGTTAAATACAACAGGTACGATCATAGCACAAGACATTATATTTGATCAGGCTGTCAGTGTTGGCAGTACCATTAATAGTACTGCGACGTTAGAAGGTAATGTTGCAGTGTACGGAGATTTTACACTGCAAGCTGCAACACAATTAAATATAGTTGGTGATTTTTGTGTGTTTAGAGGAACGGTTCAAGGTGATAATAGTGGTGCAACAAATGCATTGTTAAATGTTGTTGGTGATATATTATTTGACGGACAAACAGGTGTATCAACAGATGATAGATTTATTCGTTTTTTTGGTACAAGTATTATTGCTAATAATTTTACAATTATTAACTTTGCCGTATCATTTGGCGCTGCTTGTAATATAGAATTAATTGGTGGTGCTCCGACGATTACTTTAACTGGCAATTGGGAAATTGCAAATTTGATTGGTGATGGTGATGATGCATTTCGGTTAAATATACCAGTGACGCTAGGTGGTGATGTAACTATTAATAATTGTCAGGCTATTGATCAGGCAACTGTAGGTGGAAATGTTAATCATGCTGTAGAGTTACGACCTTCAGGACGTATTACTGCTGTATCAGGTACGGTAAAGATTTTAGATGCTCAAAGTGCTTACGGTGAGGCTGTAAGTATTCCTGCAGGTTTTAGTATGTTGGCACGAGATATTATTTTTGCAGATAATGACGGTTCAGCTAATCTAGGAGGCGGGGGTACTTCAGGTGTGAGAATAGATGCTGCTACGATTACGGCAACAAATAGCTTACAGTTTGCAAGAAATGTTGGCTCTGGTGCCACAGGTAATGGTACGACATTTGGTGTCAATCTTATAAATACATCAATCAGTACCAAAGATTTATCTATTATTGCAGATTGTGGAGGGAGCGCTAATCAAGATGTTGGTTATAATGGTGGTTCATTATTGCAATATTATGGTGGAGGTGCACTTGCAGCTGGTAATATCTTGACAAAAAATAGTAATGGATGTGCTATTGATACAACACCATAATTACTAAAAAAGGTTGAATGTTATGAATGGTATAAAAAAGTTATTTGTATGGTTAGTTTTATTGAGTAGTCAAGTTGCATTAGGTATTGCCTATACAGTTCCTGACAAAGCTGAAAAAAGTACAGTGTTGCAAACTATTATTGGTCAAACTAATTTGTATAAAACGGTTGTGTTTACAAATGATGTAACTATTGATGGATCAAATAATGTAACAGTAAGTGGAACAGATGAGTTAGAAGTCTTTGCAGAAATCAATGATAAGATTTCTATACAGGCTGCAAGTGTATCTGGAGTTACCGCAGGAAATTTTCCTACGCTCGATATAGCGACAGCTACTCCAGTACAAATAACAGGCAACGTGATTATACAGGGTGACTTAAATCTTTCAGCAAGTGGCGCAACATTAGAAATTACTGGAGATTTAACAGTGGTAGGTTCTGTTACAATTGTTGCTGGTGCTACATTAACCGTTTCAGGAGATATTTTATTTGATGGCAATCGTATTAATCCGAGTACGGTTGCTATTGCAGGACGTATAGTTGGTTCTAACTTTGCAACAGATCCAAGTGATCCTGGTGTAAACAATATTACCATGAGGAATTATAGAGCAGCTCCGTTAAATGCAAGCTCTGTTGCAATATCTAATTCTATTATAGCTACAGGGTTAATAGTCATTGAAAATAATATAGCACAAGATTTAGGGTGTGGTCTTGATATACAAACAACTTCTGGACTAACTGCTCCTATTTTAAAATCAGATAGTGGTATATATATTACCAATAATACTGGAGGAACCCCAGTAGGTCCGGGTCAGCCAGGTGTAGGTATTGTTGGTAATGATGTTCATTTTAGCGGTATGACAGAACCTGTTGTGATCGAAGCAACACGAGGTGATATTGTTTTTGCAAAAAATCTTGGTGGTGGCATTAATAATGGGAGTAATATTGGAGGAGCAGGTGTTGCAGTAACATTTGTTACTGGTCAAGTAGTAACCGGTGTACGTACACAATCAGGTGATATTATTTTTGATGAAAATACTGGAGGCGATGCTGAAACATCGACTGCTGGAGCAGGGGTGTTTATTGCGACTGCTGATACTAATTACATGGTGCAAACATTAGGAACTGGGTCGGTTTTCTTTTCTAATAATATTGGTGGTAACGGAACAAATGCTGTTGGTACCAGTGGGTCAGGAGTAGAGATATCAGGATCAGGTACAGGTACGAATGCTATAAGTAGTGCTACAAATATTCATTTTAGTAATAATACAGCGGGTGCCGGAGCAGGGTTGAGTGGCTCAGGAGTTGACGTATTAAATAGTACTATGTTGGCGTCTGATACAATTGCATTTGAAAATAATCAAGGAAGTACAAGCAGTACAGCAGCAAATGCTGGTGGCAATGGTGTACGTTTAAATTCTTCTATAGCATATACGGTTGAATCTTTTCATAATGTACTATTTACGAACAATCAAGGAGGTTCAAGTAGCGGTACAGGTGCAGGAGGTAATGGTGTTTTGATTGGTAGTCAAGCAACAATACAGGCTGTAGATGACATTGTATTTGAAGAGAATCAAGGAGCAAATAGTACGAGTGGTACCGATGGAAATGGGGTTGATAATGACGGTACGATAACCTCAAAAAATAATGTTCTTTTTATCAACAATGTGAGTGCAGGCACAGGAGAACAAGTTGCAAGTAGCGGGATGCTTAATGGAGGAGTTATTGTGCAACGTGGCGATAATGCAACTGTATTTGCTTCAAACATGGTTATACAAGGAGATTTGACAGTCTTTGGTTCAGTAGTTGTGAATGACAATGTTGAATTACGTGTACGTGGAGATATTCTATTTGATGGACAAGATGTTACTGGTAATACAGTAAGAATCAGTGGTGATATTGTAGGACCGAATTTTGCTACCGATGTGACGGATGCCGTTACCGGTATTATGCGTATCCAAAATTATACTGCAGGGTTAGCAATTCAAATTGCATCAACGGCTCATATTAATGTTAGGGATTTACGCATACATGATTGTACTAGTACTGCCGGTATAGGTGTTGATGCAAATGGTATCTATTATGTTAATAATATGAATGTTATAAATTGTACTGCTTCAGGACGTTGCGTAGTTGTAGGCGCTAACATTATTGCAACAGGAGACATTGTATTTGCACAAAATACTGGAGGAAATAGTGAATCTGTTTTTCTTTTATCTCCTTGTAGAGTCCTAGCAAGGACTGGAACATTGCGAATGGCTAACAATGCTACTGGAGGTGGCAATGGTGTTGTAGTGGATAGTCCTGTTTTTGTAGAAGTGTTAAATTTTGTTGTAACCGATAATTCTACAACAGCTGCTGGTAATGCTGGAGCGTTGTTACTTTCTAATAATAATCCAGCAAATTCAAATATGATTATATATAATAATTTTGTAATAGCTCGTAATGCATCTGTACCAGGCGTCGGTTCAAATGGAGCTGCTTTTAGAGCGCCGACTCCTTCCGATCCTTCTGCAATTACAGCTACAAATGTATTTTTTATACATAATACAGGAATAGCTGAAAAAAACATACGAGATGAAAACCTGACGCTTACTGGTTATTATGATGGGGGAGCGTTTACGTTATATGAAAAAGCTGATGAAACATTTTAAATAACTATGTAAGCCGATAAAAAAGGTGAAAAATGAAAAAAATAAACATATGCCTTGTGATGTACTGTCTGTTATGGCACTTACCAATTGTCAGTATTGCCTATACAGTTCCTCATGTAGCCCAACAAGTTTCGATAACCAATACGATCCTTGGTCAAGGGCGAATCTATAAAACAGCTGTTTTTACAGATAATGTGACTATTGATGGATCTAACAATTTTACAGTGAATGGCACAGATCAGTTAGAAGTATTTGCAGATATTGGAGATGAAGTTGCGATACAGGCAGCAAGTATATCAGGTATAACAGTAGGTAATTTCCCTTTGGTAACAACGAGCGTTGGTGCATCAGTTGTTATCGATGGCAATGTTGTCATACAAGGTGATCTGGATTTATCTGCAAGTGGAGCAAGTCTTACAGTTAATGGAGATGTAACTGTAGTTGGTGGTGTTAATGTAAGTTCTGGTGCTACGGTAACTGTTAATGGCGATGTGATATTTGATGGTAACAGTACTGACTCTGTGACTATTAACGGTACATTAACGACCAATGGAATTAACGATAATGGCAGTCTTATTAAACAAGGTGATTTGACGATTAAAAATACGTTGGGTGCCTCACCAGGTGTTACAATTGCGAATGCTATATCAGCAACAGGGTTAATTACATTTGATAATAATCAAGGTGCTAGTGGTAGTGCAGGTGTGAGCATAACAACAGTTACAGGATTAAGTACGCCTGTCGTGCAGTCTGATATTGGTATTGTTTTTAAGAACAATCAAGGTGATTCACCAGGTTCAGGTGCAGCTGGTGCAGGAGTGTTAATTCGTGGTAACAGTAATCATATTTCTGTACCTGTGATACGAGCAACGCTTGGTAATATAGTTTTTGAAAATAATCAAGGTGGTACTGCATCAGATGCGAGTGCAGGAGGTTCAGGGGTAGATATTGAACCCGTAACAGGGTTGGATCTTACCGCAGTGCAAGCACGAGCGGGAGATGTGTGTTTTATTAACAATACTGGAGGTAATTCTGCAGGAGCATTGTTTGCTGGAGCAGGAGTACATATTGCTCCAACACGTGCTGAAACTTCTTCTCGACATATGGTGCAAGCTTTAGGAGGTGGCTCTATACAATTTATTAATAACATTGGTGGGAGTAATACTACTAATTTTAATGGCGCTGGTGTTGATTTAGCAGATTCATCACCTGTTGGCAGTACTGGCAATGGACTGCAAGCAGATCAAAATATTATTTTTAATAGAAATTCTAGCAGTAATACATTAAATAATTCAGGCTATAGAGCTGTTTTTATAAGAAATGAAAACATTGTTGCAACCCATGGTGATGTTAGATTTGAAAGTCATCTTGGAGCTAATGCTGGCACAGGTGGTGTTGGAGGAGATGGTGTTACGTTACTTAACTTTACAACGTCATTTGATATTAAAGCAGGCAATAATATTATGATAAACAATAATCAAGGTGGGCAAAGTAATGCAGGTAATAATGGTGTTGACGGATTAAGTGCAACAAGTGGTGTTAACTTGATAGCAGGTTCGACAATTATTTTACAAGATAATGTTGGTGGTGCTGCAAATACTGGAACAGGCGGAACTGGTATTGATTTTGCTGGTACTATGCAAGCTGGCCATAAAGTTATATGTAAAAATAATACTCGTGGTGCAACTAGTGGCACTAATGGGTATGGATTTCTTAATTCTGGTACTGTTAGAGCAGATGAAATTATTTTTGATCAAAATGTTTTTTATGGGTTGAATGGCGTTGGTTATCAAAACACAACTGTTGCTGTAGCAGGATCTGGTGCATGGATAGGTCATGTTAAGTTACATGGAAACTTAGTAAATTATGCACAGGTATTTGATATAACAGGAGATTTTTCAGTTATAGGTGGTGACATTAACATGAACTTTAATCAAGGAATTACTGTTACGGGCGATATATTGTTAGATGGACAAGATAAAAATAATATACAATTTTATATGGGTGGAGGTTGTTCGGTAACAGGTAGAAGCTTTACAATGAGAAACTATGATGTAACTAATACTGCTTTTCAAGGAATTGCGTTTTTTCCTGATGGTGGTAACACTACAACATTAATCATAGATAAAGATATTATCATTGAAAATTTAAGAAGTTCGTTAAATCATCCAGTTGCGGTAAATGCAACAGTGCGATCATTGTCTGGAGATATTATATTTAGAAATAATACAAGTAGTTCTGCAGGAAATGCTGCATGTGGGGTTAATATATTTTTAGGTATATTAGAGGCTGAGAATGGTACTTTGTTATTTGCAAATAATCGAGCAACAGTTGCAACTTCGGGTGATGGTGTTTGTATTGATAATAGTATAACTAGCATGATCAGTAGAAATATGATTTTTAATCAAAACACAAGTTGTAATCCAAACAGACATGGAGTTTTTATAAGTTTTGAAAGACCAATTGTTCAAGATAACTTAGTGTTGTATCAAAATCAAACTGCTTCAGGCGGTACTGGTCGTGGAGTCTTTTTTGATATTAACTTTATTATTGCTGGCTTTTTATTCCGAGATGAATTTACAGGCAATACATATCAATCAATTAGAAATCCTGTTGATGCAAATCCGTTTCGTTATTACTATTCAGCTGGAAATCCTCAAACAACTGCTTTGCCAGCAAGTAATATTTTTACTCGAAATGTTGCATTTGCTGCGCATACATGTCCGTAATATGTACATAGCTAGAATTGTTAAGAAGCATGGTTACCATGCTTCTTTTGTTTTTACCTGCAATTTTTTGTAAACTGAGGTACATAAAAATAGCTCAACATTTATATATGGATAGTATGAAAAAAAGATTTGTTGTTATAGGAGCATCTGCAGCTTCAATAGCGTTTATAACGAAATTGCGCTCTTTTGATAAAGAGAGTGAAATTACTTGCCTGTCTGGAGAGTCGTATATACCTTACAATCGTTGTTTATTGGCTGATTATATATCAGATGATATATCATTTGGTGATATGGTATTAAAAACAGAAGATTTTTTTAAACAACAAAATATTCTGTTACGTCTTAATACTTGGGTTACTCAAATAGATACAAAAAATAATTGTGTATGTATTGGCGATGAAAACATCGTTTACGATTATTTGTTTCTAGGTGTTGGAACACGTCCTTTTATTCCTAACATTGGTGCAGAAGATGTGAAGGAAGGATTATTTACATTTCACACAGCAGATGATGCAAAAAAATTATCTCATTATATTGACCAACAAAAACCTAGTAACGTGATAGTTGTAGGAGGTGGTATTAATGGCATAGAATGTGTATCATCATTACATAGTCGTCACCAAGCAGTGGGATTAATTGAAAGATCTCCTCAAATTTTACCAACACAAGCTGATCAGCAAGTTGTTCATCATCTTACACGTATGATGCAACAAAAAAGTATAGCGTTATTTATGGGGCAAGAAGTTGAAAAAATTTGTACGAAACAAGGTAAAGTTACAAGCGTTTTATTAAAAAGTGGCTCTCATCTTATGACTGAGTGTGTGGTGTTAGCAACTGGTTCGACTGTTAATTCAGATTTGTTACAAGATACTGGTATTGCAACAAGTCATGGTTCAATAGTTGTAGATCAATGTTTAAAAACAAATATAGATAATGTTTATGCTGGTGGAGATGTCTGTACTGTACAAGATATGGTGACAAAAAAGACAGTTAAAAGTGCCACATGGGCAGATGCAATGTTGCAAGGATTATGTGCAGCAACACAATTTAGTCAAAAGCCTCGGTTGTATCCAGGTTATGTTGGGTTGCGAGATTCAAAGTTTTTTGAACAAGATTTTTATGCTTGTGGACAAACAGTTGATCATGATAGTGATGTTGAGTCAGTCATTCTTAAGCAAGATTCGATATTGCATGCATTTTATATTAAAGAAAATTGTTTAATAGGTTTTGTATTGCTTGGAGATATCAGTAAACTTGCAGATTATAAAAAAATATATTTAACGCAACAATCAGTAACAAAAAAAGATTTTGTATTACCTACACAGTAAATAATTATATCGGAACAATATGAATCAAAACGTATTACGTAGTATTGCATGTATTGTATTTTTTTCACAGATAGTATGTCCAGGATTTAAAAAACCACCAGCTGAGATTACTGATTGGCAGGTTAATAATGTATATGCAAAAATTATCAAACATAAGCAACACTTTGGTATGCCAAATAATCTTAGAGGTAAAAACAATCCATTGTATGATGTATGTCGTAAAGAGTTAGGATACACTCAAGATCAAGCAGCAAATCAAAGTGCTCGTATTAAAGAATTGGCACATAAGGTTGAATTACTGATTTTAAAAACAAATGTACAAAATAATAACGAGTAAGGAATATATGAATAAACGTAGTATCGTAATACTAGCATTAGTAAGTACGTATTGTGGAGTGAATGCTTCTTATCAAACTCCACCAAGAAATGTACAAGTAAGTCAAGATGATCCTCCTGCAATAGAAAAAAAACCAGAACGACCAGAAGATAAAAAGCCTGAAAAAGATAGTACAAAAGAAATATTGAATAAAATTCTACCAGGTGTTTTTCAATTTAAAAATGAAACATCCCGAAAATTAGCAAAATAATCTTGTTTACATGATTATATAATTCTAAAAGGATATAAAAAGATGAATCTCTTGAAGGTTCATCTTTTTATTGTGTACAATATATAACATGAAACTTGAAGGGGAAGGGGGGTACATGAGGTTATTATATATCATAGCTGTTAGTTGGTTAGGGACTTCTGCTATTATGTTTGCTACCTTGTATCAAGATACTGGTTATACTAATACAGTTACAAGCATTTACGAAGTACATACAGCAAATGGTTCTAAAATTTTTATGACATTTGATCAGCCAGATCCAATTTGTTTGTACACACCTGCAAATTATAAAGAAAGCTTAGACACTACTTTGTACCGTGCATACTTACCTCATACGAGCTTAGCTGACAATGTAGCTACATCTTTTGAGATAGAAGAAACGGATGAAGGTGTTGAGCTGTTATTGCAAGGCTCATCAATAGATATGTTTGTTGGTGGAACACATATGTTGTTTGTAGTAACAAAATAAAAATTAAAATCAACATTATGTATTGTATAATTTTTTGATAGACTTGAGACAGAAAAGTATAATTACAATCTATTAGGTATACATGGTTCTTATTGATCAAGTTTGGCAAGATTTTTTAAAAATTATCAAAGAAGAAGTTGGTACACGTGTTGTTGAGACGTGGATCAAGGCTGTTTCTTTGTCACGTTATGACACTCAAGAGCAAAAAGTATACTTGTCGGCACCTAATTTATTTGTTAAAAACTGGGTCGAAGCACATTATAAAAAGTTGTTTCAAAGTCATCTGAAAAGATTGTTAGGAGTTGACTCTGTAACAATTATTTTTTGTATTGGTGCATGTACTACTGAGCCAGAAATTATGCAAGGAGCTTCTACCAAAATTGTTCCAGCAGTTTCAGCTCAAAAAAAGAATAAACAAGATCAGTCTGGTAAAAAATTACCTGGAATTTATACAGGAAGTGCAAGTAAGCTTAATCCTTTGTATACCTTTGATATGTTTGTTGTGGGAGATAATAATTCATTTGCCTATGCGTCAGCACGAGCAGTCGTACAAAAATTAGGTAGATTATACAATCCATTATTGTTGTATGGTGGTTCGGGGTTAGGAAAGACACATTTGTTGCATGCAATTGGTAATGAAATCATGCAAAAATATTCTGATGCTCGAGTTTTGTATCAAACAACAGATCGCTTTGTTACAGAATTTATTCATGCAATACGATTTGATCATATTGCAAAGTTTCAAGCAAAGTATAAAAAAATAGATGTGTTGCTATTAGATGATATTCAATTTATGGTGAACAAAGAACAAACACAAGAAGCATTTTTTCACATTTTTAATGCGCTTTATGATGCAAATAAACAAATTATTCTCTCAAGTGATACATTACCAAGAAACTTAGGTGGTTTAGTTGACAGATTAAAATCTCGTCTAGAATGGGGACTCGTGGCAGATGTACAAGTTCCTATGTTAGAGACTAAAATTGCAATTTTAAAA
>PBME01000002.1 GCA_002721975.1 Campylobacterota bacterium | reverse complement strand
CTACTGGAGTCACTGGAGCCACAGGCGTAACTGGTGCCACTGGAGTCACGGGTGCTACCGGAGTAACTGGTGCTACTGGAGTCACTGGAGCCACAGGCGTAACTGGAGCTACTGGTGTTACTGGTGCCACTGGAGTTACCGGCGCTACAGGCGTTACCGGTGCCACTGGAGTCACGGGTGCTACTGGCGCTACTGGAGTCACGGGCGCTACCGGCGTTACTGGTGCCACTGGAGTCACGGGTGCTACTGGCGTTACCGGTGCTACAGGTGTTACGGGTGCCACAGGAGTAACTGGTGCTACCGGAGTTGACTTAACAGAAGCAAACACTTCTGCTTTTAATGATATTTTAGCTGCAGAAAATACGTCATTAATTCAGTTACAATTTCCTTATAATATTAACAGTGATTATGTGCGAGCATATGCAAATGGATCAGGTAATATATCTCCTTTTACCGGAGCAACAGGTGTAAACTGTGCTTTTATTAGCTCTGGAGCTGCGTCATCGAGTGCTGCAGCTATGTTGAGTAAAAGGCGTTTAAATACAGAAGAAGGAATTGGTTGTGCAGGTGTTTATAGCTCTGTTTTTAGCAATAGTGCGACAGGTCCTTTGGGAGCAACTGGTGCACGAGGAATTACAGGTAATTCTCAATTAATAGGTCTTGGAAGTTTAGTTACAGGTCCGACAGGGGCACAAGCTTTTCCTGCAGGTTCTTCTGTTCCATTTTTTACAGGAGCTTCTCCTAACTTAACGAATTTGAAAGATGGATTCTTTTTTGGTTATTTAAATGATACAGCGTATACAGGTAATGATGCAGCAACGGCAAACGGTACTACATTTGGCATTATTCATAGGCAAAATGGCCGTACATTACGATGGTATCCTTATACGTCATGGAGTGAAGATAGTTTAGATGGTACAGGTCCAAGTGGTAGAGCTTTAATTCCTAGTTTTGGCAATATATATAAAGTTCAGTATAAAGGAATGGGATTTGGTACTGTTAAATTTTATGTCGAAGATCAAACAGATGGTGCATGGATTTTAGTACACGTTATTAATTATGCAACAGCTTCACCGACTGGTAGTAATCCAACAGGTACTAATTTATTTAATTCAGTACTGCAGTTATATGCTGCAAGTATTAATAACACAGCAACAACAAATGTGGTATTGCAAACATGTTCTATGGCAGGCATTATAGAAGGTCGTGTTAATACTGCAATTGATTCTAGAAATGCGGTATCTAATAACGCTGGGCAAGCGATTGTTAATGGATCAAATCGAGCTGTTTTGGTTATTAGAAATAAGCCTACTCATCCAACAGCTGCTCCTGAGCAAAATCAAGTGATGATACATTTACAACAAGTGAGTTTTTATAATGATACTAATACAGCTACTGTTTATAGATTAATACTTAATCCTACTGGTGGATTAGCTGCACCGCCATATACGGATGTTGGGGCTTCAACTTCTGTAGTTGACGCTATTACAGCGCCTGCTACTACAGCTATAACTGGTGGTAAAATATTATTAACGTTTTTTTCTGATGGTAATAGTAATAGAACCGTTAACTTGAATGATTATAATATAATTTTAAATCCAACAGATCGATTAGCAGTTTGTGCGCAAACATTAACTGGTAGTACTACTATTGCTGCTTCGATATCTTGGATTGAGAGATTTTAATATGGTTATGAAAAAAATGTTAAAATATAATAATTGTAATGTATTCTTTTTTATCATGCTTATGAATACTGCAGCTTTATATAGTTCTGAAAAACATTATTCTGCATATAATGATTTATTATTTGCTCAGGCAACAACAAAAATACATTTAACATTTCCGTATAGTATTAATTCTCGATATGCATTAACTGATACAAATCCTGGGAGTGCTTCGATAAATTTGAACGAAAACATCGTAGAGCTTAACACAGGTGGTACTGCAGCAGGTGCTTATGCGACGCTTGTTAGTAAACATCGTATGCACTATGTATCAGGCTTAGGAAATGTTGGTATAGTTGCAGCTCGTTTTGATACACCAACTACAGGCAATGCTCAGTTGATAGGTTTGGGTAATGTTGCAGATCCTACAGCAACTCCTGTGTATGCAGTTGCTAATTTACAAGATATTGTAGCATTTGGTTATGTAGGAACTGATTTTAGTGTTGTAAGGTTACGCAATGGTTCAGCAGCTCCACCAGGAGAAATAGCAATTCAGAGCGCATGGAATGTTGATCCTATGGATGGTACTGGTCCCAGTGGGCAAACATTAAATCCGCAACAAGGTAATCATTACAAGATTCAATATCAATGGTTAGGTTTTGGTGTTATTAATTTTTATATAGAAAGTCAACAAGATGGAAGATGGATTCTTGTACATAGTATGCGCTATCCAAATACGAATGTATTATCTAATTTATTAGATCCAAATATGCAGTTGTGGGGTCAAAACATTAATTTTGGTACTGCTGGTACGGCGACTACACTAGAATTAGTATCGCTTACAGGTTATACAGAAGGAATTATTGATCAAACGTATGATACACGATATAGCGTTGATGGTATTGATAACACTACGGTAAATACTGTTTCTACAACATTAATTGCAATCCGCAATAAGCCTCAATATCAAAATAAAGCTAATCAAATTCTTGTGTATCCAGATGAATTATCAACATTGTCGGAACAAAATAGAGATATGGAATTTGAGCTATATTTATATGAAGCTGCAACAGCGTTACCTGCAGGGTTAGTATTTACCGATATAAGTAGTGAAACATCGGTTGTAGAGTCATCAACAACTCGTGTTACCTTTACTCCTGCAGGCAGATTTTTGGGAAGCTTTTTTCTCCGACGTAATACTGGAGAAGAATTTAATATTAAAAATTTACGAATCGTGGTAGCACCAGGTGAAACATTAATAGTATCTGCAATACGAGTTGGCAATCAGGGCGGAGCTAGACGAGCTCATGCTTCATTAAGTTGGACTGAAAATTTTTAGATGTCATATATTTATAATGTAGGAATAGTAAATGAAAGTCAGAAATATATTTTGGTTGTTGTTTGTAGTATGTATTAATTATTTTCATATAAGTATTGCATCAATTAATTATGCTTCATTTGATTTGGCTACAGTAACATTTTTTATTACGCAGCCAGGTAATTATGAATTTAACATCTCTCGTCCGTATACTTATAATCCCGTAGACACAAGTACAGGTAACCCATTAATGAAGATTACAGCATCAGATGTTGTCGTTGATTTTAATTCAATCGGTATAACGAATCAAGATACTACTCATATAGGTTGGGTAGGGATAGAAATTGGTTGGAGCCCTCAAGAATTGCTCGATGATCCAACAAGAGAGCAACCGCGTAATATTATTATTAAAAATTTATCATTATACAATTTTGATTGCCCTTTGATTATTCATGCAGGAGTACAAGGGTGTGATATATGGAATTGTAAATTTTACAAAACGTTATTAGGAATGGGTATTTTTGGTACATCGACTCATATGTGCGAAGACATAACCTGTGACGATGTTACCGTATTTGGTATATCTGGAAATTATCAAACTGCATTACAAAGTTTTAAAACAAAAGTTGAAACAGATTTTGGTTATGGATCAGATTACTTTATGCCTTTGCAACAGGATCCTTTGAATGGTAATGCTGTTGATGTGTATACGTATAAAGGATTTTTTCTATGTTGTGTGAACAATTTTTCTTATAGACATGGTGAAATCAGGGGAGTAGGTTACGAAACATATAGCACAACAAGTGAAGGTGACACTAACAGAACAGAAGCGATTGGTATGCAAATTTGTGATAGTAAAAGAATAAAAATTTCTAATGTTGTGATAGCTGATACAACATCAGAAATTAAAGCTGTTGGTATGCAATTAGATAATATTGTAGAAATCTTATTAGAAAATTGTGATTGTTCATACTCTCATAGTGCAGTTAAGGCAGTGGGTATCGAGGTTACTAATAAAAATTCATTAGATTATTCAGTTTCTGCTATAACTTGTAATCATGTAGAAACGCGATCAAATATTTCTGATGATATAGCAATAGGATTAGATTTATCTTATGTACGTGGAGCAGAGCTGATTAATGTTGTTAGTAAGTATAATCAAGGTGGTGTTGAAACATATGGTGCATATACGAGTAAGATGTATACGGTTGATATTCACAATACAAAATTTAGTGAAAACACAGCTACTAGACAAACAAATGATGTTGCAACAACAATGGGAATTATCGCTGCAGGATTTTATGGAGAAAACGTCAATTCGTTGCAGGCATATAATGTAGATTATACTTCTATGCAAGCATTAAACACAGCATATGGCATGTTTTTAAGTAACTCAACAAGTTGTCAATTTTTTGATTGTCAATTTGTAGGTAATGTATCAAGTACTATGCGTAGTGGTGAAGCAGCAGCTATAAGAACGCAACAAGAAGCTCAAGAAATATCGGCTTATGCTCCAGTAGTAGATGCTACAAGTACTGGTGCATACGGTGCATTCTTAAAAAGCTGTCGTTATATTAAGTATGAACGATGTCTTTCTAATAGTAATGTGGGACATAGATCAATAGGTTTTTCTGCGCGAAGCTCAGATACAATTGCATTATGGGATTGTTTTGCGTCTACTCAAAATGCAACTGGTACTATGTTTGATAGTTCATTAGTTACTGATATAACAGATCCAACTTCACTTCCTATTAATGCCTTGCATAAAGCATTATTGTTTGGAGATTTTACAAAAACATCTGTTGATATGATCCAAACAACCGATCTTTTTTTAGAAAGTATGAAAAACATTAGAGATTCTCAAATTGCTGGAAGTAATCCTAATTATGCAGATATCATATCAATGTTAGCAACTAATAGTTTGTTACAAGCTGCAGTTGCCCGTTATCGATTGTGGAGTATTGCTGCTGGGGTACATGTACATAATGTAACAGGTTTTTTATTAAAAAAGTGTATTTGTGTTGGACAAATATCACTCTATGACAGTGCGTATGGGGTATGCTTTTCTGGACGTAATAATGGCCATACAATATATGATTGTGATTTATCGTTTAATGTTGGACATAGTGTATCGTTACAAAAGCCAGTAACTGGTCAACCATATGCATTTTCTTATAATATTGGTACTATGAAGCCTTTTTGGAACATGTTATTACAATCACAAGATCCGTGGAGTGTTACAAGTAGTGCTGATCTTACAGTTGATACAACAGCTATTGCATATAGTATGGATGGTACTAAGTTAGCTGTAGGTACAAGTGGCAATGAAGTTAAAGTATATAATTCTTCAGATGGATCATTGCTGCAAACATTGACTGGTCATACAACTCCGATTACATCGCTATCTTGGAATTTTGATGATACGCAGCTTGCATCGTCTGCATCAAGTGCAAGTGATAATATTAAAATTTGGAATACATCAACATGGGTTGCAGATCAAACATTGACACATGGATCAACAGGAGTTACGAGTGTTGATTATATAGCAGATGGAACACAGCTTGCATCAGGTTCTAGTGATACAAGTGACAATATTAAAGTTTGGAATACAACAACGTGGGTTGCAGATCAAACATTGACACATGGATCTGTCGCTGTACATGCAGTAAAGTTTAGTCAAGATGCATCAAAATTAGCTTCTGGTTCTGGTGATACGAGTAATAATATTATTGTATGGAACACATCAACATGGGTTGCAGATCAAACATTAAATAGCCATACCGATACTGTTACCAGTCTTGATTGGAATAGTGATGATACGCAACTGGTGTCAGGATCAGCAGATGATACGGTTAAAATTTGGGAAACAAGTGGTTGGACAGTAGCTCAAACGATTAGTCCAGCATTAGGTGATATAATTGCTGTGCAATTTAAACCAGATGATTCGTTGTTAGCAGTTGGTTGTACCAGTAATGTTGTACAAGTATATCAAACTTCTGATTGGAGTCTTGATACAACATTGTCTGATTTTACAGAATCGGTTACATCTCTAGATTGGTTAGCTAATGGACGATATCTTGCAACAGCCAGTCTTGATAATTTTTATCGAGTGTATGCAACTGATATTTGGAAACAGGCAGCAACGACCAGTCAAGTAGGTTTATATACAGCGGAAGGTAATTATATATTACAAGATAGTTTATCATTTGTAAGTCCAGTGAGTGACAGTTCAGTGTTTGTAGATTTAACAGGTGTGAAGCGTCCATGGATTTCTCCTATTGGTCCTATAGGGGCAGGAGTAGTAATGGGAGATTTAATGTTGGAAACAACTGTTACTAAGAGTAAAATGTATGGCAACTTAGGAAATACTGGACATGTACATGGTGCTAGTTTAAACAAAGGTTACTCTGTTACCTTAGAAGATAATATAGTAGCAGGTAATAATACTAATGTGCATGGTTTTACCGCTGGTATATCAGATGTAACAGCACATAGTCCAAATTTGTATATAAAAAATTTCTTAGAAGGTAATAAATGTTCTGTGTATAATAACGCAAATTATGTTATTCCGTTTAATCCTGCAGATGTTAATACACTTGCGTTTCCTGTAAAACAAATCATGAACGGTAAGTTTGCAAATATTACCAACGATGGATATGAAAATATTATTGTTGAGTATTCTCAAGAATCTGAATTTTATACGTATGATTATTTAGCAACAATTCCTATTCACCCTGATTTAACTACATACTTAACAAATAATAATTGTTGGAGTTAATTCCTAGTTAGATACCATGTTGTATTGTTATAAAAAAGAGATTGTATGATAAAAAAAAATATTAATAAAATAATACTGATAGTTCTTTGTTGTTTTAGTAAATTTCATGCTGAATTTTTATTAAAGCAAGATAATCAAATTTATGAAAAAGATGCTTCATATGTGTCAAAAACAATAGTCAGACCAGGTCATTGGGACTTAAGGCATGATATAGAATATTATCCTTCAAAAACAGAAACTATGTTACGTATCAAATCATCAGGTGTAACCATTAATTTTAATGATTACACTATGAAAAATAAAGATAGCAAATTAATTATTGCTATTGAAGTTGGTTATTCAAAAGCAGAATTAGAAGCAGATCCAACGTTGCAACAAGTTTCTAATGTGATCATAAAAAATGGTTTTTTTAATAACTTTGATGTTGGTATTGTGGTGCATGAAGGTGTCAATAGTATTACCATTGATAATTGTTCTTTTGATCAAGTTTCACATGGGATTGTTTTTTTAGGAACAGATGTATCTGAATCTACATTTACCGTGTCTGCAAAAATTGTAAATTGTACTATTGTCGGACATGGTCAAGATAGACATGATAAATTAGTAAAATTTAAAGATTGGATAGAAGAAACTTCTTTAGAAAAAGGTGGAATGGGATATGGTGTTGATGCGCTATATTCTTTGCATCAAGACACAGTTGCTGATGTTACATATAGCGATATATATACTTATACAGGAGTTATTATCAATCATGTTAAAACTATTACGATCGATAATCTTACTATACAAAATATAGGATACCAAAAGTATGGAACGAAACCTGAGGGTCATACAAGTAAAACTTGTGCTGTTGGTTTATTAGCAAAGCGTGTCGCTGGGTTATCCATAAAAAATGCGTATGTTTATTCTTGCGCATCAGAGATACATGCAACAGGTATTAAAATTGATTCAGCAAGAAATGTAAGGCTAGAAGATATTGATTGTACATATCAAAAAAGTTGCTGTAGAGCACACAGTATAGCATTAGTAGATAGTAGTGATTATGACAATAAGTTTTCATTACGAGAGCGTACAATCACATTAAAGAATGTTTTTTGTAAGTTAAATGATGTGTACGCTACTTCTTTCATGCAAGATACTCCAGAAGAAACGGTTGGTTTATATGTTAAAGGGCTTTACTCTATTTGTTCTGAAAACTTGGAGTGTCTAGGCAATACAGGTAGAAAAAAATCGTATGGTATGCATGCAACAAATATTGTTAACTCTTTTTTTAAAGATTCATTATTTAATAACAATAAATCGAGTAGACAACAAAATGATCTCTCTTCTCATTATGGCATTGTTGCAATGGGATGTTGTATTAAAAATAGTGAAAATTTAATATTTCAAAATTGTTTTTTTTCGCATAATTTTGGATTAAATACAGGCATAGGTTGTATTGTAGATAATGTTAACAGCATTGAATTTAAAGAATGTCAGTTTACTGATAACAAGGGATTACAACATAAAAATATAGAGTTAGATACAGCTTCAGTCGTAAATAGTGTTCGTGATATGCAAGATACACAAGAAATATCTAATTATGGTCCTGTTGTGCAAGCTGCCGATACAGGTGGTTATGGATTGTTTGTAGATAATACAGAGCGCATAGAATTGTTACGATCTAAATCGCAAAACAATATAGGACATCGAGCTATTGGCTTTATGTTTAAAAATTCTAAAATCATAGCGATACATGACTCAGCTGCATTATACCAGTATGCTTATGGTAAATTTATTCATGATGATATTACTCAGCAAAATCAAAATTCAGTCTATGAATTATCAATATTAAGTAATCATAAAGAGTTATTGTTCGATAAAATATTTTCTAGTTTGTTAGACCTAAACATATTACAGATGCATGATTTTGCTGTAAAATTTTTACAAGCAGTGACAAGTATGCGAAGTGATTGGAGTTTAGGAAAATTTGTTTCGTTAGAGATGAAAACTGCAATAGTTAGAACTTTGTCATTGTTGCTAGGAGTAACTGCGAGATTTAAAATGTGGGGAGTTGCATTTGGTGCTCATTTGCATGATTGTCATGAAGTAGCAGTGAAGAATTCAGAGTTTTCAGGTCAAATTTCTGAACACGATGGAGCAGTAGGTTTTGTGGTTACAGGAAAATCTTCTCATTTTTACATGAGAGATTGTGAATTATCTTATAATTATGGTTGGCGAGAGTCTCAAAAAGTTGAATTGAGAAGATCTATGCCATATGGAGTAACATATAATTTATCAAGCATTAAACCGTTGTGGAATTTTTTATATACTAATTTTGATCAGGCAACAAGTAGCGAAGAAATTGGTTTTTTTGTCGATGGCGATACATTAATTGCCCAAGGACAAAAAGAAATTGATGGTTCTGGTAACGATATTGGTGTTACATTTAATAATGTAAAGTATCCATTTGTTAATATGATTGCTCCTGTCAGTGGCGGCTTAATTATTGCCGATAGTTGTCATTCTGGAACTATTTCTCATAATAAATTTCATGCTAATAAAGGAAATGCTGGATATACTGCAGGTCTTTTATTTCATTCAGCAGAAGGATTTTTAGTTCAAGATAATACTTTTGATGATAATGCATCAAATATTTATGGACATTGTTGTGGACTGATGGATATGAATTTGTTTTCAGAAAATAACTATTTACGTAATCGACTTTCATCAAATTCTGTAGATGGATTTCATAATTCTCATTCTTTAATAGTCAGTGATTCTAGAAGTAATTTATCTGCAGTATATCCTTTAGCTAAATTTAATGATGGTGTTATTACGAGTAAGGTTTCAGAAATTGATAATATTGAAATTGATTTGCCTTCTGTAAATTGCAAAGAAAAAAAAGACTCTAAACAAAAAGATTTTCAAAATTTTTTAGATTCATTGACCTGACTGGAACTATTATGGTTTTTATAATCTAGGTGTACTGTTTTTAATAATTTTTTTATAGTATAGTATCTTTTATTTTTTGACAGAACAAGCCACCATTTTTAATGGTATGAAAGCAATATTTATGAAAAAAACGTTATTTTTTATAGCACTTATTTTTTCTGTAGTACAAATATATAGTGTTGATTCAGATCCTTTGCTTGTTGTAACTATTATGGTGAAAAATGAAGAACAGGTAATAGCAGAGACGTTAAGGCCTTTTTTAGAAGCTGGTGTTACCTCGTATCTTGTTTTTGATACTGGATCTACAGATAATACTGTAGAGGTTACACGTACATTATTTGAGCAGTACGAAGTTACGCAAGGACATATTAAGCAAGAGGCATTTGTTAACTTTGCAGTATCTCGAAACAGAGCAATTGAGTTAACAGAAGAATTATTTCCAGAAGCAGAATTTATTTTCATGATTGATGCAGAGTGGTATACAAAAAATGTAAAAGGATTGCTTGAATTTTGTACACAAAATCGTACAAATCCAATATTGTCATATCTTATTAAAATGTCGCAAGGTAATGATAACTTTGTTTCGTATCAACAAAGATTATTTAAAGCGCATGAGGGAATACGGTTTGAAGGTGCTGTACATGAATGTTTAAATACAGCAATAACATGCAAGTTGCCAGATGATATATTTTTTGTATGGGATCCGCGTGAGCAAGGTATCATAAAATCTCAACAACGTTGGTTACGAGATAAAGATTTATTGTTACAAGAACAAGAAAAAAGTCCGCGTAATCCTCGAACTTTATTTTATCTTGCGCAAACGTACGAATGTTTAGGAAGTTTAGAAGAAGCTCGTTATTGGTATGCAAAGCGTTGCGAAGTACAAGCTTGGGGTGAAGAAGATTATATGGCACATTATCGACTTGCTCAGATGTACGAATATTTAGACAATTGGGATAAAGCACTAGCTTATTATATAAAAGCATATAGTTTACGACCAACAAGAGTAGAACCACTTGTAAAGCTAGCAGAACATTATCGTTCTGTAGGTGACTTTGCTACAGGCTTTTTATTTGCAATGCGTGCTTGCATGTTACCATATCCCCAAGAAGATACATTATTCATAGACAAAGTATTTTATGACTATGTTCGTTATGACTTACTAGGAATTCATGCTTGGTATGTGCAGGAATATGAAATTGGCAAAAAAGCAGTACAAAAAGCATTGCTCGTACAACCAGATGCTCCTCATTTACAGCAAAATTTACAGTTATATCTTGAAAAATTACCATAAATTAACGTACTGTTTATTCCGATATGTTTTGCATTAATTTTAGGGGATAGTATGTACAAATGTATATTAGCGTTAGTTTTGTTAAGTGCTTTGGTTGTAGGAGCGACACAACAGCAAAAATATAGATTTCGTATAGAACATGTCGTAAATGATGCGGATTTTTCAGTTAAGGTAGCGCAACAACAATATCAAGAGATGAAGCAAAAATTAGCAAATCATCGCCAAAATATCAAAAAATTAAAATCTGAAAAATAATATAAACGTCAAAAAGTTTTGTTACGTCAATTTTTTTATAAGAGTATGTTTGTCGTAATAATAAATAATAAATGTAGTTAACATATTGATAAAAAAGCAAAAACAAAAATAAAATAGATAAAGTGATTATTTTATATAGTAACAAAGCTGTGAAAGCTGTTTTGTTTTTTGTATAGTATCTTAAAATTTTATAAAAACTGTGTTACGGTAATGATCAATATTATAACATGTTTGTTATGTAATAAGGATAGTACGTGAGTTCATATTTTCATATTGCTCAGCCTTGGCATATGCTCTATGCTGCACTTTTTTTATTAACAGTTTTATTTTATCGATATACATGGTATCAACCAACCTTATACATATATCCATTAACAACTTTTTTAAAAAAGCAAAAGTTACAAGCTTCTTCTTTTTACACACAGTTTTTTTATTTGATTCGACTTGCTAGTTTGGTATGTATGGTACTTCTTATTGGTAAGCCTCAGTTTGTTGACCCTAAATCAAAAATCAACGTCGAAGGTATTGATATTATTTTGACATTAGATGTATCAAAAAGTATGGAATGTTTTGATGACGTACATGATCGACGCTCTCGTTGGGAAGTTGCAAAAACTGAAGCTTTGCACTTTATAGATAAACGAGATAACGATGCTATAGGGTTAGTGATTTTTGGTCGATATGCGATTGCGCGTTGTCCACTGACAACAGATAAGCAAGTGTTAAAGGATATTATTGCTCATTTAGAAATTGGTATGCCAAGTGCTGATATGTCACAAGGTACAATGTTATCACAATCTATTGTAACTGCTTCTCGACGATTACAAAAATCTCAAGCAAAGAGTAAGGTGATAGTACTGTTAACTGATGGAACTCCCACACCAGGTGATTTGTCACCAAAAGAAGCAATTGAAATAGCTCAAAAATTGAATATTAAAATTTATACTATTGGCATAGGAGGTGATCATGGCGGATTAGTACAGGATCCTGTGTTTGGCATTCAATCAGTAGGTGCACCCTTAAATAAACAATTATTGCATACTATTGCACAGCAAACAGGTGGTACATTCTTCGAAGCAAAAAAGCCAAAAGATTTAAAAACTATTTATGATAAAATTGATCAATTAGAAAAAGTTTCATATGAAACAGAAATATATAATAGATATTTTGATTATTTTTTACCAATTTTGTGGTTAATTATTATCTTGTTGCTTAGTGAGTTATGTTTAGCAACATTTGTTTGGTTTATTGTATAACATTTGAGAGTTTATGATACAAAATTTTGATTCTATTTACTGGGCAGGAATGTCATCTTGGTTATATGCTATCTACATAGTATTTTTTGTAATGTTTTGTCTATGTGTTAAAGGTTTTAAATTTTATAAAGTATTGCAAAAAATTGTGCCTCATAAAATACATGCATCATTGTTACGTAATACATCATTGCTTCGCTATACAATAAAATCACTATTGTTTTTATTTGGTTGTATTTTTTTAATGGTTGCGTTACTGCGTCCTCAGTGGGACAAGAAAGAAGAATTGGTTGAGCAAGAAGGACGTGACTTGCTAATTGCATTAGATATTTCGCGTAGTATGTTAGCACAAGATGAGAAGCCAAATCGTTTAGAATTTGCAAAGCAAAAAATAAAGAAAATTTTATACAATTTATCATGTGAGCGTGTAGGATTAATTTTATTCTCAGGTACAACTGTTTTACAATGTCCTTTAACAACAGATTATGCTGCATTTTTTATGTTTCTTGATCAAATTGATGCAGAAACTATTTCTTCAGGTACGACGACACTTGATCAAGCCATACGTCAAGCAATCTCGGTATATGATAATATGAGTTCTCGAAAAACAAAGTTACTGTTTTTATTTACGGATGGTGAAGATTTTTCTACTAATCTTACAGGGGTAAAAGAAAAAGCAGCAGAACAAAAATTATCTATTGTAACGTTTGGCATAGGATCAGAGCACGGTGCGCCTGTTCCTGTATTAGATGCTCAAGGTAAACAAACTGGTTTTGAAAAGGATTTAGATGGTTCTATTATAATGTCAAAGTTGAATGAAGGTATTTTAAAGAATTTATCTAAACAAACTGGTGGAAAATATTTTCATGCAAGTAGTTCTGATACAGATGTGCAACAAGTGATACAATATGTACAAAAATTTGAGAAAGATAAATTAGAGGATAAAACAGTTGATCAACTGCAAGAGAAATATCACTATTTTGTAGCGGGTGCTTTTGTATGTTTAGCATTGGAATGGTTGTTATGAATATTATACTGTTATGTTTATTACTGTGTCATTCAATAACATATGCTGATATCTTTTCTTCTTTTTTACCAGAATATAAAGGCTATGAAGCATATAGTAATAAAAACTTTGCTGTGGCTTATGATCAATACGGTCAATTAGTTGAACAGGATCCGTATAATGCTGAATATAATTACAATATGGGCACAGTTTTGTACAAACAGCAAAAATTTGTAGAAGCGCAGTATTATTTTCAACGTACTGCAGAGTCGTTAGATGTTACTTCTGATTGTAAAGAGCAAGCTTATTTTAATTTAGGTAATAGCTATATACAACTTAAAAAATATCGTGATGCAATAGAAGCTTATGAGCAGGTGCTTAAATTACATACTAATAATGATCGAGCTCGTCATAATTTAGAAATAGCAAAGCGACTTTTAGACGAAGAACAAAAGCAGCAAGAACAAAATCAAAACAAGCAAGATCAGCAGCAAGATAATTCTCAAGAACAGCAAAAAAATGAGCAGAATAAGCAACAAGAACAAGAGAAAAATAATGATACAAACAACAAACAATCTGACGAGCAAAAACAAGAAGAATCTAAACAAGAAAAAGATCAACAAGATAAAGATCAACAAGATAAGTCTGCTGATAATAAAAAAGATTCTGATCAAGAACAAGAGCAAAAACATAATAAAGAAGACAAAAAAGAAGGTAAAAATTCACAGAGTCAACATGAATCTGATCAGCAAAAACAGCAAGAGCAGTCACAATCAGATCAAAAAGATCAACAGTTAGATTCGAAAGATGATACATCTAATGAATTACAAAAACAAAAAGAACAACCAGATAAAGATGGATTGCATCAAAAACAAGAAAAAAAACAGCAGCAACAAAGCGACTCTGATACTGAAAAAGAAGATGATATAAAAAAAGAACAGCAAGCAGACAGTTCATTGGAAGATCAATATGCTGCCCAGATGGGTGCTTATGGCGAAAATGATGAGCGCTTAGATCAGAAAGATGCTCGATTAATGGAACTCTTAGGCAATCAAGAAGATGCAATTCAAAAGCAGTTGTTACGAATGAATGTTTCAAAACAAGGAAATCAAAAGCATGGACAAAAAAATTGGTAGCTATGTATTACTATGTTTGATGTCGTGTATGTTAGTGAGTCAAGATCAATCTATTCATTTGTATGTACAAGATACTGAGCAAAATCCGATTAAACAGGTAGAAAAAGCAGTACCTTTTGTGCTGCAGGTAGTTGTTGAAAATATAGATGGAGCACAGTTTCCTGAAAAGATTGCTGGGTTTGAAAATTTTCATGTAACTCGATATGGTTCTTCACAGGCAACACAATTTATAAATGGTAAAAAAAATCAAAAATTTATGTTTAATTATGTACTTCGTGCAGAACAAACAGGAACATTTGTAGTTGGACCATTACAACTAACTGATCAACAAGGTACTGTTGTAACATCAAACACAGTTAATATTCGTATCGGTGATGAAACAATTACGCATCATGTTAAAAAACAACCATACTTTTTACAAGTAAGTATGAATCAAAAAACTGTTTATATAGGGCAAAGTTTATTAGCTTCAGTTCGTTTTTATTATCAACAAGATTTTGAAAATTTAAAAATAGTTGAGCCTGAGTTGGCTGACTTTACAGTTGGTGCTATTTCGCAAGATGCGGTTGAAGGTACAGAAAATATACGAGGCCAAGAATATCATTATAAAGAATGGTCTATTAAGTTATATCCGTCTAAAGTCGGTACATTGGTTATACCAGCTATGCAAGCTGTTTTTACAATACAGCAAGATCATTTTAAACAAGGTTTAATGGGAATTTTTGATATGTTTGGTGTTCATAATCAAAAAACGGTGCAATCAGCACCACGTTCAGTAGAAGTTATATCTTTACCCGAGTCGCAAAAGTACGGTGACGTTACTGCTATAGGGCAATTTGATCATATTTCTTTAGATGTGCAAAAAAATGATGCAGAAGTAGGTGAGGGGTTAGTTGCATTTGTACGTGTTAGAGGTGATGGTAATGTAGATATGATAAAAGCGCCTAAACTACAATTACCAAATGGGTTACGATATTATGAAGCAAATAGCTCTATTAAAAGTATACAAACAAATTATGATGAAAAAATATTTGAATATATTTTGCAAGCAGATGTTGCTGGCAACTTTGTTATTCCTTCACAAACTTTTGTTTATTTTGACCCTGAAAAAAAAGCATATAAAGAATTAAAAACAAATGAAGCAAAAGTAACTATGTATCATACAACTGCATCAGTGACAAGAGAAAAAGAAACAGAAATAAATGCTACAACAGAAGAAGTAGCTCAAATTCAACAATATGTTTTTAAACCAGAACAAATTGATAGCGTACAACAAGAGTATGTTGAATTATCTAAACACAAGACAAACGTATATGGCATATTAGAATGGTTATTGTTGGTTATTGGTTGCATCTCATTTTTAAGTTTGGGATATGTGTGGTACAAGTTGTATTTTGAAAATAAGATTCAATCAAATTTTTGGTTTTTTTATATACTGTTACGATTACAATTGTTGAAAATATGTAAACAAAAAGACGTATATGGTTTGTATAAGTTATTTGAAGCAGTAGCGCAACGTTATAATCTTTCGTTGCAAGATGATGTTATTATATCATGTATGCAGAGTATGAATCATTCAGAAAAACATGTAAAAAATTGGCAGCTTTTCGTAGAACGGTTGATGATGATGGTTTTTTCAAAAAAAGAACTAGTCAAGCAAGAGGTTCAAGAGCTTCTTGATCAAGGGTGTTTTTATATAAAAGATTTTTTATTTTGTTGTGAAAAGTTGCGTAAAAATAACAAAGTGCATACCAATAAGTAATCGTAAGTTGCAAGTTGACAAAAGCCAAAACTCTCGCTAATAACATAGTACATTGATGTACATAAAAAAGGAGACAATGTGTCATTGTTATTGTATGTGTTAACAGCAACGCTATCATTTATATCTACTTGTATTATGAGTTATATAGCAATGGCAATTGATATTGGGCCATGGGTTGCTCCTATAGTTTCTATTGTTTTCATGTTGTTACTTTTTCAAGGGATTCAAAAAGACTGGTTTCAAAAAAATATTGTTTTTGGCATAGCTGGTGGTTCTGTTGGAGGCATGGTAGGTATGTGTGTCGGATTGACATGGCCTACATTTTATTTTTTACATGGCAATACTTTTGCCTCATGGATAGCTTCACCATTTAAATTTGCTGGTATGGTTGGACTGTTAACTTTAGCTGCAGGTAGTATTGCTTTTTTGATAACATTTTTTTTACGAGAACATCTTATTGTAGAACATAAGTTACGATACCCAATGAGTACTTTAGTGCATGATATTGTGTATATGGATAAAAAAACAAAACAATCTGCAATGATGGCACATAGTGTTGCAATTGCATCAAGCTGGAATATATTTACTTGGATAGCACGATTACCGTTGCAGCATTACTTAGTATATTTACATGCTATACCCGTATTTGTATCAATAGGTTTTATAGCAGGTCATACGATAGCAATACCACTTTTGATAGGAATGTTGTCACGGGTTGTTATATTAATGACGGTAAAAGAAACTTTTTTTTATTTTGAAAAAGAAGAAACATTTTTATTAACATTTGCATCAGGAATGCTTTTTGCTGTTATAGTTATGAGTTTATATTATTTGTTACGCTCTTTATATGTTAAAACAGGCAAACAGACACAACTACATTTTATGCTATTGGTCAAGCGCTTTGCTCATAGTAGGGTATATGTAACAGCTTTGTTATTGTCATTAATTTTGTGTAGTGCTGTATTTACTTCTTGGGGCATAGTCTGGATGCAACAATTCTATATTTTGGTAGCTTTGTTTTTTTTATGCAACGTGGTAGCTAAAATTATAGGAGATGTTGGTGTTTTAGATATTCAAAGTTTTGTTAGTTTCATTATGTTGCCGTTAATATATCTTTCTCATATGCATTCTTTGCAAGCTTTGGTGACAACAGTATTTTGTACTATTTGTTTGGGAATAGTTATAGATTTGATGTTTTCGTATAAATTAGCTCATTTAGCACAAGTTGATTATCAAAAAATTTTAAAGTTCCAAATAATTGGTTTTATAGTCGCTGCTTGTTCTATAGGGTTTGTTTTATGGTGGTATATAAAAACTTTTACACTAGGTTCAGTTAATTTATCTGCACAGCAAGCTTTACATCAAGAAGCGTTTATTACATTTGGTAGTTATAACTATTATGTTCTTGGGCTTGGCTTCATATTTGGTGCCATATTATTTATGTTATACACAGAGATGCTAGTAGTAATAGGTGGTTTTATGATGCCTGTGTATATGGCATTTTGGCTGATACTTGCAGGTGCAGTATCATATTTGACTTCTCGTCCTCAAAAATATTATCCATTTTGGTTTGGTATATACGCATCGCATGCGTTATGGATGCTGATAAGGATTTCTTTATAAAGCATTAAGAAGATGCGTGCTTTACCAAATATTGTTCTATAAAGTGTGTTAAGTCACCGTCTAAGACAAGGTCGGGTTGTTGATGCTCTATATTAGTTCTATGATCTTTAACCATTTTATAAGGATGGAGAACATACGATCTAATTTGAGAGCCCCATTCTGCCTTTCGTTTTTCAACAGATGTTTTTGCTTGTTCATCTGCAATTTGTTTTTGTTTTAACTTAGCATGTAACATTTTTAAAGCTGTTTCTTTGTTTTGGAGTTGTGATCGTTCGTTTTGACATTGTACAACAATGTTAGTAGGTATATGTGTTATGCGAACTGCAGAATCAGTAGTGTTAACATGTTGCCCTCCAGCTCCGCTTGCTCGATATGTATCAATCCTTATGTCTTTAGGATCAATTTCTATTTTTTCAGTAGGCGGTAATTCTGGTGTTACGGTGATAGCAGCAAAAGAAGTATGTCTACGTTTGTTAGAGTCAAATGGTGAGATTCTAACAAGTCTATGGATACCATGTTCACCCTTTAGTAATCCGTAAGCATTTTTGCCTTTAATATGAATAGTTGCGCTTTTTATGCCTGCTTCTTCTCCAGCTTGATTTTCTAATATTGATGTTTTTAATTTATTTTTTTCACAAAATCTTATATACATTCGTAACAGCATATTTGCCCAATCTTGAGACTCTGTACCTCCTGCGCCAGAATTAATATCTATAAAAGCGTTTGATTGGTCATATTCTTCATGTAATAAAATAGATATTTTAAATTGTTTTGTTTGTTTAACCAGTAATTTGATATCTGGTTCAAGTGTTGCAGCTTCTTGCTCATTATCGTCAAATAAATTGAGCATGTCATGTAAATCTGTATAAGAAGAAATAATTGTTGTGTATTCATCAGAAAGAGATTTTATTTTTTGTAGCTCTTTTAGAATTTTAGTTTGGTTGGGATTTTGCCAAAAATTTTCTTCTAAGCTTTGTTTTTCTAGGTTTACGAGTGTTGTAGGTAATCCAGAGTTCTTCCAAAATTCTGTAATGAGCTGAATGTCTGGTTCAATTGATTTTAATATTTCTTTTAATTGGTCAATAATCATAATATACATTTCTAGGTTAATAGGACTTATTGTTTGTAGACTTAGTATAGCTATTTTTTTGTAGAGAAAAAATGGAAAGGGTTATAAAAGTTAAGTTTAGTTTTTAGTCTTATATATTGTATACATATAAAATTTATGGGAGTAGTTTGTTCCAAGTGTTTAAAGAGTTCTGTTGAAATTTATAAAAGGCTTGTTTTAGGTACATGTAAAAAATAAGATTAATTTCTTTATGAAATGTTGCAAAATATCTCTTAATAAATCGAGAAAATAATGCAATTTTGATAAAAACTAGCATAAAAATTATTGTTTATGTTAATTAAGCCGCAATCGACCGTCTAGCGCTTAAAAACACTATTCTTAAGGGGTTATTTTAAGTTCAAGCAGCGCGACAATATAGTGTTTTGTTGAGTTGTTTTTAAAAAAAAATAAAAAAAATGAAAAAAAGTTATAAATTTTGTTGACAATACGTCAGAATGCAAGTATCATTTATTTCGTAAGTTGAAGTTCACGAACGAATCAAAGGCAGCCGAAAGGCAGCCAGCAAGCAGCCAAAGAAGTTGCGTGTGATTCAAAAAAAGCTGAAATTAACGGTCTTTTGAAACTCAGTTCGAGTTCGATTGATTCTTTGAAATCATAAGAAAAAATTTTGTATCTGTAAAAAGATGCATAGTAAGATTCTAAAGTAGAATCTCTGTCAATTAAATTTTGTGATGAAGAGCTTGATCCTGGCTCAGAATGAATGTTGGCGGCGTGCCTAACACATGCAAGTCGAGCGAGAAAGTCCCTTCGGGGGCAAGTAGAGCGGCGAACGGGTGAGTAATGCATAAGAATCTGCCTTTTAGTGAAGGATACCTTTGGGAAACTAAAGTTAATACTGCATACGTCCCTTCGGGGAGAAAGATGGCCTCTTGCTGTCGCTAAAAGATGAGCTTATGTTCTATTAGTTTGTTGGTGGGGTAAAGGCCTACCAAGACGATGATGGATAGCCGGCCTGAGAGGGTGAACGGCCACATTGGAACTTAGACACGGTCCAGACTCCTACGGGAGGCAGCAGTGAGGAATATTGCACAATGGGCGAAAGCCTGATGCAGCGATGCCGCGTGAGTGAAGAAGGCCTTTGGGTTGTAAAGCTCTTTCGTCGAGGAAGAAAATGACTGTACTCGAATAAGAAGGTCCGGCTAACTTCGTGCCAGCAGCCGCGGTAATACGAAGGGACCTAGCGTAGTTCGGAATTACTGGGCTTAAAGAGCTCGTAGGTGGTTAAAAAAGTTGGTGGTGAAATCCCA
>PBME01000001.1 GCA_002721975.1 Campylobacterota bacterium | reverse complement strand
ATCTTCATGTTTGGCCTCCAGACAGCGTTTTCTGTTAGCTGTAATTTGTTTTTCAGGTTGCTTTGATAGTAGTCAAAAAGAATCAAAATTAGTTGTTATAAATGTGTTAGATCAAAAATATTATGATGATTGTCACATTAAAGGTTCAATTAATATTCCATTTGATGAGTTTGAAAATCAATTACAAAAATTAGACAAAAAAGATTCTTATGTTTTTTACTGTTCTAATTATGCGTGTACAGCTGCTCCATTTTCAGCAGAAATAATGAAAAAAGCTGGATTTAATCAAGTATATGTGTATCATGGTGGTATTGTTGAATGGTATCAAAAAAAATATCCATATCAAGGACCAGCAAAGCTTGATTATTTACAAGAAGAAAATGAGCAATTAGATGATGAAGATAATCATAATAAGCTACCTGTATTAACAGCAGATGAGCTCAAAGCAAAAATGCAAAAAGCAAATCTTCTTTAATATATTAAATTTGAAATTAGCGGCGACATAGCCAAGTGGTAAGGCACGGGTCTGCAAAACCTTGATCCCCGGTTCGATTCCGGGTGTCGCCTCCACAAATAGAGTATACCGGGGTGGCGGAATGGTAGACGCAAAGGACTTAAAATCCTTCGGGTGTAAACCTGTGCCGGTTCGAGTCCGGCCCTCGGTACCATCTACAAAAAATTAAAACCTTCTCATTAGAGAAGGTTTTTTTATATTCTAAAGCTAAGTGTTATAATAATCTAAGTATTTAAATTTATATATTAGTAGGTGTTTTTTGATGAAAAAATTATTGATTGTTTATATAATATTTGCTGCATATATATGCCAAGCATCTACTTTGGAAGATGAGTATAAGTTTACGCCTAAGGCATTTGGTGCATTTGTAGGTCGTATTGCTTTATTGTGTCAGCATCAATCTATGAAAGTTAATGATGAGTTAACTTCTATAGAGCAAGATCGTTTACAGATGTTTTCAGAGTTACCATTTTGGCATGATGAGTTATGCAACGAAGATAATGCTGCTAAAAAATATGACTTAGATGAGTGGACAGGTCCCTTTTGTTTTTCTGTAAGTAGAAATAGTACAAGTGTAGAAATGTTTTTATTGACTAAGTGCTCTGAACGAAGAGAGATGAGCTTAGGTGAAGAAAAGGGTCAAGGGCTTGAAGGAGATATGAGGAAAGTGGTGCAGCATTTGTATGCAAAAAATAAAAAACAAACTAAGTTATCTACGAATAACATTGAAACTGTTGATAAAGAATAACTTTAATGTGGAAAAAATTAAATAATTGTATGTTTGCTTTGTTTTTTACGTTATAAAACCATAATATTTTCTTGACAAATGTTTTCCAGGTAATAAAGTGACTTTTGTACTACTTTTGTCCTTAGCGGGTAAAAATAAAAATTAAGGATTTGTATGAATAAAGCAGAATTAATAGATCAAATGGCAAAGGTGAGCAAGCTTTCTAGAACACATTGCAAGGTAGCTCTTGAAGCATTTATAGACAGTGTTAGCTTAGCTTTAAAACAAAATAAAACTGTGTCGTTAACAGGTTTTGGTACCTTTGTAATAATGAAGCGTAAAAGTCGTGTTGGTGTTAATCCAGCAACTGGCAAAAAAATGCAGATCCCTGCAAAAAATGTTCCTAAATTTAAACCAGGTAAAGCTTTAAAAAGTTTAGTTGGTTAAGATTAGATAGTCACAGATAAAAGAGACACCTTGTTTGGTGTCTCTTTTCTTTTGTTTATACCATAATCTCTTGAGCTTCAATAATGAAAGTTGCTATATTTATGTAGGGTTAAAGATAAATATAATAGGGAATAAATATGGTAATTGAATCGAAAACAACTTTTTTTGAAAGATTGAAGCAGGGTATTGATAATTTTTTATCAAATTTAAATTTAACTTCTGCAGAAGTGATACGATATGTATCTTTATTTGGAATAGGTTTTGTTTTAGGACTATTTTTAAAACGTTATCTTAAGTATTTTATTTTATTTTTTATTTTTGCAACATTGTTTTTAACTGTATTATCGTATTTAGGTCTTGTTGTTATTAAAGCTTCTCAGATTAAAGTAATGTTTGGATTTTCTGAATATGAAACATTTGATATGATAATAAATAAAATATTTAATAAATTGCAAATCGATGTTGTTGAAGCAGGATTTGGTTTATTAGGGTGTATATTAGGAATTAAATTTGGATAGGATATCATAATGGAACATAGTTCATTTGTTACACGATTTGCTCAAGCACTTGTTAAAAATAAAGTTATGAAAGAACCTGAGGCAGAATCTTTTATTCAAGAATTTCATGATCGTGCTAAAGGAAATGTTGTTTCATTTCTTTTAGAAGAAGGTATTGTTGAGCGAGAAGATATACTTAAAGCATTAGCTAGTGTATTTGATGTTCCATCATATGATGTTCGTGGTCATTTTTTTAATCATGAAATTTTATTACTATTTCCTCAAGAATTTTTGGAAGAACATTCTTTGATTCCTCTAGAAATAGATGAAGATATTATGACAATAGTTATGAGTAATCCTGAAGATGAGGAAGCTTTAGAAGAATTAGGTAATTATGTTAATTACAGCATTACTGTGTACGTTGGTATTCAAGAGCATATTAAAGATGCAATAGAAGAATATTATGACACTGATCTTATTACTGCAGAGATAGAAGAACAAGAAGAAGATAATAACGATGAAGAAGATGATTCTGATATCGTTGATTATATGTAGTTTTATATCATTGTGCATTAAAAATATTATATACGATACTACAAATTTTTGTGGTCTATAAAATTAAAGAAGTTATTTTTTAGGTCTTTGGCAATATAAACCTATGAAATGATATGTATATACTTATTTTTGTTTTGTTAATTTGCTCATTTTTGTATGTATAGTAAGCTATACAATATAGGGGTCTTTAAAAAAATATATCTATGTTAAAAATTAAAAATATATCAGTTACGGTTGATACACCAGAGTCAAAATCAACAACAATTTTAAAGAATTGTTCTTTGCAAATTAAGCCAGGTCAAATTCATGTTCTTATGGGTCCTAATGGTTCTGGAAAAAGTTCATTAGTATATACTTTAATGGGTCATCCTGCATATCAGGTTACATCTGGTACTGTGTCATACATGGAAGATGATTTATTAGAAATGTCTGTGCATGAACGATCTCAAAAAGGGTTATATTTATCAATGCAGCAACCTCAAGAGGTAGCAGGATTGCAAGTGTTATCTTATTTAAAAGAGATATATACTGTTCATATAAAAAAAACTATTTCGGTTCATGATTTTGTACAAATTATTCGTCCGTTGTTAGATACCGTAGGCTTATCAGAATCAATGTTGTACCGTTCAGTAAACGATGGTTTTTCAGGAGGCGAAAAAAAACGTTTTGAGCTGTTGCAAATGATGCTGTTAAAACCAAAATTATGCTTACTTGATGAAATTGATTCAGGTGTTGACGTAGATGGCTTAAAGCTTATTGCACATGGTTTACAAGAGTATAAAAAACACAATCCTGATACAGCTATGATTATAGTGACTCATTACCGTTCGATTTTGCAATATTTAACACCCGATGTTGTACATGTAATGATGAATGGATCTATTATTTCAACAGGACAGTCAGATATATTAGACCAAATTGAAGACAAGGGGTATGAGCAGTATGCAAAAGGGGCTCAATAAAAAAATAGTTGTTCAAATTTCTGAACAAAAAAATGAACCAGGATGGATGACTGATTTTCGTCTTAAATCTTTAGAAATTTTTGAACAAAAATCTATGCCTAATTGGGGAGCTGATTTATCTCATTTATCAACGGATGATATACAGTTTTATGTTAAACCATTAGTCCAGAAACAACGTGATTGGGACACTGTTCCTCAAAGTGTAAAAGAAACTTTTGAAAAACTAGGGGTTCCACAAGCAGAACGTTCAATGTTGGCAGGTGTTGGTGCTCAGTTTGAATCAGAGATTATTTATAAAAAGCTTAAAGAAAAATGGGCAAAAAAAGGTGTTGTTTTTCTTGATACTGATTCTGCTGTACATGAATATCCTGAAATATTTAAAAAATATTTTTCTAAAGTTATACCTCCGCATGATAATAAATTTGCAGCACTAAATTCTGCGGTTTGGAGTGGAGGAAGTTTTGTATATGTGCCTTCGGGAGTTAAGTTAGACCAACCATTACAAGCTTACTTTAGAATTAACACTCAAAGTATGGGACAGTTTGAAAGAACACTTATTGTTGCAGAACCAGGTAGTTTTGTACATTATGTAGAAGGATGTAGTGCGCCAGTGTATCGTGCAAATTCTTTACATAGTGCAGTTGTTGAAGTTGTGGGGTTATCAGATTCTCATGTTCGTTATACAACGATTCAAAACTGGTCTAACAATGTTTATAACTTGGTAACAAAACGTGCTCATGCTTATGAACGATCTACTGTTGAGTGGGTAGATGGTAATTTTGGCAGTAAAGTTACCATGAAATATCCATGCATCGTGCTTAAGGGTAAACAAAGCCGTGGCCAAGTAATTTCAATAGCTGTTGCCGGTAAAGATCAACATCAGGATTCAGGGGCTAAAGTAATTCATTTAGCTGATGATACGACATCTAATGTAGTTGCTAAGTCTATTAGTAAAGATAGTGGACGATCAAGTTATCGAGGATTATTAAAAGTTGCTAAAAATTTAAAAAATATTAAATCACGTGTTCAATGTGATGCTCTTTTATTTGATGAAACATCACGGTCTGATACGTATCCAACAGTTGATATTGGATCTGATGATGTTGATATTGGGCATGAAGCGTCTGTTAGTAAGATTAGTGATGAGCAGTTATTTTACCTCATGAGTCGTGGTTTGTCTCAGCAACAAGCGCAAGCAATGATTGTTAATGGATTTATAGATTGTTTTGTGAGTCAGCTACCTATGGAATATGCAATTGAAATTAATCGTTTGATAGAACACGAAATGGAAGGTTCCATTGGATAAAATTTTTCATATAATCAAAAAAAATGATGCAACTAATTTACATATTACTGATGAAACATTTGTTAACAATACACTTGATTATCATGTTGAGTTAGAAGAAAATGCTGTATGTGTTATTACCGTTGCGTTAATTAACATATCATCTGTAGTTTGTAATATTTATGTTCATCTGAAAGGTGATCAGTCTCAAGCTATTATTAAAGGGCTTTATGCTTTAGATGGTTTACAGCAAGTGAAAATTAATACCTATCAATACCATCAAGGTAAAGACTCTAAAAGTGAATTAATAATAAAAGGGATGTTAAAAGATAAGGCGCATGCAAATTATCAAGGCATGATCAAGATTGATCTAGGCGCAACTGGTACTGATGCTTCACAAACAAATAAAAACATTGTATTGAGTAGTGATGCAAAAGTAGTTTCTGTTCCAAGTATTGAAGTTTTGCAACATGATGTGCAATGTTGTCATGGAAGTGCAATAGGTAAATTTGATACACAAGAATTATGGTATTTGCAAAGTAAGGGATTACAGCCAAAAAGAGCTCAAGAGTTGCTTGTAAGATCATTTTTCCAAGATGTGCTTAATGAACAGGTTAATCAAGAAGCTGTGTTGGATATGTTATGTCAAAAAATGGTATGAATATTAAAGAATTAAAGAAACAATTTCCTATTTTTGAACAAAAGGTTAATGGGTATCCATTAATTTATTTAGACTCTGTTTCCACAGCACAAATGCCACAAATTGTTATAGATGCAATTGTAGATTATTATAGCCGATATAAATCTAATGTTGGCAGAGGTGTATATACTTCTGCAGAACGAGCAACTATCGAATTTGAACAAGCACGTGCAATAATAGCACAGTTTATTGGAGCAAAAAAGCAAGAAATAGTTATAACATCAGGGGCTACAGATGGAATTAATCTTGTTGCTCGTGCATGGGCTCAACAACATATTGGCAAGGGTGATGAAATTATTGTTTCAGAAATAGAACATCATTCAAATTTTGTTGTTTGGCAGCAATTAGCAATACAAAAAGGTGCAATTTTAAAAATTGTTCCAGTAAATAATTACGGTGTTATAGATATTGAAACATTTAAAACATATCTTTCTGATAAAACTAAATTAGTTGCTATGATTTATACATCTAACATGCTGGGAACAACAAATGATGTTACTCAAATAACTCAAGCGTCACATGCAGTAGGAGCTAAAGTGTTAATTGATGCAACACAATCAGTTGTGCATTTGCAGGTAGATGTAAAAAAAATTAATTGTGATTTTTTGGTATTTTCAGGACATAAGCTATTTGGACCAACAGGAGTTGGTGTTTTATATTTGAAAGAAGCATTATTTAATCAATGTGATATAACAAAATTTGGTGGTGGTATGGTATATTCGGTAACAGATAATCAAACATCATTTAAAAAAGTACCACATTGTTTTGAAGCAGGGACACAGCCTGTTGCACAAGTGATTGGTTTAGCAGCTGCAATACAATTTATACAAAAAAATGTTACATATGAGCAATTACAACAATATGAAACAAGCTTAATTCGTATGTTGGCACAAGAGTTGCAAACAATTGATGGTATAACAATTATAAGTCATGTTCCCCAAAAAGAACAATTTTCTAATTTGATAACGTTTGTATCAGACAAATATCACGCGCATGATATTGCAGCACATTTAGATCAGTATGGGATTGCAGTTAGAGCAGGTCACCATTGTGTGCAACCTTATCATCAAAAAGTTGGTATAAATGCATCAGTGCGTGTTAGTGTTGCTTTGTATACTACTGAACAAGATATTTACGAATTAGTAAAAATACTCAAAGAATTATAAATTTTTATATGCGTATTGAGTATTGTTATATTTTAATTTGTAAAGCTTTTAAATCTTGTATGATAGAGTGCTTGTTATATGTTAAAGCTTGCAAGCCATAACTTTTTGCTTTGTTAGTAAAGTATGCTTCTTTTTCGATCCAGATACTTTGATTTGTATCAAAAGCTGTTTTTTCTAATACAGTATTGTAAAATTCTTGATAAGGCTTTATAAGGTGTAATTGTCCAGAAAGATAAATGCCATGTAAAGATTGTAAGGTTTTGTGAAATTCTTTTTGAAGAGAGTTTTTATGTGCCCAATTTCCTACAAGATACACTTTATAACCATTTGAAATAAGTAGTTTAATTAATTTTTCAGTGGTAGAAACAACTTGTTGCGTGTCAACTAGTTTAGCAGGATCCATCATCATTTTAATAATATTGCTTAATACTCGTTTTTCGATGTCTGAAAGTCGAGATTTTTCTATAAAAAGTAATGATTTTTTTAATAGATGAGTTGTAGGTTCTACATTAAGAAGCCAGTCTGATAAAATTAGAGGCATAACTAATTTATTATTGTAAGTAGTTAAAGTAGATTGTGCTGATACTCCTGTTAAATTTTTAAATAAATCGTTTTGATTGGGCAGATGTCCTACCTGTTTAAGATATCGTAGAGCATCAATTTTGCCGATATATTTTGATGCTTTCATGTCATGTGTTTCAAACAGTGTTTCTATATCAATAAAAATAGCTTTGATAGAAGAATTTTTTGTACTTGTTATTACTGTTGAAATACAAAGTAGACATGCAACTATATATTTTTTGATCATAAATAGCCTTTAAGATTTATATATTATCTTTGTAACGTTATTAGATAATATAGTTGTACGGTATTTGTATTACGATAGCAAAAACAGTTATTTTTGTATACTCTGTAAAAGTACTATAAGAAAGGCAATGTACATGTTAGATAGATCAAAGTTGCTTGGACAGTTAGATAAAGTTAGTCGAGATGTTTTTCATCATTTTGCAAAAGAACAAGATATTGCTTACTCAGTTTTTAAGTCTATACAGTATGATGAAACATTATCGTTACAGATTAATAAAAAAAAATATTCGTTATTGCTACCAGAGTGGAAAGATTCTTTAAATTTTAGCAGAGATATAACTCAAAAAATTAAAGAATATGCAGTTTTAGCTGTTGATGGATCACAAATTTATTATGATAAACATCAAGGTCCTGGTTGTTACTTAATAAATGTTGGAACTGTTTTATTAGATTATTCTTTACCTATAAGTAAAGTAGATGTGTCATCTTATCCATATGTTTTTGTACTTACTGATCAAAATAGAGAACAAGGTTCAACTGATTTTATCAATTTACAGCGTGAAGAATATGAATTTGAATATGCTTGGCAGTTAAGTAACCATTGGAAAAGTAAAAATAGAGATAAGACATTTCTTACCATGTTTGATGGTTCATTAATATTTTTTCAATTAGATAGCCAAGGTCAAGAACAAAAACAAGCATTTTTGCAAAGTTATCTTAATTATTTACATCGTTTTTATGAAGAAAAAATATTAATTGTTGGTTATATGAGTTTTCCGCGTAGTCGTGAATTAGTAAATATTTTACGTTTAGTATTAGTACAGTTTGATGAACAAGAATTAGAGCATCATAATGTATTTAATCAATTAACAGATATGGATATAGTTAAATTTTTTTTAAAGCCTGGACAAAGATCAACAATATTTAAAAGTAAAGCTCCTATTTCTTATATATATCCTCAACCATTAAAGCCTTATTTTTGTTATATGCACATGGGGTATGAGATTGTTAGATTGGAATTTCCAGCATGGATAGCTCAAGATATAAATCTTGTAGATAAACTGTGTTTACTTGCTTATGATCAGGCGCAAAAAGGTCGAGGCTATCCTGTTTGTTTATTTGAAGCCCATGAACAAGCTGTGGTAAAAGGATATGACCGAGAGTTTTTTTATGCAATGATGCAAAAAAAAATACAACAACAAAATTTCAGTTTATATCAACGTTCTTATAAAAGTTTAAAAAAAATGAATGTTCCATTTTAAAATCTTATTTGGAAGGCATTTTTTCACATAAAATAAAAAAATGTTTTATTACTATATCAAGCTATGATACAACGTTGTATATATTCGAATTGCAAATAAAAAAAAAAGTTTGTATAGTAAAATAAATTTTTTTCTCAGCATTTTATCGTATAAAATATTGAAATAGGGTTGTTAATCCTTACTGTAGATAAGGGTAAAGGAGTGTAGTATGAAAAAAGTGTCAATGCTATGTATGATGCTTAGTTTTACGTTCAATATAATTTTTTCAAATGGAAAAAATATTGAAATATCTGAACATAGTAAACCTCAAAAAAAAGTGTATCCTTTAGAAGAACGTCAAAATTCTAAAAATAGACTAGCAAAAATATCACATCGTTTATCGATTTTACAAAAAAGTCGAAGCCAATCAGATATTGCTGAAGAAATGCTCGAAAGAGCTAATTCAAATAGTTGTATTACAACAGAGCCTCCAAAAGAACAATCAGACATGATACAAAAAGATCAACCAGATATGATTCGAACAGTTTCAGGATTTTGGAGTTTAGTTACAGATAGTAGATCTGATTGCAGAACAGAAGAGCCGCCTGTTTCTGAATGTAGAACCGGAGAGCCACCTGCTTCTGAATGTAGAACTGGAGAGCCACCTGCATCTGAAGGGAAAACAAAAGATTTTTCTAATTCTGATTATGTAAATCAATCTCGCACAAAAGATGTTAGTAGTATTGCTAATTTATCAGATTTAGATAATTTTTATGATGAAAATGGTAATTTAATTATTCCTGCAAGTCCTACTCGATCAGTAAATTCAAGCGTGAATGATAACATTACAATGCGATCAGTAAATTCGAGTGTACATGAAGATGTTGCTACTGTAAGTAGTAGTGCAAATAATAATCAAACATTAGATTTACATAAAGTTTTTGTTAGATCTAATAGCAGTGTATATTCTAGTTGTGTATTTAAGCAAAATAGATCTCAAATTAATAACAGTTGTTTGACTGCTAAAGGTTGTAATTTTTTTATAGTGCCACCAAGTCGAAGTGATCGTTAACTATAGTATAAAATGTAAGTTATAAAATAAGGGAACTTAAAGTTCCCTTATTTTATAACTTATCCTAAGAATTTTTTAAATAAAGAAGTAATAAATCCATCTTTATCATCTGCAACATTTGTTCCTAATTTATCAGAGTAATTTTGTAATAATTCTTTTTGTTCAACAGTAAGTTTTTTAGGTATATGACATTGTGTGATAATGACAAGATTTCCTGTACCATAGCCTCGTATTTTCTCAAAACCTTTACCTGGGATGGTTAATTTTTCTCCAACAGGACAACCTTTAGGAATTTTTAGATTGATTTTAGAACCGTCAATGTGTTCAATTTCAACTAGGCTGCCTAGTACTAATTGTGGATATGTTAACATCAAATTGCAGGTTAGGTCATCATTAATGCGGTTGAATTTTTTATCTGTAATTACGTGTACTTTAACAAAGAGGTCACCACTTGGGCCACCAAAAACACCAGCATCACCTCTGCCAGCTATACGTAATTCAGCGCCATCAAAAATACCTTTTGGTATTTTGAGTTCAAAACGTTCAAATTCTTGCTTACGAGATTGTCCTTTGCAATTACCACAAGGGTTTTTTACGCTATAGCCTTGTCCTTGACACTGTGAACAAGCTTGTGATATGGCAAAAAATCCTTGTTGATAGCGTACTTGTCCACTACCTTTACATTGTCCACAGGTTTGTACATCAGTTTTGTTTTTATAACCAAGATGATTACACTCTGAACAAGCAAATGCATGATAGTATGAGATATCTTTTGTTGTTCCTAAGTATGCTTCTTTTAAGCTGATGCTTACTTCTTGTACTAAATCATGTCCTCTTTGTGGTGTAGGACCTGTTTTTCTTTTTCTTTGTCCTTGGCCAAAAATATCGCCAAAATCAAAGCCGCCACCAAATATATCGCCAAAGTTTTTAAAGATATCGTCCATATTCATATTATGAGCCCCACCATGCATATTTTGGTAGCCTGAATGACCGTATTGATCATATTGAGCTCGTTTTTGTTGATCAGAGAGGACTTCGTATGCTTCGGCTGCTTCTTTAAACTTCTCTTCAGCTTCTTTGTTACCAGGATTTCTATCCGGATGGTATTTCATTGCTAGCTTGCGATAAGCTTTTTTGATTTCTGCAACATCAGCAGTTTTGCTAATACCAAGAATTTCGTAGTAATCTCTTTTGCTCATGAATAAAATATCTTACTTTTAAGGGTTTTAAAGACTTATTTATACATTTATTATAACAAAAAAATGTATAGGGACCAAAAGTATTTATAGAAAGCAAAATTGAGTAGTTATGAAAGTTTAAGTTAGGCTGTACGGTATGATTATATAACGAGTCGTAGCAACGAACTGTTTCTACCTCCTGACAGATTTCAGCTCGCTACTACTCTCCTTATTGTTATTATCTCTAATATAAGTAAGCAAAGTCAATAGATTTGCTTTTCTAATAATCTTTTTTGGGGTTGTTATATAAATATTGTTTTAACAGTATAGATACCAGCTCATTTTATGAGGTATCGTTGTAATATGTTTTGGTACGGGCGGGTATAAATTGACACTTTGAATTGACTCTAAAATTACTTTATCAAATAGATCGTTACCGCTTCCTTGATGAATTTGTGATTCTATGAGTTTTCCGTTTCTTTCTAGACTCATAGAGACAAGTACTTTTTTGCCACGGATATACGGTAATGTATTATATTGTGAATGTGCAGTAAAAGCTTCTTGTATAGTTTTAGCGATTTGTCGATTATAAGTTATATGACGCAATGATTGCGTATCAGGCGATTGATTAGTGTTTCCATGTTGTATCAAGACATCATTGTTGCCTTCGTTTAAAAATTTAGCAAATCCTAACTTAAGATCTTGTAAGGAAATCTTTTTTTTCGTGATAGTTGGTTCATCCGTATCAATTTTTTTGGTTATGTCAGTCTTTTCCTCTAAAAGATGATCATGTTTGAAGTCTTGAGTAGTAGAATTAGGTTCTAATTTTGACTCTAATAATTGTTGTTTCATTGTTTGATGTCGTTGAGGCATAGTTTTTTTTATAGGAATAGTTTTGTTGTGTTTGATCGGAGGTTGTTCAACTTTCTGAGGCGATTCCTGTACTTGTTGTTCTTCTTGTTTTGATTGAGCTTGTGACTGCTGTGGTTTAAGCTGTGTTTGTTCAGATTCTGTAACAGCTTTACGCCCTGGAATTAATGTATACGTTGGTTGTTGTTCTTTAGGTAAAGGTTTAAATTGTATAGCTTGTAAGTCTTTTGATGTAGTAGATGTATGTTCATTGTGAAAAGTAGTAGGATGCATAGATTGTTCAAGATATAAAAAAAAGATGACAATAAACATGAACAGATGTAAAAGTATTGATGCAATAATCCAGTTTTTTAATTGTTGTTCATATTTTTGTTTTTTTAATTCCATACTTCCCTTTATTTATAATGTTTAGCTTAGTTTACCTGAAAAATAGATAAAAAAGCTACCTTTGCTCAATAGAGAAAAATTTTTTATGTTTACTTATTTTATAAGTTGGATGAATGATGTGTTCTTTATTTTTAGATGACTTTAAAAAACGAATAATTTCAGAAAATAGTTTTTGACTCGGTGTAAAACGAGCTTTAGCTTTGATTAATAGGCGTAATAAAACTCTCTGTTGTATGATCGTATCGAGCTGTAAAAATGAAGCTGTATTAAGAGATAATAAATTTGTGTGATGTGCTAAAGAAGTAATAGTTGTATCGGTTACTTGTTGAAGATATGTATCAACTTGTTGCAAGTGCTTCATGGTGTTAAAAATATTATTCTGTAAACGAGTATCTACTTGAGACAATGTTGGAATTAAAGTATGACGTATTCGGTTTCTTAAAAAGTTCGTATCGTTATTGCTTGGATCTTTTAAAAAATCAATATTATTTTTCGTAAGAGTATTGATGATTTCTTGCTTTGTTGTTTCTAATAAAGGTCGAATATAACGGCCATCATCTTCTTTAATACCTGTTAATCCTGTTAATGATGTACCACGTGCAAGTCTAATAAAAAAAGTTTCGATTTGATCATCTTTATGATGAGCCAAAGCGATGTATGAAGATTGATATTGTTGTGCAATAGTTTCAAAAAATATACGTCTTGTTACTCGTGCATATTCTTCTTTAGAACCATTATAATTTTTATCAACCGTAATTAAAGAGGCTTTTTGTGTCATAAATTCTATAGTATATGTATGGCAAAATTGTTCACACCAGATAGCTTCTTGAGCAGATTCTTTTCGCCATTCATGGTCAAGATGTGCAGCAATAATTTTGAGATTATGAGAAGATTGCATGTTGCGTAAAGCAAGCAAAAGGTATACAGAGTCTGGGCCACCAGAAAATCCAACAATAATTGTGCTATTTGGTTTAATGATATGAGCAAGTTTTTTGATAGAAAATGTTTCATTAATCATAAGAATTGACAGTAATAATTTTGAACTTTTCTAAACTAGTATATACAGATTGTAGAGATGTTTTATGTATACCATTGATACCAAGATTATTAGCAGCTTGAATATTGTACATTTCGTCATCAATAAATATCGAGTGATTTGGGTTTAAATTATATTGTGTTAATAGCTTTTTATAAAAAAGAGGATTTGGTTTATTTAAACCTTCAACTCCTGAAGTCATAACACCATCAAATAATTGAAAGAGCTCATGGTGTTTTTCTTGCATCAGTGGAAAAGATTCACGATCCCAATTTGATAAAACATACAATTTGTAGCCTTTATTTTTTAAAGCATGAACGAGTTTAATTATATCGGTTATAGGATCAAGACCTGCTACCAATTGTTGTGAATCAAAAATCGTATGTGTAGCATGTAAAAACAGTTGTTTTTCTGCTGTAGAGAGATTAGATTTACGTAGATGATCTTTTATTGCTGCTAGTACTTCTTTATTAGATCTACCAGCCATCCAGTCAGCAACAATTTGAGGCATTTTGGCACCTTCATGATATATAGCATGATGTTCACTAGAGGTATTAGCAGGAACGTTATGTAACATAGTAAGGATATCTTGTTTAATATTACTTGTTAAAAATTTATATAACAAAGATGGATGTTGCACTGTTAAAGGTAGTAGCGTATACACTTTTTTCATGCGTGAAGTTGAAAACAAAACATCTCCTACATCAAAAATAATGTTTTTAATAGCATTTTCTTGAGCAGGGTTTACGGTGTAGATAGGTGTTTTGGTTTGTTGTAAAAAAGCAAAGGCATTATAGCCAAGTATGATCACGCTTATTGTTAATATGACCGATTTTAATATTCTTATATTCATAGTAATCCTTCATTTTAGGCTATATTACTTATAAAAGTGTACACTAAATATATTTATTTCTATATGGTTTGACTTAGTAATGTATATAAAAAGTATTAACCATTAATGTTTGTATATAAAAATAATATTGCTGTGATATGCGTATTTGTGCAGAGAGATACATGTATAGCATGAAAGCATTACAAATTTATGAAGATAATTTTAATACGCCTAATTTTTCTAATTCTTCACACACAGATAAGGTTGATGTTTTTCTGATGCCATAAATACCAACTTTATTAGCAGCTGTTATATTGTGCGGCTCATCATCAATAAATATCGACTCATGAGCTTTAATTTTATTTTGGCGTAATAATTTTTTATAAAATTTAATATCAGGTTTACCTGTTTTTTCTGTACCAGAAATTAAGGTTCCATCAAACATATCAAATATTCTGTTATGTTTTTTTCTCATAAGTGGAAATGATTCATGGTCCCAATTGGATAATACATACAAGCGATAATTATTAGCTTTTAATGCTTTGACGAGTTTGACCATAGGCTCGATCGGTTCCATCGCTTCGACAAAGTTGTTTGGTTCAAACATTAATTGTGTAATTTTAGTAAATAATGCCTTTTCTGCAGTAGAATTTTTAAGTTGAGCAATATGTGCTTGCACAGTAGTCAAAATTTCTTGATGAGGTCTGCCAGTCATCCAATCGACCATGATTTGTGGCATTTGTTCGTCATCATTATACATAGGCATTGTTGACGAAGAAGTTTGAGCAGGAATATCGCTTAATATTTTAAATAAATCTTTTTTGATGTTTCGTGTGCATAAAGTATAAATAAGCGAGGGATATTGCAAGATCATAGGTAAAATAATTGCTCTACGCTTTGATTTCGGAGCTGTAAATAGTACCTCTCCTAGATCAAAAATGACATTTTTCACATTACTGTCACAAGCAGGAATCACAGTAGCAATAGTTGGTTTTTTATTTTTATCGACTGCCATCCCATTACATAGCGCCATATTGAGACAAATCGCTAAAACACTCAGATTTAGTGTTTTTAATGTCATATTAGATCCTTTACTTACGTTATATAACCTCTTTAATATCGTATCAAAAAGCTATAAAAGTGCAATTGTTACCATATGTTTTAAAGTTCTTATATGAGCTATGAAGAGAAAAAATTACTTTGTTGTTTTGAGTACATGTCTTTGAAATTAGTAGTGAAGAATTGCTAGTTAGTTAAGTAAATTTAGATAGATAAAAAAGAAGAGCGCTACATGTAGCGCTCTTCTTTTTTATCTTATAGATTTTAAATATCGAGATTTTTTACAAAGCGACCATTACGCTCTATAAACTGACGTCTACCTGATACATCATCTCCCATCAAGGTACTAAACCATGTATCTGCTTCAAGAGCATCTTCAATTGATACTTGTAGCAATGTACGTGTTTTAGGATCCATAGCTGTTTCCCACAATTGATCAGGGTTCATTTCACCAAGACCTTTGTATCGTTGAATTGTCATGTATGGTTTTGCTAGATTAACAATAGCCAAAATAAATTGCATGAGACCTTGTTCTGTTTCTGAACGATCTTTATCAATAACAGACAAGTTCCAAGTACCGGTTTCGAAAGGCAATAATGGCTTTAGCTTATTTACTAAGGTTGCAACTTCTTTAGAAGTAAAGAAATCTGTTGAAACTGACCATGAAAAGTTTGTTTTTTTAAACGCTATTTCATATTCTTTTTCTAATACGCTTTCAGCATCTTCTGGTGAAAGATCTGTATTGATTTCCTCATCGATAGGTTGTGTATGTTTTTCAACTACTTCGATTTCAAAGTCTTTGAACCTTGGTTGTAAAGCTTCTGCAATTTTTTGCCAGCTTGTAACATCTGTAATATTTTCTTGTGCAATGAATAAAGTTAATTTATGACAGTGACGATATTCTAAATTAAAGTGAGAGCTGACACGATGATTAGTCGTTTCATATGATAATAATTGTTCTAAAATTTCTGTGAACTCTACAGTTGATAATGATTTTTTCTCTGTAGCGCATGAGACATTTTCAGATGCCCATTGATACATAAATGCACGTAAGCTTGAATCATCTTTTAAATATTGTGACTGTTTTCCAATTTTAACTTTATACAATGGTGGTTGTGCAATATATAAATAACCTTTTTCAATTAAAGGATTCATGTATCTAAAGAAGAATGTTAAAAGCAGAGTTCTGATATGAGATCCATCAACATCAGCATCAGTCATTAAAATAATTTTATGATAGCGAGCTTTTGAGCAATCAAATTCTTGTTGATCGAGTGCACATCCAATTGCAGATATTAAAGATTTTATTTCTTCGTTAGCAAGCATTTTATCAAGGCGTGCTTTTTCAACGTTTAAGATTTTACCTTTTAAAGGCAAGATTGCTTGGCTAAATCTGTCACGTGCTTGCTTTGCAGATCCACCCGCAGAGTCACCCTCAACGATGAATAATTCTGAATCAGCTGGACTTTCATTAGAGCAATCAGCTAGCTTACCTGGTAAAACAGATCCTTCAAGAGCAGTTTTTCTACGTGTGATATCACGAGCTCTTTTTGCAGCTTCGCGAGCACGCTTGGAAAGTTCTGCTTTTTGTAATATTTTTTTAGCAATAGCAGGATTTTCTTCAAAATACTCATCAAGTTTGCCAAAAGTCCAAGAGTCAACAAGTCCTTTTACTTCACTGTTGCCAAGCTTACCTTTTGTTTGACCTTCAAATTGTGGTTCAGGTACTTTAATACTGATAACACATACTAATCCTTCACGAACATCTTCGCTTGAAAAAGATTCACCAGATTTAAGCACTTTTAATGTTTGTGCGCGTTTGTTACAAGCTTTTGTTAATGCAGCTTTAAATCCACTAACGTGTGTACCACCATCAATAGTATTGATATTGTTTACAAAAGAAAAAATTTGTTCTTTGTATCCATCGTTATATTGCATAGCAATATCAAGAACGTATTTTTCATCTTCGTCATGAATACTAATAATCTCATTGAAGATAGGATTCTTTTTAGTATTGACTGCTTCAACAAATGAGACTATACCACCTTCATAAAAAAAGGTATGGTCTTTTTTATTTGCTTGATCAGCAATTGATATTTTTAAACCTTTGTTTAAAAAAGCAAGTTCTCGTAAACGAGCTGCAAGTGTATCAAAACTGAACGTTACGGTTTCTTCAAAAATTTGCGGATTAGGTTTAAATGTGATTTTAGTCCCATGCTTTTTGGTATTACCCGTAACGGTTAACTCTGTAGCAGGTTCACCCATTTTGTATGATTGTTCATACACTTTTCCATCTTTGTATACTTCTAGATGTAATTCTGTTGCGAGTGCGTTTACAACTGAGATACCAACACCATGTAAACCACCAGAATATTTGTATGCATCTTTTTCAAATTTACCACCAGCGTGAAGCTTGGTTAGTACAACTTGAGCAGCAGGTACTTTTTCTGTCGGGTGCATATCAATTGGAATACCACGACCATTATCTTCAACGGAACATGATCCATCATTATGTAAAATGACTTTAATATCTGTACAGTATCCTGCAAGAGCTTCGTCAACTGAGTTATCTACAACTTCGTATACGAGATGATGTAATCCTTGCGGACCAGTGCTACCAATATACATGGCTGGTCTTTTCCGAACAGCCTCCAGACCTTCTAAAACTTTAATAGAGTCTGCTGAATATTGTTTCGTATTTTTTTTATTTGAAGGGTTATCAGATTTATCTGCCACAAGGATCCTCTGATTCTTATAGATTAATTTCTTCGAAAAAATTTTATTTAATATACAATTTCAGTCTAGTAAATTATTAAAAATATTTCCAATTTTTTTATAAACTGTGTGTATTACAGGTTTTAAGGTTATGTATGAAAACAGATCAATTTTATATGAATAAGGCTGTTGAGCAGGCGAGTAAAGCAAATAGTATCGATGAGGTTCCCATAGGTGCAGTGCTTGTTGATCAACAAGGTGTTATTATAGCGCAAGGTTATAATCAAGTAGAAAAAAAACAAACGCAAGTAGCCCATGCCGAAATGTTAGTCTTGCAAAAAGCTGCAAAAAAAATGCAGACTTGGAGGTTGTTGAATACAACATTATATGTTACAGTACAGCCTTGCATGATGTGTCTTGGGGCTTTATATTTATCACGAGTAGCTCGAGTAGTCTATGGAGCACAATCATTAAAGTTTGGGATTTCGATAGATAAAGCAATAACGTCTGGAATTTACAAAAATCTTTCAATGAGTCTTGAATATATGGAATATAAAAAAGCAAAAGAAGTTTTGCAAATATTTTTTCAAAAAAAAAGGAGAATGGAGCATGTTCAAAAAGGAAGAGTTAGCAAAAATTAAAGAAGATCTTTTAATTCGTAAAAAAGAATTAGAAGAAGGACTCGAAAGTATGTCACAAGAAAAAATTTCAGATACAGGATCTCAAGATGAAGGAGATCAAGTAATGTCTGTGACAATGGAAGCTTTGAGAAACTCTTTACAAGACACTGATTATAATGAGTATAAAAATATTTTAAATGCGCTAAAAGCTATAGAAGTAGGCAATTACGGAATTTGTAAAGAATGCGGTGAACAAATATCTACAAAGCGATTAAAATATAATCCCAATGCACAATGTTGTATTGATTGCCAGCAAAGGCTAGAAGAGCTAGAGCAATTATAAATAAAAAAGGAATGAGGAATGAAGCGTCTATTGGTACTCTCCATAAGTTTGTTATTGTTTACAACTGATATAGTTGTTAGTTCTGCAACGGTCTTGCCTATTACAAGTTTTGATTTGTCTCAACAGCGAGAGCTGTTTGTTAAAAGTTGGATCTCATCATATCAAGATTATTCGTTAGCTCAACTTCGGGTTCCTGATTTGAAATTTTTTTTACAACAAGTATTTGATACAGAAGAACAAGATTACTTTACAAAAGAAAAACATACTATGTTTTTTCATGCTGTTCAAAATGATAAAACTATAGGATATCTTTCATGTAATATAGATAACAATGCTGTTGTATATATACGTCAATGGGCTATGTCACCTGAATTTGCATCATTAGATTTATTGAGAAAATTGTTGTTTGATATATTAGATTATTTTTCTGATGTTGCTGTAATTTATATTGATGTAAGACATATCGCGCAAGATCAAATAGCTATGTTAACTGAATTAGGATTTCGACACATAGATAGCGGTCATGGAAATAATGACTCATTATTATATGAGACCTATCAGTATGTTTTTAGTGACAAATGTGGCACGTGTTTATGTGATTATGATGATTCAGCATTTGAAGAAGACATTGATAGCGATGCGTTTTCAGAATTATGTGATTATCAGGGAGAAGAATTAGCAGAGCTTTGTCCGTATTCCTTGCAAGATTAATGCTTTATTTGAGCTTTGACTTTTTAGGTATCTATAGTATTATAAAAATATAAAAATCTTGAATTTTATAGATTATCTGGTATTAAGAAAGGCTTTCATTTTATGGCAAAGGCGCAAGCTTCTACAGCAAAATCGACAGCTTCAAAGGCGGCAACAAAATCTGCTGCTAGCAAAGCTAAAGCATCTGTAGGCAAAAAAGAAAAAAATGCACCATTCGCTCAAGCAGTTGGTCGTCGTAAATCAGCAGTTGCTCGTGTATGGTTAAGAAAAGGAAAAGGTGAAATAGTTGTTAATGGTAGACCATTTGATGAATATTTCGATGTTCCTACAGCTTCTGCCGCTGGCCAAGCTTCATTTAATGCATTTTCGAGTTTAACAAAAGGTATGACAGCAGACATTAACATCAAAGGTGGTGGTTTTACTGCTCAAGCTGATGCTGTTAAGTTAGGTATTGCTCGTGCATTAGTAAGCTTTGATGAAACATTGAAAGTTGAATGTAGAAAATTAGGCTTCTTGACTGTTGATTCTCGTTTGAAAGAACGTAAAAAACCAGGTCAAAAAGCAGCCCGTGCAAAGTTTCAGTTTACAAAACGTTAATTTGCATATTCAAATTTGTACAAAATTGGGCGCATTTGGCGCCCAATTTTTTTATTTCAAATTAGGGAAGACTTTGAAAGTGCAGAGATTTGCATGAAAAAAAATATCGTAGTAGTAGCACGTTCTGATTCTGATGATGGTGGACCTCTGATGGTTGTACATACACCTTCTGCAAAATCTTGGTAAGTAGTTTTATTTTGTGATTAATTACTATATAAAATAGTGATTTTAAAATGATCAAGACCTTTTGCTCAAAAACTCTATATATGAGATACTAAATAGAGTAAAAAACAGTGAAAGTATAGATTTGTAGCATGAAATGGAGGTTTTTATGGTTACGATGTTTAGAATCATGCTAGCTATGGTAGCTGGTTTAAGTCAAAATGCTATTAATAAAACAAAGCTTTTATTTAACCAAAATTTTGGTTATAGCAAAGCTGTTGATGTAAACAATATCGCAACACAATTACCAGACAAAAGTATTCCTTTTGTTGATATGCCTTGTGGTAGCGAAATTCGTCAAAAACTTAAAAGTTTAGGTTCTGCTGATCGTCAAGCAGCAATATTGTTTTTGCAAGATGAGTTGGGTGATAATCTAGCAGATAAGTTACAAAAATTTGAACAACAAGAAGGTTTTCAGCGTATCATTATAAGTAAAGATAAGCTGTTAAAGATAGCTTATAATTTAGCAAAAAGATTAACTAATCATACGAGTCAAAAAGCAGTATTGTTAATTATGCTTGCTGTTACAACAGCTTCGCAACAGGATATGAAAGTAGCTGGTTGTATTGATCTTGCAACAATTAAAACATATGCAAATTATGCTGAACGGACACAGTCAGTATTGTTGCTAGATGGTGATAATGATTTTAGAATTGTTACATCAACTGGTAAAGTAATTCCAAGTTCTTTGGTAAAAGGATGTGTGCAATCATTTATCAATTAATGATACAGATTGCATAGAAGACACTTTGTATTAGATAGTATAATAGCTGCGATTGTTATAATCGCAGCTATATTTTTTAATTTTTTTCTACTGAGTAATTTCGTTCTTGTAATGATGGTGGGTGAATAGCAGTTAACGTAAAGAAGAATGCAAATACTGAAAACATCGCAAATGACATATAAATTCGAAACTTCGTTTTGCGTTTCACAAAAACCCTTTTCGTTTGGTTAAGATATTGTCTTTATCTATATAGGTAACGCTTTTGATTCATATTGTCAACTTTTTAGAGTAATTTGTTAAAAATATGTGAGCTAGTAGCCTTTAATGTCGATATGTTTTCAGAGTGTAATTAGTTTCGATTTGTCTCGGTTATATAATAAAATGCTAGATTATCGTCTATTTTACATATATGTTGATATTATTTTTATACTTCAAATAAGGTTGTTTATGAAACGCTATTTACTAGTCCAGTTGTTATTATTATCTTGTATTTCTCTGTCGAGTGATAATGCTAAACAATTAAGGTATGAATCTTTAGATAACATTCATGCTATAAAAATTTCTTTTTATTATAGCGATAGTGATGATTGTACAGTTCCTAAACAAGGTATAATGAGACTAACTGATCAACCAGTAGAAATAGCCTCTTCCTGTCTAGGCATAGGGTCATGTTATTTAGATTGGAATGTTGAGGTTTGCAAATCTGGTGAAGATGTTTGGCATTCTCAATTTTCTCAAGATGTTGCAAATTGGAAAATATATGTATTTGAATTTCGCACTGATGATATGCAAAGACCAATACGTATTTCAAAAACTATACCACTTCGTTGGAGCAGGTATAGAATTAAAGATTATTTGACATGCCAAGATATAGCACAAAATGGGCATCTTTGTACTTTTAATGACACCTGTAACTTAGAAAAAGTAAGTAATGAGTCTTTAGAAATTTTGAAAGCGAGAATAGCTATTGCTTCCGCAAATCAGATAGAACAAAAGAAAAATGGTAGGCAAAATAAAGTTTTGATAGTGCCGAAAAAAAATAAATCTAAAGGTTAATTAAGAACATAATTGGAAAAAAATAAAATTTTTCGTACAGTCGTATAATTGTGTTTATATGATGTTAAGAAAGATATAAGATGAGTCCTTTTTTAAAAAAATTACTAGGCATAGTATTGATTTTTGAAATATTACTATTTCTTATGTTATATTACTTTGGTCCCAATGGATGGCATGTTATTACTGCATTACAAGAACAAAAAAAACAATTAACTGAAGAAGTTAATCAATTAAGTAATAAAATAGTTGAACTCGAAATAGTATTGCAAACAAGTCAAACTGCTTTTGAAAAAGAAAAAATGGCGCGGGAGAGATTGTTGATGAAAAAAGATAATGAAACCGTGTATTTTAAAAAATAACCTAGGATATACATATGTTTAAATTACCAAAATTACCATATAGTTATGATGCATTAGAGCCATATATTGATGCTAAAACGATGGAATTGCATTTGCATAAACATCATCAAGCATACGTTGATAATTTAAATAAAGCATTAGATGGTCACGATGATTTGCAAAATAAATCTATTGAAGAATTATTGAGTAATCTTACTAGTTTGCCTGAATCGCTTCAATCTGCTGTTCGTAATCATGGTGGTGGACATTATAATCATTCTTTGTTTTGGGAAATGATGAAACAAGATGGAACAGAACTTAGGGGTAAATTATTAGATGATATTGAAAAAACATTTGGTCATTTTTCAAAATTTAAAGAACAATTTGAAATAGCTGCTAAAACAAGGTTTGGTAGTGGTTGGGCTTTTCTGGCGTTAAACCAACAAGGAGAATTAGAAATTTATTCTACAGCTAATCAAGATGCAACTTTGTTACAAGGATCACAAACTATTTTAGGCTTAGATGTTTGGGAACATGCTTATTATTTAAACTATCAAAATCGTCGTCCTGATTATATTCAAGCTTGGTGGAATGTTGTAAATTGGGAATACGTACAAGATCGCTATATTGAAGCATTAGGAAAATAATATGGGAGTAAAAAGAGTAGTAGGGTATCCTTGTATTAATAATACGTTAGCAGATATTAAGCCTGTGTCTGAAGCCATTCGTGTTAATCGCGGTATGATAAAAAAAACATTTAAGTCTAAAGGGCTTGAATATGCTGGCGAACTGGCCATGCAAAATTTATCTGATTTAGAAAAAGTAATAGAGTGGAATTATGCACACAATATTCAATTATATCGAATGTTTTCTGATATGTTTCCGTGGTCATCTGAGTATACCATAGATAAATTACCGCAATCAAAAGATATTATTAAACAATTAAAACATGTTGGAAAACTTGCAAAAAAATATAAACAACGTTTAACATTTCATCCAGGTCAGTTTGATGTATTAGCTTCTCCTAATAAAGATGTTGTCAAAAAAACATTACATGATTTAGAATTTCATGGGTCAATTATGGATTATATGAATTTGCCTAAAACTGTTTACTCTAAAATCAATATACATGTTGGTGGTTCTTATGGAGATAAAGAAGCAGCATTAGAAAGGTTTTGTACAAATTTTAAGAAATTATCATTATCAGTTCGCAAACGTTTGACTGTTGAAAACGAAGATAAAGAGTCTTTGTATACAGTACAAGAGTTGTATGATGGTGTTTATAAAAAAATAGGTATTCCTATAGTGTTTGATAATTTACACCATGATTTACATCCTGGAGAGCTTTCAGAAAAAGAAGCGTTTTTATTAGCATATAAAACATGGCCTAAAGATATTGAACCTATTGTTCATATAGCACAGAAAAAACGATCTAAAAAATACACACATGCAGATTACGTAACAATATGTTTTGATACTCATCGTAAAAAAGTAGCAATTATGTTAGAAGCAAAAGGAAAAGAAAAAGCAGTATTGAAGTACGTTAAAAATTATTATTCGTAACTATCAAATTAGGATTTTTAATACATGCGTTTTATTGCAGACTTTCATATTCATTCAAAATATTCTCATGCAACTTCAAAGTATATGGATTTACTAGCATTAGCAACATGGGGACAGTTAAAGGGTATTATGATGATGGGTACTGGAGATTTTACTCATCCGCTATGGCAACAAGAATTAAAGCAACATTTGCAAGAAGCAGAACCAGGTTTGTTTGAGTTGACACCTAAGCATCACAAACATGTAGAGTCAAAAGTATATACTTCTTGCAAAGCTATGCAGCGATTTATGTTAACTGCAGAAGTGAGTACTATTTTTAAACGTAATGGTCGTTGTTATAAAACGCATACAATTATTTTAGCTCCATCATTTCAAGCAGTTGAAAAAATTTCAAAAGAGTTATCAAAGATAGGTAATATTGCTGCAGATGGTCGTCCAATTCTTGGGTGTGATATAAAAGAGATTGTTAAAATTGCTTTAGATGCATCACCAGATTGTATGGTTATTCCTGCTCATATTTGGACGCCATGGTTTGGTATGTTAGGTTCTAAATCAGGTTTTGATTCAATATATGATTGTTTTGAAGAACTTACTGAACATATTTATGCTATTGAGACTGGATTATCTTCTAACTTTCTTATGAATGCACAGATTTCAGAGTTAGACAAATTTACGTTGCTTTGTAATTCTGATGCTCATTCAGTTCAAAAGTTAGGTAGAGAGGCTAATATTATGGATACTGAGTTGTCATATTTTGGTATTACAGATGCTTTAAAGAAAAATGATCCTAAGCAATTAGTAGCTGGAATAGAATTTTTTCCTGAACGTGGTAAGTATTATGGTGATGGTCATCGTGCGTGTAACGTTTATTTAACGCCTCAAGAAACGTTAGATCATAAATCTATATGTCCAAGCTGTCATAAAACAGTAACGATTGGTGTACATAATCGTGTTAATGAGTTAGCAGATCGTACTCAACAGCAAGCAAGCATGTATGTAAGAAAACATTATCAAATTGTTCCTTTGCTTGATATTTTGTCATTTCATATTGGCATGTCTGAAACAAGTAAACGAGTGCAAAAAATGTATCATCAGATGTTACAAGAAATTGGTTCAGAATTTACTATTTTGTTAACAGCTCCGTTAGAGCACATAGCCCAAGTATCTAATAAAAACATTGCACATTCTATAGATGCGTTACGTAGAGGTGATGTGACAATTACGCCAGGTTATGATGGTGTATATGGGCAGATACGGTTTTAAAAAAATTACGGGTGATTATATGTCAAACTATATTTTTGTAATATTGGTAATGTTTCCAACTTTTATTATTGCAGATAATAAAAGTTATGCTACTACCTTGCTAGAAGGGTATACATATCCTTTAAAGCGTACAAATCCTTATAAAGTTTTAGAAACATCAAAGTTTGCAGATACTCGTGCATGGAATATGGGTAAAGGACAAGTTATTGGTACATATAATCAAGCGGATGTCTTACAAAAATTGTATGTACCTTGCATTTCATACTTACGCACTATGATGTTGGCTGCTCGTAGTGAAAAAGTAGTATTAGAAGGACAAGAGTTTGTTTATAAAGGAGTAACAGAAGATAATCGATTTCATGTCTTGCAAATAAAACAATAAAAATTGTACAATAGCTCCTAGTCAAAAGGAGATTAATATGCAAGTTAGATGGTATGTCGTTGCAATTTTTTTATGTAACATCCATTTTTGCACAATAACATCTAAGACAATTTCTGAAATTTTTTTAGACCAAGCAATGCGACAATTTGATGCAAAAGCAAAATATTGTAGACAAGATTGTAAGGTTTATCTTGCTCATGAAAATTATCAAGCTGAATATGCTAACCGTTATATTGTTTCTATGTGTTTTGTAGCAAATGAGATAACTAATCATTCGTTAAAAAAGCTTAAGCATAATCAGGAAATTAAACTTTCATCAAAAAAATTTAAATTGAGTATCGAGGAACAAAATCATTATACATATAGATTTGAACGAATCGATGATGTTGAAGACGATGTAACATATTAAATAATTATAAAAGGGTGGGTATGATTAAAAAAACAATGGGTATTTTGCTATGTATCATATGTAATTTCTGTATGTTGCATCAGCTATATTGTTCTGGTGAAGATAAACTTAAGGTTTGGGTAGAGAGTATGTCTGATAAAGAGCTAGAGGGGAATATTCGTCGAGCATGTTTAGTTGTAGGAAAAATAGCTGGTATTTATGATGCGCAACAACGATTAGAGACTTTATATCTTGAACGTAATGCTTTAGTTGAGCAGCGTTTACAAAATATGCCTGAGCATCAAGTATATAATATTCATGGTATTTCATATATGGCTACTGTCCCAGTAACTGAAGAAGACAATAAAGCTTTTTCGTACTGTGGTAAAAATCCTTTTACATTTGTACGTATTCATGAGAAATGATTTTTTACATTATGAATAAGTGCGTTATACTAAAAGAAAATTTGTTAATCTAATGTAAAGATATATTGTATGAATTCAAATAATAATTCAAATGAACTGCAAGATTATTTAGGTCATGTATCAGAAGAACATGAAATTCGTGTACAAAAAGTAAAAAAAATGCAAGAACAAGGCATTGATCCTTGGCCTGCAGTTAAACAATGTAGTACATATTCTCAACAGGTGATTAAAAATTTTACAGAGCAAGACGATAATATCTATACATTAGTTGGCCGTGTTATGACAATGCGTTTACATGGTAAAGCAGCATTTATGCATATTCAAGATGAGCAAGGCAAAATTCAAGTATATATACGAGAAGATGTTATTGGTAAAGAAGCGTTTGCTCAATTTGAAGAGTATATAGATATTGGTGATATTGTTTGGATTCAGGGTACAACTTTTGCAACAAAACGTGGTGAAATAACTATTCGAGTACAAAAGTATTCATTACAAAGTAAATGCTTACATCCATTACCAGAAAAATTTCATGGGTTAACTGATATTGAGGTACGATATCGTAAACGTTATTTAGATTTAGTTTGTAATCAAAATAGTAAAGAAGTATTATTGCAACGTTCTTTAATTGTACAAGCTTGTCGTGAATTTTTAATTGAAAAAGGTTACTTAGAAGTTGAAACACCTATGTTGCATCCAATTGCTGGAGGCGCAGCAGCTCGTCCATTCGTAACGCATCATAATACATTAGGACAAGATTTTTATTTGCGTATTGCACCAGAATTATATTTGAAACGATTAGTTGTTGGTGGTTTTGATAAAGTGTTTGAAATTAATCGTAATTTTAGAAACGAAGGTATTTCAACAAAGCATAATCCAGAATTTACGATGTTAGAATTTTATACTGCGCATCAAGATTACCATTATGCAATGGATATTATTGAACATTTAATTAAGTTTATTATTAAAAAAGCTAATATTTCATCACAAGTACAATTTGGTGATCATGTATTAAATTTTGAAGGGTCATTTACTCGCATTACATTACATAATGCAGTTAAAAAATATAACAATATTGATTCTTTAGAAGCATCAGTAATTGATAATATTATTGCTACAAAACGCATTAAGTTGCCTAAAACTGATATGAGCTTAGAAGAAAAAATTTATTTAGTATTTGAAGAAACAGTAGAATCTCAATTGATTCAACCAACATTTGTAACAGGCTTTCCTATTGAAGTTTCACCACTTTCTAAACGAGATGGAGATAACCCAGATCTTGCAGCGCGAGCAGAATTGTTTGTAGCAGGATTAGAGTTGTCTAATTTATTCAATGAGCTTAATGATCCGTTTGATCAAGCAGATAGATTTCATGAACAAGTTAAAGCACATGAAGCAGGAGATGCAGAAGCTCATCAATATGATGCAGATTACATTTTAGCGCTTGAACATGGCTTACCTCCAACAGTTGGTGTAGGAATTGGTATAGATCGTTTAGTCATGCTTTTAACAGGTTCGACTTCTATTAAAGATGTAATTTTGTTTCCAACTTTAAAAAAGAAGTAATTACTTTTAAGGGAAATATGATAAAGTAGACGCTCTAGATGTTGACATTTTGTGGATGTCAGATGGTGACTATAAGCTGTTTTATGCAAAATAAATAACTAGAATCAGATATTGCTACCTTATCAGATAAAGAATTTGCATTATTATTAGAAAGAAATAATAGATTTATTATATTATCTCAACAAATTAGATTTGCTCATAAAAAACAAATTAAAATTTTACGAGAACTTATTGATAAGCCATATCTGTATCTGCTGATCATCAAAGTTGGTTTGCATGGTGGGATCAAGAGTTGCAATCTATAGAAAAGCAAGCTCATAATGCAATAATAGACGACAATATACAATCAAAGTTTGTGAAAAATCAATTACAAGATATCTATATGAAATTTATCCAGCGGTATGTTGCAGCAAGAAATCATCACTTGTTATTTGTGCATCATGTACAAATGAAATAATTGTACTGTTTATTTAGGTCATGATACGACATACATATCGTATACACATGTGGTTTTTGTGTGTAATAGTATCAAATAGAGCAAAAACCGACAGTGGCTTTTGCTCTATTTGTAATTTTTTGGCATAATTAAAGTATCAGTTATAATTAAATTTCAGCTTAAATTAACGTTATCATTGGTGTAATTTGAGCTTTATTAGGGGTTTTATATGAACATTAAATTAGGGGTTTTTTGTTTAGTAGTTATAGTTATGCCGGCTGTATTACCATCAGATACTGGTTTGCTTTCTAAAACAAATAAAGCTTTGAACGATTATGTAAAGCAGGGATTAAAAGATCCGTTAGGAAGTAAACAATCTGTTAAAAAAATAAAACAAAAAAATTATCAAAATAGTATAGTAAATGTTGCACCAGATAGAGAAAAAAATACAAATAACAATAATGATGTAAGTGTACGTATTACCGAACAAGTACCAGCTTTATCGGTACAATCTTTAGTACAAAGTCATAGTGGAAAAAGTAATTCAGGTAATGTGATTGTACAAGTAGAATTACAAGAAATATCTTCTGATAAGATAGATACAGATACTATGCCAATACAAAATGTTGGTAGAAATAATTTGTTATTTCAATTTGCGATGCGTAATAGATTAGATGCATTTCATAAGCAAGTTGATGAAGGATTGGAAAGAGTAGGTAATGCTGTATTAGCTCAAACTGTATCTAATTATAAACAACAAAGTGCAGATGATATTAATTGGGTAGATAACTTTAGACTTTTTACATTACAAAACTTGCAGGAAGAAGCATCATTTCTACGTCAACATGGATGTCATATTAACGAAGGTGATTTTGAGTATTTACAACAAAGTTGTCATGCAGTTACAAAACTTACACAAGAAAAACTTAATACAAGGCGTTTAATCAGTTTAACTGTTAATGCAAATAAACTATATCAAGAAATAGGTCAATTAAGCGTGTTGTATGTAGGACGAAGAAACATTCAAATTCCAGATCATCATAAAAATATAATACATTTGACAGCACAGCAATTGAGTGACTATGAACAAGAATTAACAAGTATACCGCGTAACGCCCAGGGGTATGGTTTTGCTCAAGGGTCTTTAAATTTGGTGAAGGAACATTTAAATAGTTTATCTAAATTATTATAATTATTGGAGGTACTATGAAAAAGTTATTAAATGGATGTATTGTGGCAGTATTTTTTGCTACGTTAATTCAACCATCATTTGGTTCAAAATCTACAGAAAAAACTTCTATGCAGAGATATCGAGAGCGAGTTCAAGAACAAGAAAAGAATCGTTTTTTAGAAATTTATGATAATTCACAAATAACTGATGCGCAACAAAGGTTATATAATGAACTTATTGCACAAGTTGTATTCTGGGATTATAAAATTGCTGCTATTATGAATAGTGATACAGTAGCTACGCAACAGCAACTTAATGATATAAGAAATTTTCAAAAGTATAGATTACAAAATATGCAAAACAAAAAAAGATTGTTAACTGGACAAGGATTAAATTTACAAGAGCTTAATAATCAATTAGATGTATTGGAAACATCGTTAAAAAGCTTTAACAAAAAGTATGCAGCTTAAATTGTCAGATTATTAGTCAGAAAAAAAGCCTTCTACTTAGAAGGCTTTTTTTCTGACTATTTTTTAAAATTTGTCCAGATTTCTGTGCAATTTTTAAATGTTTCAATTGGATCACTATTTTTTGTTTCTGGTTTTTTGTAACGATTTTCAAAATGATGTTCAATATGATGTTGTATCAGTTCAAATACTTCTGCAACAAACATATTTGTTAATAAAGTATCTCCTTGGGTTTTATACAGTGTTGCTATTTCATCAAAACACTCTATAAATGATGTTGGTAAGTGCATACGATGGATATCCCATTTTTGTAAAAATTCAGCAAGTGTTTTTTTATGAATATAACGTTTAGCTACACAGTTAAATAACCCATATCCTGCTTTAGCTGCCATGATTCCAGAACCAGCAATATAAATTGATTTGATAGGATCATAATTTGTAGAAGAATCTTTAGTGATAGTCTTGTTTTGGCTAGTAGTTGGTTGATAAAAATATTCTTTAGCAACAGCTAGTCCACCTAGTATTCCAACAGTTGCAAATGCATGCTCTGTTAGTAAAGAAAGTTCACGTTCAGGTTTGATGACAAAAATATATTCTAAATAGTTCCAAGGATTTTGATATGTTGATTGTTTTGCTTGATCTGAAAGATTTGAATTTATTGTAGTAGTAAACATACAAAGAAAAGATATTTGCAAAAATAGTTTTTTTGTAACATGATACGACATAAGAGTCCTTTTATAGGTTTAATGTATATAAATAAAATATTATAAAAAATATCATAATATGATTATAAAAAAAGGAATATTTTTATAATACATAATAGTAAGGAGCATTGAATGAAGCTTAATAAAGTAAGAATGTTGGTTGCATTGTTTCATGTATGGATTACTTTTCCATCTTATGTTTACAATAACAATACTGCGACTGATAATTCATTTAAAGAACTTTCTTTGCAGTATCAAAATAACAATACAAGTACAAACTCAACTTTAAAACAAGCATCAACATCGTCAGATACAGATATGGCATCAGATATAGATAGTGTAACAACGAGTCAAGGAGATACAGCATCGCAATCAGTTACAGGATCTTTTAAGAAAAAAGATAGAAGAATACAACCTACTGATGTAGATAACGTTATGGATAGTTCGATTCAGCCGACAAAAGTATCTCAAAAAAGAAGGGCGATGACAGATGACGATCAGAATAAACAATGGGTGACTAATACTCAAGAAATGTACAATATTATTCAAACATTTCAGCAACAAGGATCTATTTCGTTAACACAGCAACAAAAGTTTAAGACATTATTAATGCAGATGCAGAATCATGTGAAAAATTTAGATGAAAATAAGCATCAAATCGATATATATAAAAGTAAATTTTTAAATCCTTATAAATCATGGGCAACTCAAATATTATCTCCACTTGCAACATCGCAAAAAGCTGAACAAGATATACGCAAATCTAAAAAGTTATTAACAACGGTCAAAGAGCAAGTAGAACGAGCTGCTACATTTTTTATTCAAGACGCTAATGCAATATTATCTAATTTAGGTGCATATAGTAAAGCAGCAGTAAATCAATTTTATGCTGATTTATCTGACGCTGTACAAACATTTGAAACACGTATGACAAGTATTGAGCGTACATATGTTAAAAATTATTATGACTATGAACGAGCTCAAGGTGTGTATGTTAATCCTTTAAATTTAAAGCCATCTCAGCATGATATTATTACTGGTATTCAGTTATTAACAGAAAAAGCATTAATTGTTGTGCGAGCAGTAGCGCTTGATTTGACGTCACAAACAGCTTCTGCTGATTTTGCAAATCAGACTGCAGCAGAGTTGGCTCGTTTTGAAAAACAAGCTGCGAATAAGTATGAACAAATACTTGAACAAAATAAGCAGTCAGGCAAAACAGACTGGTGGGATGATTTAAAGCAGACTGGTCAAAGAGTTGTTGATAGAGCTTCTGATCAAATAGCAGAAGAAACTGCAAAAGTTATTGTAAATATAGCAACAGAGGTAGGTAGTGCAGCTGCAGAAGATATAGGTGAATTTGCAAAAGACAAAGTAGCAAAGTTACAAGGTAAAGTTCCTGATTCAGTAAAAAAAAAACTATCTGACTTAGAAAATAAACTTGCGTCTCAAGCATTAAAAAAAGTTTTAGGTGATAAAGATCCTAGTACAGAAGGGTTACGTAAAATTATTAAGTTACAATATCCTGTAGATGCAACACAAAAAGAAACAGAAGTTCAAGTAAAAACAAGTTTAAGCCTTGATCAAAAAGAAAAAACATTTATTGCCAATAGACGTGCAAAAGTAGAGCAAGTGTTGCAAGAAGAGTTTGATATTGATCAACCATTAAGATTAGCGTTTTCATTTAGTGGTGGTGGCAATCGTGCTATGGTTGGAACTTTAGGTATGATGATAGGTGCAGCACGTTATAAGTTTTTAGATGCAACAATGTATGTAACAGGTCTTTCTGGATCAACATGGACAATTGCTCCTTGGAGTTATATGTATTTAAAAGGTCTGTTATCAAAAAATTATGAAACATCATTACAACAATTACAACAAATGTATGGTAAAGCTTTAGACTATTCTTGTATGGCAAGTGTCAAAGGTGCGTGTCCTCCAGAGCAAGTACAAGGTCAAGTTGGTCAATCGTTAATTAAAGATATTGCAAAGCGCTTTGCTTATGATCAACAATTAACTGCTATTAATATTTGGGGAGGATTAGTTGGTAACTTTGCATTGCAAAAAGTAGGAGATGAACGTTTAAATGTTGTATGGTCTGAGTTAACTAAGTTAGCTCAATCAGGCGATGTTCCTTTACCGCTATGTTCATCGGTGTTTGATTTAAAAACAACAGCTGCAAATGAATCTGGTTATCGTACAGAGTATGAATGGTTTGAAACAGGACCATTTGAAGCTGGTAGTACAGTTCTTGGATTTGTTCCTGTGTGGTCATTAGGGTCACAATTTAAAAATGGAACGTTAACTGAGCATAAGCCTGAATATTCTATGGCAACTTGGTTAGGTGTGTATGGTTCTGCATTTGCAATATCATTAAATGATGTTATTGATAAAGGCTTACCTATGCCGAGTTTTAAATTTTTAGGCAAAAAAATAACATTACCTGTTGATACTTGGGTTCGCAAAATGCTTGATACGGCTAATGAAAATGTTCGTGCCAAACGACCTGAAGCAAACCATGCACAATTTCCAAATTATTCTCAAGGTGTAAGTACAAGTGCATTAAAAGATCGTGAAAAATTAGGTATGTTTGATGGTGGTATGTACTTTAATATACCGTTGCCATTATTATTTGATAGATCAGAACGTGCAGTAGATGTTGTGATTATGTATGATTCAAATCATGGAGATGTACCTACGCTTGTTGATGCAAGTCGTTATTTTAAGCGTAAAGGTATTGCAATGCCTGATATGGAAAATGTAACACAAAGTAAATTAATGTCTCAACCGATGACAGTGTTTAATGATCCTCGTAATAAACGAAAATATAATGCTGAGCAACCGACATTGATTTATTTCCCAACACCAAAATCTGATATATCTCAAGAGCCTTATAATATTGATACAACTGATTATCCAGATGTTACATTTATTACGGATAATTCAAAACCTCCTTATGTAACAACGAATTTTAAGTATACAGCTGCAGATGTTAATAATCTTGTATCTACGATGGATGCAGTGTTTTCATCGCAAGTTGACGCAATTAAAGAAATTATGCAAAAAGTAGCAAAAAACCGTTTAGAATTACAGAATAAAGCAGATACTAATACAGCTGTTATAGAGCAAAGTCAGTCACAAGATGACAGTGGTGTATCTGATATAAATAATGATGGCGTTTAGTATTGTATAAAACAATTTAAAGATCGATGTGCAGGGTAATTTTAGGTTGTTGAAATTACCCTGTTATTTTTGAACAAATAAAACGGGCTAAAAAATTGTAAATATTTGCAAGATTAAGTGTATAAGTTAAACTAAAAATCAGGTATTATTTCTAATTTTTAATTTGGTTATTCATGGATTATACATTTATTCAAGGTTACAAATATTTAGTTGGTATTCCAAGAATAGATTCAAAGAAAGCTGTTGATATATCTCAACAGTTTTCTTTATCTTTGCCGCTGGCTAAAACACTTGTTGCGCGTGATATGTCAGACAAGGAAGCGATACAAGATTTTTTAGTAACGAGTGCCGAGAAAGATGTTGCAGATCCGGCATTAATGAAAGGTGCTATAAAAGCAGTTGAACGTATCGAAACTGCGATTAAAAATGGAGAAAAAATTCTCATATTTGGTGATTATGATGTGGATGGGATAACGTCATCATCATTGATGCTTATGGGATTGTTACCTCTTGGTGCACAGGTAAATTTTTACTTACCAAATCGTGTTAAAGATGGATACGGTATTTCAAATAAAATTGTTAAAAAAGCTGCAGAAAATAATTATAAAGTTATTGTTACTGTTGATAACGGTATTACTGCGTTTGAGCCGGCAGACTTAGCTAAAAAACTGGGTGTCGATTTAATTATCACTGATCATCATAGGCCTCATGATAAAGTGCCTGATGCATATGTGATTGTTAATCCGCATCAAGATGATTGTCAATATCCATACAAATATTTTGCAGGTGTAGGTGTTGCATTTAAATTAATTTCACTATTGTATACAAGGCAAAAAAAAGATTTGCCTGGAAAAGTTATTGAATTATTGTTATTTGGTACCGTTGCCGATGTTGTACCTTTGACAGGTGAAAATCGTTATTGGGTCCGTGAAGGTTTATCATATATTAATAAAAGTCAAAGTTATTCATTACAGGTGTTAAAAGAAAATAGTAAATTTGCAAAACCTGTTTTGTCTTCTATGGATATTGGATTTTCTATTACTCCACAGATTAATGCATTAGGAAGATTAGATGATCCTCGTCAAGGGGTACAATTTTTAATTGGTACAAATAAACAAAACGTTGATCATGTTGGTAAAGTCTTGCTGGAACTTAATCAAGCGCGCAAAGATATTGAGCGTGGCATTACACAAAGTATTATTAAACAGGTAGAAACAAAAGAAATCGATCTTGATAAAGAAAATGTTGTTATAGCTTCGAGTACAGATTGGCCTGCGGGTGTTATAGGATTAGTTGCATCTCGTATAGTAGGACAATTTGGTCGACCTACATTATTGTTTCATATTACAAAAGATGGCATTGCTAAAGGATCGTGTCGATCGATACAAGAATTTAATATTTTTGATGCGTTACGTGAATCAAAAGATTTGTTAATTTCTTTTGGGGGGCATTCTCATGCGGCTGGTCTGTCATTAAAAGTTGAAAATTTACCAGAGTTAAAAGCTCGTCTTGAAAAAAAAGTTGCAAATGAGTTAACTGAATTTGATTTAAAGCAAAAATTAACAGTTGATGCAACTGCACAATTATCAGATTTCTCATCTAAAATGATAAGTGATATGAGATTGTTTGAGCCATTTGGTCATGAAAATCAACAACCATATTTTTATGTATCTGGTGTGGTGTTGGTTAAGCGTCCGCAGCTGTTAAAAGATTTACATGTTAAATGTTTAGTTTTTGCAGATGGAGTTATTAAGCCAATTATATTTTTCAATAGACCAGAATTATTTGATTTGTTAGTAAATCAAGCTGATGAACCTTTTGATATTGTAGGACAAATAACACAAAACTATTGGAATGGTAGCTATACAATTGAAATGCTTGGAATAGATGTTGTACATATAAAGAATACTTAGTAAGGAAATGTATGATTATTACAATAGATGGTCCATCAGGTAGTGGTAAATCAACTTTAGCAATTTTATTAGCTAAGCATTTGAATTTTTTTTGTCTTAACAGTGGGTATTTATATCGTGGGGTTGCATACGTATTAAAACAGTATTATGGGTATGATGATACAAGTTTTGAAGCAGTAGATGTTGCTGATGTCACATCATTGTTGCAAAGTGGTGTGTTTCGTTATGAATATGAATCAGGATTAGCCACTATTTACTTTAAAGATGTAAATATTACACAGTTTTTAAAAAATATAGATATTACTACATGTGCTGCTAAGTTAGGAAAGCAGCAAGAAATACGTCAAGCTATTCGCGTATATAAGCGTCAATTAGCGAGCAACAAAAACATTGTTATAGAGGGCCGTGTAACTGGTTCTGTAGTTTTTCCAAATGCAGAAGTAAAACTATATGTTGTTGCATCGGATGATATACGTGCAGAAAGGTTTATGCAGCTGCAAGCACAGCGTGGTATAACGGTGACGCAACAAGAAGCGTTAGATTTGCTCAAAAAACGCGATGAAACAGATAAGAATCGTATTATTGATCCTCTTGTTGTACCAGAAGGTGCAGTGATAATTGATACGTCACAATTATCTAAAGAGCAAGCAGTTCAAAAAGCGTTAGACGTTGTTAAAGTTGCTATCGAAAAATAAATAATAGGAAGCAGATGAAGCGTAATTATTTTTTATATGTTGTATATATTTTATATGCATTAATTATAAGTTTAGTAACCAAGACTATATTGTTTACCGCTGAAGGAGCTTTATTAGTAGTTGCTTTAGTTTGGTTGATTCCTCCTATAGCTATTGCATTAATTCCGATTATATATATCAAACGTTTTATGTTACGACAATTAATACCAACTATTACTAATGCTGGTGCCTTAGCTGTTCATGGTACGTTAAGATCGTTAGGGCTAGACGTTATATTTTCCTTAGTATTAGCTTTTCTTGCTAGTATGGTACGCATGGCTGTTGGAGATATAGCTAATTTTGAATTGTTCGGTACACCTCAAACAATAGAAGTTATTTTTATAGAAGTTTGTTGTTTTATAGTTATTTTTGCATGGCTATCACGTATGTTTGAATATCATATGATATGGTACAAAATACAAAAAGAACTTCATAAACGGGTTAAACGGGTGTTGTTTTATGCTAATATTCTTGGGTATATGTTAATAACTATATGTTTTATTATTTGGCAGCTTATGATTTTTTATCAGGTACCTGAATGGTTATGGCAATGGCTCTAATGTAGTTGAAGAAGACAGTAAAAAAGGAAGTAAGTAATGAATAATCAAAGAGTCGCAAAGTTATTAATACTACTATTGTGTTTACAGATAAATGATATAACATTTTGCTCTGATGAAGGTGATTTTACATTTAATACGAAAGCAGATGAATCTCATAAAGCTGCTACAAAGCAAGATACTGAGAATGAAAAAGACACAGCAATATATGCTGTTGAACGTCAAAATGCACAAAATAATGCAAAAAAAATGACAGCAGCAACAAATGCAGATAAGCAAAGTGTTGCAGATCAAAGTAATGTTGCATCAAAAGAGACAATAACGTTATCTAATGATATTGTTGCAAAGGATACACAATCTTCTGGTTCAATAGAAAAAAATGTTGAAAAACAGGCCGCAATTGAAGCTCGTAGAGCTCGTGATACAAAAAAGACTTTGGGTGATATGTTTAATGAAGGGTTGTCGCGTGTTCAAGTACGTGCTTCAGATATCACGAAAAAAATACCAGATAGCGTAAAAAAAATATTTAACGATATATTTGCAAGTTCTGATTTGAAAGCAGAGTTACAAGATATTAAAGAGCGAGATGTTTCGGAAGTTGAAAAACAAAATTTGGAGCGTGCTGCACGTTTAGAAGATAAAATTAAGCGAATTAAACGAAAAAACATATCAGAAAAAGATAAGAAGAACTTTGAACAAAACATCAGAGCAGTTGCTGAAGATAGAGTAGCAGAGCTTCAAAAGTTTAAAGAAGATATAACAAAAGCTGAAAATAATTTAGAAAAAGCAAAAAAAGCTCTTATGACTGATACAGCTAAATATCAAGTTACAAATTCAGATGGAAAGATGGTAAAAAAAACATATAAGGAAATAGTAGATAAGGTTCAGAGTATTAAAGATACTAAAAATTATTATAAAAATCATAAGTTATCAAAAGAGCTTGCTGTGTTGTCATTAAAAGTAAGTGAGATAGAAAATAAAAAGAAGTTTACAGTTGGGCAAAAACCTAATACCAAAGAAGAAACATTGTCAGGATTAGAAAAAGCAACAAAAGATATAAAGCATGAGCATCAAGTTGCTTTACAAAAACTTGCTAATCAAGAACGAGCAATATTGATACAAGCTGGTGGTACAAGTTGGGCTAATACTATTATGGATTGGTTAGGCAAAGCTAAAGATTTGATAACTAAAAAAACAGGTGGAGAAAATAAAAGTGTAGTTACGAGCGGACAAAATTCATTAGCTGAATCAAGTGATGTTGTTACGCAAAATAGTGATAAAGACCTTTCTAAGACTATCTTGTCAACTGAAAATAAATCTAGCACTAATGATGCTAATCTTGATCAACAAGCAGCCAGCACCAGCAAAGCAACAGTAACTAGCGT